>CAZOTB010000111.1:0-21779 GCA_964582645.1 uncultured Verrucomicrobiota bacterium | reverse complement strand
TCATCGCCTCCAACACCTCCGGCGCAATCGGCGTCGTCGCATTATGGTCGAGGTAAATCATCCACATCAGTATGTGGGGAAGGACTGTGATTTGCCAGCTTCGGTGTGCGGCAATTACTCAACGGCAAAGTGGCGCCAACGAATGACGTTTCCCCGCGAATGAACACAGACTTCCCTCGCTCCTCCGCATCGGTGCTGGAAATCCCGGGCGGTATTCGGTAGAAGAATTCCAGCATGAGCACGCAATTCCCCACGTTGTTCTCTCCGATCGAGATTGGGCCGCGCACGGTACGCAACCGGATTTGTTGCAGCGCGCACGCGGACGCGCTGGCGGAGGACGGCATGCCGACGGAGCGCACGGTGCGTTATTACGAACTCAAGGCGCGCGGCGGGATCGGGTTCATGATGTGTTTCGGGTCGGCGAGCGTGCACCCGAGCAGCACGGCACGCGATTGGAACGGCGTCGAGTTGTTCGAGGACCGGGTCATCCCGCACCTGCAACAGTTTTCCGAGACGATGCACAAGTACGGCGTGCCGTGTTGTGCGCAGATCACGCATCGCGGACGGCGGGGCTGGAGTCACATCATCTGGCAGCGGCTGTACGGGCCGTCGGCGATTCGCGAGCCAAACCATCGTGAGACGCCGCACGTGATGGATGAGCAAACAATCGAGGAGTTCATCAAGGCGTTCGCCGACGCGGCGGAGCGACTGAAGAAGGGTGGGTTCGACGGCTGCGAGGTCATGGCGAGTCATTGCCATTTGATTGACCAGTTCTGGACGCCGAATGCGAACCAGCGCACTGACCAGTACGGCGGTAGCATCGAGAATCGAATGCGATTCGGTGTGCGCGTCCTCGAAGCGGTGCGCGAGCGCGTGGGACGCGATTTCATCGTGGGCATCCGTGTGACGGCGGACGACTTCGTGGACGGCGGGTTGAACAACACGGCGTGCCAGGAGATCGCCGGGCGGCTCAACGAACTGAAGCTGCTCGACTATTTCAACATCATCGGCGCGACGGCGGAAACCTATGTCGGCGAGGCGGCGGCGGTCCCGGACATGTCGTTCCCGCTCGGGTTGTACGCGCCGCTGGCGGCGACGATCCGAGCGGTGGTGGATGTGCCGGTGATCGCGACGGGTCGCATCAACGATCCTGCCGTCGCGGAGAAGGTCTTGAAGGAAGGTCAGGCCGACCTGTGCATCATGAACCGCGCGCTGATTGCCGACCCCGATTTCCCCAACAAGGCGAAGGAAGGGCGCCTCGACGATATCCGGCAGTGCATGGGCTACAACCAGGGTTGCATTGATCGCATCTATACCGGCCTCGGCGTGACGTGCGTGCAGAACCCGGTCATCGGTCGCGAGAAGGATTGGGCGGAGTTGCGGCGCGCGGCGTCGCCGAAGAGGATCGTCGTCATCGGTGGCGGCCCGGCAGGGCTGGAGTGCGCGCGTGTGGCGCGGCTGCGGGGACACAATGTCGTGTTGTTCGAGAAGAACACGGAGCTCGGCGGGCAGACGCTCATTGCTCGGAAGGCACCGTTCCGCCAGGACTTCGACGGCGCGTGCCGGTACAGCGCGCTGCAATGCAAGAAGCTCGGCGTGGACATCCGGCTCGGCGTCGAGGCGAACGCGGAGGTCGTGCTCCGCGAGAAACCCGACCTCGTCGTGATCGCCACCGGCGCGCGGGCCTTCAAGCCGAGCATCCCCGGCATTGATGACTACGGCTACAGCGCGTGGGAGGTGCTGCAAGGAGCGGAAGTTCCCGGCGAACGGGTGCTCGTGATAGATGAAGAATATGGCCATCAAGGTCCATCCGTTGCCGAGTTTCTGCTCGACCGCGGCAAGCAGGTCGAGATCGTGACGAGTGAAGCCAGCGTCGCCACGTTCATGGGCGCGACGACGCGTCCTCCGACGCTGCAGCGGCTCTACTCGAAGGGCGTGAAGATTCACGGCTACCTGAAAGTCATCGCGCTCGAATCCAATCGCGCCATCGCGCAGAACGTCTGGAGCAATCGCGAGGAGATGCTCGAACCGTTCGACGCGTTTGTCTATGCGTATGGGGGGCAGGCTGTGGATGAGTTGAGCAAGTCCCTGAGTGCCCAAGTGCCCAAGATCGAGTTGATCGGCGACGCCTTCGCTCCGCGCACGATCCAACACGCCATCCTCGAAGGCCACAAACTGGCACGCGCGATTTGATTGGAAACGCGACGCACGATGACATTCCCCACGTTCGATCTCACGGGCAGGACCGCCATCGTCACCGGCGGCGGCACGGGCATCGGCCAGGGCATCGCGTTGGCGGCGGCAAGATCATCCACATCGGCTCGCTCACCAGTTCCATCGGCCTCGCCAAGGTGGTGCCCTACGGCACGAGCAAAGGTGGAGTGGCGTTAATGACGAAGGGGTTGGCCGTCGAACTGGCGAAACGCAACGTCACCGTCAACTGCATTGCGCCCGGCTTTCATCGCACGCCACTGACGGTCAATTTGTTCGAGAAGAAGGAATGGGTCGCGCAGGTGGCAAGCCGCATCGCGCTCGGGCGCGCCGGGACGATTGACGACCTCCTCGGCGCGGCGGTATTCCTCGCCTCGGACGCCTCGGATTACATCACGGGCGAACTCTTCCGCGTGGACGGCGGGTTCACCGCCGGCTGGTACTACGATCCAAAGCTGCTTCAGTAGCCGCGTTCCGGGAAAGTTGAGGTGCGTCAATTCGCGCAGCGAAATGGGTTGGCAGCGGAGGCGGCGCGAGTCATCCTGCTGGTGGTTGGTATGACAGCTCTGACTCCGAGAAAGCGTGTCGAGGCTTCCCTTCGCGGCGGACACAGCGACCGCGTGCCGTTCACGATCTACGAGAACAAAATTCCCCAGTGCGTCGCCGAGCGCGAGATGCGCAACCGCGGCATGTGCATCGTCAACCGCAACGCGCCCGTGTTCCGAACGCGTTTCGCGCACGTGAAGATCACGCAGGAGGTGTTCTGGGAGGGCGACAAGAAGTTCACCCGCACCTGGTACGAAACGCCGGTGGGCAAGGTGTCCATCCTGGAGGAATCGGCCGGGTTTACGTCGTGGGTGCATGAGAAGATGTTCAAGACGCCGGCGGATTACCGGGTGATCCTGTTCGTGATCCAGAGCGAGCGCTATGAGCCGTGCTACGAAGTCTTCGAGCAGGCGCAGCGCAACTTCGGAGACGACGGCATTTTTCGCGCGGGCATCGGACTGGAGCCGTTGCAGGCCTTGGTGTCGGGAACGTACATGGACATGCAGGATTTCTGCGTCGAGTGGATGGACAATCGCGACGAGATGCTCAGGCTGTACGACGCGCTCGTCGAGAACCGCCGCACAATCTATCCCATCGTGGCCCGCTCCCCGGCGCTGTTTGCGAATTATGGAGGCAATGTCACCCCCGAGATCATCGGTTTGCGCGCGTTCGAGGAGTATTACGTGCCCCATTACAACGAGGCGGCCGAGGTTTTCCACAAGCACGGCAAGCTGATCGGCTGCCACTTCGACGCCAACTGCAAGCTTCTCTCGAAAGCCATCGCCAGCACCGCGCTTGATTACATCGAAGCGTTCACGCCCGCGCCCGACACCGACATGACGCTCGCCGAAGCGCGCGCTGCGTGGCCGGGCAAGGTGCTCTGGCTCAACTTCCCTTCGTCCGTCCATCTGAGGCCCGACGTCGAGGTCGAGGCGACCACTGTAGATTTGCTCGATCAGGCCGGGAGGATGGACGGTCTGATCATGGGCTGCACCGAAGACATGCCACCGCATCGCTGGCAGGACAGTTGCCTAGCCATCATGAACGGGCTCGACCGGCACGCGCGGGAGAACCCACAGCGCTACCGGTGAAAGAGTTTGGGCAGTTCCGCAAGAGAAGCAACCCGTTTAGCGTTTCGGTGTGGCCTTGAGCATCGCTTTCGCGGCGGCGCGGACTATGATCCGTCGGCAATCAGCCGTGGCCAGCCGCACCCGGTCTGGTCGCCATGCGGAAGGAAGGTTCTGGTGAACTGCAACAACGGCGGGACGACGATGCAGTTTGTGTTGCAGGAGAGTTTTCTGTGGGAGTGATGCAAATCACATGCAACAAGGCCGGCGTTCGGGGAACGCCTCCGGCAATCTGTGTCCACCGCCGTGTGCTGTGGGAAACGTTCCCGCGAACACCGACCGTGGTTGACGGCGGGGCGCGGTTGCGGCGGTTGCGCGTGATGGCCGAACATTGCTCGAAGCATCTCCGGGTTCTCTGTTTTTCGCCCGAGGGCGCGGAGATGCTGCCGGAAATGAAGCGCGTCGTGGGCGACCACCCGTGGTTCAGCATCGGGTTCCCGGCGCATGGCCCGCTGCGCTGGACGCGTCTTGCGGTGGAGATCTTCAAGCGCACGTCCGGTCACGGCATCCCCGTGTCGGTCAACGGCGAGCCAATGGCGGGCGTTTCGGGTCCGGTCACGCTTGCCGGCACCGCGGCGGTGGGGAACGCGGAGATCCTGGCCGGCACCGTACTCATCCAACTCCTCGAGCCCGGTCGTCCCTGCACCTACAATCTCGGTCTGGCCCACATCTTCGACATGCGTACCGCCATTGCGGTTACGGGCGGCCCCGAGAACGCGCTCCTGGCCAGCGCCTCCGCGCGGATGGGACGTTTCCATGATCTACCCTCGGCTTCCTGGGTCTCGACTGAGTCCATGTCTGCCGAAGCGCAGGCGGCGTTGGAGAAGATGTTTGGTTTCCAGACTCACATGACGGAGGGAGTCACCAACATTTGGGGCGTCGGCCAGTTGGAGTCCGAACTCACGTTCTCTCCCGCGCAGGCAGTGATTGACAACGAAATGATCGCCTTCGCGCAGCGGTATCGGCGCGGGTTCGACACGAACCCGGAGGCGCTGGCGCTCGACGTGTCGAGGTCGGTCGGCGTGGCGGGGTCGTTTCTCGAACACGAGCATACGTTCAAACACTTCCGTTCCGAGTTCTTCCTGCCGTCGCTGTTGTTCCGCCATCGTCGCCAGCGCTGGAATGAATCAAGACACAAACGATTGGAGCAACGCGCGGAGGAAATCGCGACGGCTTGATGGCCCGAACGGTGGACCACGGCCTCAAGGATGACCACCTCAAGGCTCTGAGCGCGAGGACCGACCGATTTGTGCGGATGGCCTCACGCTAGCCCGGAGAGTTCACAATCAGGCCGCACGCTGTCTCCGAATTCTCATTCACACCCCACTTCAGTGGGGTGGTCAGCAGCTACCAGACACCGCGAACCGCTTCAGCGGTTTCGACACGGTGAGGAAAACCGCTGAAGCGGTTCGATCACGTCTCGCGACGCCAATCACCCCACTGAAGTGGGGTGTGAATGAGAGCGCACTGTCTGACCGTCCGAGAACTTGTGAAATATCCGGGCTAGGAGAGCGACACGCGGTATTGGTATTGGCCCGCGCGAAGCCAGTCATTGTCTTCGTGGCCTCGCTCGCCGTAGCGAGTGAGGCAGAAAACGACATCGCCCGTCGCTTGAGGCAAGGCTGTGGCGGCGACCAGGTGTTGCCGTTGTCTTCACTGATCGAGTCGTAGAGGTCGTCGTGCAGATCGTCCGCGATCTTCCAACCGATGCGTCGCAGGAGCACCGGCTTGGTCGGGTGGATGCACGTGACGAATACAATCACCGGCGCGCGATCGGGCCGGTGCGGCGTGGCGCACTTTTTCTGGAGCAGTTTCATGAACGAGATGCTCGTCGCGCCGGCATTAGCCGGCGTACTCGATCCGCAGTTCATCGAGTTCGACGTGGCCGGAGGGAAGCCGGGAACGATCCAACTCATAATCCCGCCCCGCTCGCAGCTTGTGAAGGTTGCCTGCAATGGGACGAGCGGGAGCGATGTCCAGCGGGAACAGGACGAGAATGATGTCCACGTTCACATCGCGCAAGGCATCGGCGATGGGAGCTTCGCCGTAGGTCGCACAATCGGCGCCGGGGCCGCGCGTCCCGAGACAGGTCCATTGCGACGGATCGGGCTTGAGAATCAGCGTTTGCTCCGACCAGTCTTTGGTGACGCGAATGGGCTGACCGTGCAACACCCAGTTGGTGACGACCGGGGGCACGCTCGATTGCACCAGCAGGAGGAACTGCGAGCCTTTGAGATCGAGTTCCCCGCGCACTTTGACAGTGAACCTCGCGTTGGTGAAATCGCGCGAGTACTCGTCCTCGACGAAACGATTCCGGTCGGCGAGCGGATCGTAGTGGCCGCGCGGATACTGGTCCTTGGGCGTGGTGATGAGGACATAGAGCAGGTGCAAATAGCCCGCGCCGGGAGGCGCGTGATTGAAATCCACCGTCCACGGCGAGCGAACGATGGCCGCGCTGTCGCGTATCTCGAGCCGGCGCGGTCCGCCGCCGCCCGCCACCCAGGCGAGCCAGCCGCCGGGGCCGTTGTCGAACGTTTCCACGTAAGCACGGGGCGATTTGCTCATATACGGTTCGTTTAGAGGAGCGCGCTTTCGATTGCAACACTTGATGTTTGCGTTTCACGCAGCGGTTCCCATCATCCGTGCAGCTCATGAAACTGTCCTTCTCCACACTCGGTTGTCCCGGCTGGACTCTCGAACAGATCGCCCGGAACGCGAAAGCGATGGGGTTCGATGGCGTCGAGTTGCGCGGCATCGCAGGCGAGCACATCGGGCCGAACGAACAACCACGTGATCGAAAGCGCATCCGAAAGCTGTTCGAGTCGGCGGGCGTCGAGATCACCGGGATCATGGGTTACAGCACCTTCACCATGGACGATCCGAAACAACGCGAGGAAAGCATCGCCATCGCAATCCGGTATCTCGACATCGCGCGTGACATTGGCTGCCCCGCGTTGCGTGTGTTCGGGGGAATGCTCTCGAAAGAACTGGATCGCAAAGGCAATCTCCGTCGTGTCGCCGAGGGACTCAAGCGGGTGACACAACACGCCGAGCAGAAGCAGGTGAAGATTTTGTTGGAGACACACGACGGATGGATGCTGGGGGAGCACTGCGCCGCCGTCGTGGACGCGGTGGGTTCACCTTCGCTCGGAGTCTGCTGGGACGTGGCGGCTACATACTTCCAGGAACCAATCCAAAAGACGTGGTCCTTCGTTCGCGGGCGGACATGGCACGTGCAACTGAAGGATGCCGGCAAGGAAAACGGGGAAGCGAAGAGCAGGTTGCCCGGCGAGGGCGAGGTGGACTTGCGAAGCGCGCTCAAGTTGCTCCACGCCAGCGGTTATACCGGCTATCTCTCCTTCGAGTGGGAGAAAAAGTGGGTACCGTCACTTGCCGAACCCGAGGTCGCGTTCCCGCATTACATCAGCTTCTGCGAGGGATTGATGCAGGAACTCGGCGTGCCGCGCGGATGATCACCGCGCGAGACGGTTGAGCACGTTGCGCGTGATCCGTGCCACGACCGAATCATCGCGGTAGAGGCCGTGCCCCCACTCGATGGTCGCGGCATTGAAGATCGTGCCTTTGAACTCCGTCTCGTTGATCGCGACGGTGCCGTACGCCGTCGCCTCGCCATCCGGTTCGCGTAACTTGACTCCTCGCTGCGCGAGGACGCCGTCCACCCCTGCGTCGGCCAGGGCGAGGATTTTGTAATGCGTCGAAACGCCGTCGCGGCCGGTGTAGCGCGGCTTTCCGTCCACAAACTCCAGGTCCGCCGCGTCGGCTTCCACGCCCACGATCGAATCTTCACGACCGAATTCGTCGCCCGCTTTCAGGCCGGTCCCCGCGAACGCCCAGTGCCCGGGCTCGACCACACGATAGAACCCGAACTCCCCGGTCGTGGGCGCGAGGAACACTCCCGGCGTGGTGGTCTTGGCGTGAACGAACGACGTGTACGAGAGCCCGACGGTCCGCTGCCGCAGGTTCTCGATGTACTGGAGAAACGACGTCTCGGGACGATCGGGCGTCGGCAGATCGTGATAGTGGGGCTTGGCGCAGAACAATTGCCTTCCATCGTTGCGCACCTCCACCTCCGCGTAGAATGCGTTGCCGCTGAACAACAGCAGGTTGCCTCCGCGCGCGACGAACTTCTGCAACTGGAGGCACTCGGCGCGGCTGTTGTACTCGTCGTGACCGATGCGCAGGTGCGCCCGGTATGCGTCGAGCAACTCGGGCTCGGCGTCGTGGTCGGCGGTGACGCCATAATCCACCGCGTACCCTTCCGCGTCCAACCACGACGTGAAAAACTGATCCCAAATGTAGAAGTTGCCCATGATGTCGGGCTGGAGCGGGCGTTCGAAGCTGATGAGCTTGGCGTGTTTGTTGTCGGTCGAGATGTAGTCGTAGAAACTTTTTCCGCCGACGTTGTTGTAGGCCGCGTAGGTGTTCGCGGCAATCGTCAGCAGCAGCGGCGCGTTCGGTTTTCTTGGTCGCACGACGAACAGAATCTCGCGGATGCCCTGTGCGGTGGGGAACGTCGCGATGTAGATGCCGCTCTTCCAGTCGTCAGGAACCGTGAAGGCAGTCGTCTCCCCCCATCCGAACCCGTCGCGGTATCCGAACTCCGGCACCGGCTGAAGCTGCCCGCGCAGATCGTGGATGGTCTTCACCAGCTCACGCCGCGCCCCTTCGCGAAACACGAAGATGTCGTAGTACGAGCGCGAGTTGGAGATGTGAAACGCCACGCGGTCGCCCTGGCGGACGCTCACCCGATTCGCGTAACCGCCCTCGGCAAGCTTCCAGAACATCTTTGCGTCCTGCTCGTGGTGCGCCCAGATGTGCTCGCGTTTCAAGAGGGGTGCTTTCTCGCGGTGGCGGCGTTCCGGCCTGCACTCACCTGCGCTTCTTCGTGCCAACGTGTTGTTTCGCCGCCGCGACGCGATTCGCAATCAACGCCGCGGTCGCACCGGCGCCGAAACCGTTGTCAATATTCACCACCGTCAACCCGGGCGAGCAACTTTGCAGCATCGTCATCAACGCGCCTTCGCCGCGCCCGCCGTGGCCGTAGCCGGTGCTGACGGGCACGCCGATCACCGGCACGCTCACCAACCCGCGCACCACCGACGGCAACGCGCCTTCCATTCCTGCTGCAACGACCACACAAGCAACCTCCCGATCTTGGATGTGTTGCAATGGTTCCGCGAGCCGATGGATGCCGGCGATGCCGACATCGTAGAACCGCAGCACCTCGCAGCCCATCACCTCCGCCGTCACGCGCGCTTCCTCGGCAACCGCCACGTCGGCGGTGCCCGCGGCAAGCACGGCAACGCGACCGCCCGTCTGTTCGGGTGCGTAATCGTGCCGTCGCGTCACGATTGTGCGACCGAGTGCGTTGGATTCAACCCGGTAGCGTTTGCCCAGTTGGCGTCGTACCAGCGCCGTGGATTCCTTGCTGGCGCGTGTGGCGAGGGCTTGACCCGATTTCTCCGTGAGCGAGATAAGAATGGAAACAACCTGTTCCGGCGTCTTGCCGTCGGCGAGCACGACCTCGGGGATGCCCGTGCGTTCCCGCCGATGGTGATCGAGCCGGGCGAACTGCGCGACGGAAGCAGTTCCGGATCGAGCGGCGGTTCGTCGTGCATGTTGTTCGTGTCGTGCTCTCATCTCCCGCGCAGGATAGCTTGCGACGACAGCGGTGGTCAACCAATCCGTAGGGGCGCACGGCTGTGCGCCCAATGGAATTGCCGCATCATCCATGGGCACACAGCCGTGTGCCCCTACAGCGAATTCAACCACTCATCGAATTCATCCACGCCGGTGCGGTTCTCGTTCTCACGATCCAATTCCCAACGCCCGGGGTTGGTAAGGATGTACCGCCGGATACGATGGAAATCCTCTTCACTTCGCACAACGTGCTCATAGTAATTACGCTGCCACACCGGCGAGCCTTGAGCGTTGCGAAGCTCGTTGATGCGTTTCGTCGAGGCGGCCTTGAACCCGGCGACCATCGAGGCCAGCGAGCGCGGTCGCCGTAGGGGCGCACGGCTGTGCGCCCGTTCGGATGCTGCCTGTGAGCCATCGGACGCACCGCCGTGCGCCCCTACGATTTGCAGCAAACCGTGGAAATGGTTCGGCATCACAATCCATTCATGCAGGCGGATTTCCTTCCGGATGGCCTGGGATCGTTGCCATTCCTCGGCTACGACGTGACCGAATCCACTCAACTCAATCTTGCCTCCTGACACGTTGCCAAATATTTGCGTACGGCCCTCTGTGCACAAGGTGACGAAGTAGATTCCAGCACGCGAGTAATCGTACCCCTTGAGGCGAATGGAGCGTCGTTCCCGTTCTTGAGGGTGCACGGCTCTGCGCCCTGATGGCACTGCCGCATCATACGCATTGGGCACACAGCCGTGTGCCCCTACGAGTGTCTTCGCTTGCTCAAGCGCCCGGGCGCGATGGCTGATCTTATCTTTCACGTCGGAGCCAAGTTCCGCGAAGGTCTGTTCGTACCCATCTGGAACGAACAACGGATCGTAACCGAAACCGTTGTTGCCACGTGGCTCGAAACCGATACGTCCCTCGCATGCGCCTTGAGCGATCGCTGCGTTCCCCTCCGGCCCCGCGATGGCGATGACGCAACGGAAACGAGCGGTGCGCTTCTCGGACGGGACGTTCTTCAACATTTCCAGCAGCTTGCGGTTGTTCGCGGCGTCGTCGCCTTGCTTGCCGGCATAGCGCGCGGAATGCACTCCCGGCTCGCCGCCGAGCGCGTCCACCTCGAGGCCGGAGTCGTCCGCGAGCACAATCGTCGGCGTGCTAAGGTGCCTCCCACATTTGCGCAACCAGCTCGCAATCTCCACCGCCTTCTTGCGCGCGTTCCCCTCAAACGTCCCATGATCCTCCTTCACCTCCGGCGCATCGGGAAAGTCCGCCAGCGAGCTGTATTCGAACTGTCCGCCGAGGATCGAGCGAATCTCCTGCACCTTGTGTTTGTTGCGCGTGGCGATCAACAGTCGCATGGCGGGATTGTACTTGGCGCGCCACGAATCGGAAGCATATCCTGCGCGCCCTTGTTCAACCGTGAATTCTGAACCGAGAGCCTTGAACCAACTTCCCATCCTCTTTGTGGTCTCAGCGCTCATGGATCTGAGCATCGTGGCGGCAACTTTCGCCGTGGGACGTCGCGCCGCGGAGCTCGGGGCATCGGCGTTTCAACTGGGTCTCTTGGGTGCAACCTGGCTGGGCGTTTACTCGATCGTGGCACCCTTCGCAGGACGGCTCTCGGACCGCGTGGGCCGACGCGCGATGGCGGTCACGGGCGCTTTGATCGCCGCCGGGGCCGCGTTCACGTGCGCATGGACCACGAACATCCCGGCGCTGTGCGCAATCACTGGAACGCTCGGCTTGGGCGTTGGAATCTTTTGGCCGGGCACGATCGCATGGGTCAGCGGCGGTCTGACGGGGCGCGCGCTTGCCCACCGGATGGCGCGGTTCAGCGTCTCTTGGAACATCGGCATGTTGAGCGGGTACGGTCTGTCGGGCGCGCTGTTCGCCATCGGGCCACGGCTGGCGTTCTACCTGGCTGCGGGCGCGCTGCTGCTCATGGCGTTGCTGCTTCTCTTGCCCGCGCGCGACACAACCAGCACGCCGGCAACCAACGGAGCGGCGCCGGAGTTGCCACGCATTCCTGCGGGACGGGGGTTTCGCAAGACGGCGTGGTTGTCGAATTTCTCCATGCTTTTCGCGGTCGGGGGAACGCTGGCGTTGTTCCCGCAACTGGCGACCACGTCGGGGATCCCGGCCGATCAGCATGGATTCTTGCTGCTGTTGCACCGCGTTGCGTCACTTGGGATGGTGTTGATGCTCCCGTTCTTTCATTTCTGGCAGACGCGCCTCTGGCCACTCTGGATCGTGCAGGCGATTTGCGCGCTCGGCGTGGCGGCCGTGGGCCTTGCCGATAGTGCGCTCGGTTGGTGTGTTGCGTTGATGGTGTGCGGCGCGATGCTCGGCTACAACTATCAAGCCAGCCTGTTGTTCACGTTTGAGGAAATGGAGGGCAAAGGCGAAGGCAGCGGCATTCATGAGGCGATGCTCGGGTTCGGCGCCTTTTTCGGGCCGTTATTCGGGGGGTGGGTGGGCAACCATTATTCGATGCGGACGCCTTACTTTTTTCTCGCGGCGGTATTGATCGGGTTCATCGTGATCGAGATGGGATTGGTGGCGTGGAGAAGGCGTGCAACCCGTGGAGCATAGAGCGTAGAGCGTGGAAGCCTATGACGTGCTAACGCTTTGACGTTCCGCTCGCCTGTCCCTATAGTCCGCCACGTTTATGCCCGCAGTCCGCAAACAATATCCGTTCGATGTGATCGAGGCGAAGTGGCAACGACACTGGCTCGAGAACAAGACGTTCAAGGCAGGGGAGCCGGCGTGCCCAGGTGCCCAAGTGCCCAAGTGCCCAAGCGAGAATCCGCCTCAAGCACTTACGCACTCAGGCACTCAGGCACTCAGACACTCAGGCACCCAGACACCCAAGTTTTACGTCCTCGACATGTTTCCGTACCCAAGCGGCGCAGGGCTGCATGTCGGGCATCCGGAAGGCTACACCGCTACCGACATCCTCGCGCGCTACAAGCGGATGCGTGGTTTCAACGTGCTGCACCCAATGGGTTGGGATGCGTTTGGGTTGCCGGCCGAGCAGTACGCGATTGATACGGGGACGCATCCCGCGGTCAAGACACAGGAGAACATCAACACCTTTCGTCGGCAGATCCAGTTACTCGGATTCAGCTACGATTGGGATCGGGAGTTGGACACGACCGATCCCGAGTACTACCGCTGGACGCAGTGGATTTTTCTGCAGCTCTACAACAAGGGGCTGGCGTATCAAGCCGAGGTGCCGGTGTGGTGGTGCGATGGCTGCAAAGCCGTGCTCGCCAACGAGGAGGTTAAAAACGACGGCACGTGCGAGCGCAAAGGCCATCCCAACGTCGTGCGGCGTCCGCTGCGTCAATGGCTGCTCAGGATCACGGCGTATGCGGAGCGGTTGCTGAAAGACCTGGAGTTGGTCGAGTGGCCGGCCTCGACGAAAGAGCAGCAGATCAACTGGATCGGGCGGAGCGAGGGGGCGACGGTCAAGTTCGCAGTTCACGGTTCTCAGTTCTCGGTTGAGGTGTTCACGACGCGGCCGGACACGTTGTTCGGGGCGACGTACATGGTGCTGGCGCCGGAGCATCCGCTCGTGGAGAAGATCACCGCGGCTGAACAGCGGCTGGCGGTGGAGAAGTACCGGGCAGAGGCGGCCCGCAAGAGTGAACTGGAGCGGACTGCGCTGGAGAAGGAAAAGACGGGCGTGTTCACCGGCAGCTACGCCATCAACCCTGTCAACGAGGAGAAAATCCCGATCTGGATCGCCGATTACGTGATGATGGGTTACGGCACCGGCGCGATCATGGCAGTGCCGGCGCACGATACGCGGGACCTGGAGTTCGCGCGGAAGTTTGGCCTGGCGGTTCGCGTGGTCGTGAATCCGACCGATCCGACCGATCCGATCGGATTTGTCGGCGATGGGGTTTCAGTTAACTCCGGCCTCATCACCGGCCTTCCCACGCCCGAGGCGAAAAGGAAGATCACCGCCTGGCTCGAAGAGCGTGGCCTCGGCAAGGCGACGGTGAACTACAAGCTGCGCGATTGGTTGTTCTCCCGGCAGCGTTACTGGGGCGAGCCGATCCCGATTGTGCATTGCGCGAAATGCGGGACGGTGCCCGTTCCCGAGAGCGAGTTGCCGCTGCGGCTGCCGGAGTTGAAGGATTACTCGCCGACGGGCAACGCCGAGCCGCCGCTGGCGAAGGCCACGGACTGGGTGAACACCAACTGCCCGAAGTGCCGTGGCGCGGCGCAGCGCGAGACGAACACCATGCCGCAGTGGGCGGGGTCGTGTTGGTATTACCTGCGCTACATTGATCCGAAGAACCCGGCCGCGATCGTGGCGAAGGAGAAGGAACGGTACTGGCAGCCGGTGGATCTCTACGTCGGCGGAGCGGAACACGCCGTGTTGCACCTGTTGTACTCGCGGTTCTGGCACAAGGTGTTGTTCGACCTCGGCCACGTTTCGACGCCCGAGCCGTTCCGCAAGCTTATCCACCAAGGGATGATCCTCGGCGAAGACAATGCCAAGATGAGCAAGTCGCGCGGCAACGTCATCAACCCCGATGAGGTGGTCGCCGAGTACGGTGCGGATGCGTTCCGACTGTACGAGATGTTCATGGGACCGCTTGAGATGGTGAAACCGTGGAGCACCCAGGGAGTAAAAGGAGTGTACGGCTTCCTCGGGCGCGTCTGGCGGTTGTTCGTTGATGAACAAAGCGACCGGCAATATCAGGACGAGGTGACGGCGGGAACGCGTCGCCCCGAAGACCTGAGCTGCCTCAAAGTGGCAGGCTCAATTCAGAATATCGCCCCGACCGCGGAGCAATTGAAGCTGCTGCACGGGACGATCAAGAAAGTCACGCAAGACCTCGATGCGATGGCGTTCAACGTGGGCATTGCGCACATGATGGAGTTCGTGAATGACACGATGAAGCTCGCGCAAGCCGGTCAGCCGTTGTCGAAGTCGGTGCTGGAGCAGTTCGTCCTGGTGCTCTCGCCGTTTGCTCCGCATCTGGCCGAGGAACTGTGGCGGTTACTGGGTCATGCCTCGACGCTCGCCTACGAACCCTGGCCGGCATGGAACGAGACGCATCTGGTCGAGGACACCATCGAGATCGTGGTGCAGGTCAATGGCAAGGTGCGCGACCGGGTGAGCGTGCCCGCCGCAGCAGATGAGGAGACGGTGAAGGCGCAGGCATTGGCCAGCGAGAAAGTGAAGACCGCCATGGCCGGGAAGCCGCCAAAGAAGGTGATCGTGATTCCCAAGAAGCTGGTCAACGTGGTGGTGGGGTGAGACAGGTCACCGTTTGCAGGAGAGCATTTCAGCGCGGCCGGGCAAGTACAAGCCCGCGCTGAAGCGCTCTACTTCGAACCGTTTCCGGTTTGCATTTCCCGCCGGGACGAATTACCTATCGGCAGCGTGGACTGGTTGCGGGGCATGTTTTCCCTGACGCGACAGGAGCAATGGATCATTGCGGCGATCGTCGCCGCGTTGCTCGTGGGCGCGGCGGTCAAGAACTGGCGGCTGAAGCAACAGCGCGCGGAACAGGCGACCGTGAGTGCGACCGCGCAGCACGACTAACCGGAACGAGGTTCATTCGATGCAAACAGTAAACATCCAGGATGCGTTGGAACGGATTCTTAAGAAGGATCCGCGCTACGACCGCGATGCGTATGCGTTTGTGCGCGAGGCGCTCGATCACACCTTGAAGCTGCTCAAGAAACCTGACCGCGAAGAGACGATTCGGTTGGTGCGCGAGACGGGGGATGAATCGAAGCGCGCGCAATCACACGTGACCGGGCAAGAACTCCTGGAGGGCATTCGCGATCTCGCGTTGAACCAATTCGGGCCGCTGGCGAAGACGGTGTTCGACCACTGGGGTGTGAAACGCTGCGAGGATTTTGGCGAGATCGTGTTCAACATGGTCGAAGTGGGACTGTTGGGGAAGACCGAGAAAGACAGCCGCGCCGACTTTGCCGGGGGGTACGATTTCGACGAGGCGTTTGTGAAACCATTCTTGCCGAAGGCGAAGCAGACGCCGCGAGCACCAGACGCACTCGCCGAAAAGGATCGTGCGAAAAACTGATCTGCTTGGGACGGGCATCCTGCCTGTCCGTCGCGAAGAGGGAGAGGCGGGGATGCCTGTCCTACTTTTTTGATCGTTTGCGTCACCTCCTTGTCTAATCGTGAAACGCTTTGAGCATGAAACACACAGTCCTATTCCTGGTGACAGTCCTCGCGATGAACGCAACCTTCGCTGACACCTTCATCCTCCCGCCTCCGACCACGGCGAAGCGCGTCGTTCTCGAGAACGGGCTCACCGTCATTCTCAAGGAAGACCACAGCGCGCCGGTGGTCTCCGCGCAGGTCTGGGTGCGCACGGGCAGCATCCACGAAAACGAATGGATGGGCGCGGGCCTGTCGCACATTCTCGAACACATGCTCTTCAAAGGCACCGAGCGACGCAACGTCTCTCAAATCACGCACGAAGTGCAGGACAAAGGCGGCTACATCAACGCTTACACCAGCTATGATCGCACCGTGTATTACATTGACCTGCCGAGCGACGGCGGGCGACCCGGCACCCAGACCGGCACCGAGACCGCGATTGATATCCTGGCCGATGCGATGATGAACTCGACGCTCCCGCCGGAGGAGTACAAGAAGGAACAGCAGGTGATCCTCCGTGAAATGGCGATGGGCGAGGACGACCCCGAGCGCAAGTCGTCGAAACTGATGTGGGCGACGGCGTACAACGTGCACCCCTACCGGCATCCCGTCATCGGGTACGAGGAGGTCTATCGCAAACTCTCGCGCGACGACGTGATGAAGTACTTCAAATCGCGTTACGTGCCGAACAACATGGTGTTCATCCTGGTCGGCGACTTCGAGGTGGCGGTGGCGGAGAAGAAGATCCGGGAGGCGTTTGGCAGCTATCCGCGTCAGGCGCTCGCCCCGGTCCTGATCCCGAGCGAACCACGCCAGCTCAACGTGCGCGTGTTGCATCAGGAAGCGCCCATCGAGCTTTCCCGGCTCAATCTCGGATGGCACATCCCCGGCATTCAAGACCCCGATGTGCCCGCGCTCGATTTGTTGGCCATCATCGCAGGCAGCGGTCGCAGTTCGCGGCTGCATCAGGAGTTGGTCGAGAAACAGGGATTGGTGCATTCGGTGGACGTGTGGAGCTACACGCCGTTCTATCCTGGCCTCTTTGGCGTGAGTGCCACCGTGGATGCCGACAAGCGGGAAAGCGCGGAGAAGGCCATCCTCACCGCGATGAAGAAGTTTTGTGAGACACCGGTCTCGGAAAGCGACCTTCGCAAAGCAAAGAAGATTTCGTTGAGCAATCAACTCAGCCAGCTCAAGACCATGAGCGGTCAGGCCGCCGACCTGGGCAGCAACGAGTTCACAGCCGGCGACCTCGATTTTTCGCGCACGTACCTGGAGCAGGTGCAGAAGGTCACCAAGGAGGACATCCTGCGTGCGGCGCGGAAGTATCTGACGGCGGAAAACCTGACGATCACGTCGTTGAACCCGACCGGCAGCTTAAAAGCGGAGAGTCGAGTGACGAGAGTTGAGAGCCAGGCGGAGATCGAGAAAGTCACATTGCCCAACGGAGTACGCTTGTTGTTGCGACAGGACAAGCGGTTGCCGTTCGTTTCGCTGCGCGCGGTGTTCCGCGGCGGCGTGTTGGCCGAGACCGATGCGACGAGCGGGATCACGCAGTTGACCGCGCGCACGATGATCAAAGGCACCAAGTCCCGCTCCGCCGAGCAGATTGCCGACTCGGTCGAGTCCGTGGGCGGCCACATCGCCTACCAATCGGGCAACAACAGCTTCGGATTCTCGGTCGAGGTGCTCGGCGACGATTTTGAGCGCGGGCTCGACGTCCTCGCCGACGTGATCCTGAACCCGACATTTCCGGCCGCCGAAATCGAGCGGGAGCGTCAGATGCAACTGGCGGATATCAAATCGCACGATGAACAGATCACCACCATTGCATCGCTGGAATTGCGCAAGCTGATCTTCGGCAATTACCCCTACCACCTCCAAGCCGATGGGACGGTCGAAGCCGTCAACAAACTCAAGCGCGAAGACCTGGTATCGTTCCATCGCCGGTATTGCGTTGCACCGAACCTGGTGCTGTCCGTGTTCGGCGACATTGATCCCGCGGCGGTCCGCAAGAGCATCGAAAAGAAGCTGGCCTCGTTGCCCACGACCAAACCTGACTTCGCGACGTTTGACCTGCCACCGCTCGCGTCCACTTTGGACAAGGAAAAGCCCGTGGACAAAAAACAGGGTGTGGTCATGATTGGCTACCGCAGCGTGGACCTGCTGAACCCGGACCGGTTTGCGCTGGATTTGATTGATACCGCCTACAGTGACCTCGGTTCGCCACTTGGCATTCGCATTCGGGAGGAGAAGGGGCTGGCCTATTACGTCGGCGCGCAGCAGTTGCTCGGGCCGGCGCCAGGGATGTTCTTCTTCTACGTCGGAACCAAGCCCGAATCCACGGATTTGTGTCGCGACGAGATTCTGGCCGAGACCGCAAACCTGCGGGAGAAAGGCATGAGCCCGGACGAACTGGCGCGGGCCAAGAACAAGATGATCGGCGAGCGCAAAATCAAGATGCAGAACAACAGCGAATTCGGCTACATGGTTGCGCTCGACGAGATCTATGGCCTCGGCTATGACAACTACAAATCGCAGGACGCGAAATACCAGGCGGTGACCCTTGACGAAATCAAGCGAGTGGCGCAAAAGTACTTCCGTGCGGATGGCTATGCCGCCGTCGTCGTGAAGCCGGCGGCACCGAAGTGATTGGTAATGGGTGATTGGTAATCAGCGTTTCGTCTCGGATTACCAATTACGAATTACCAGTTACCAGCTACCAATTACGAAAGCGAATTCCCATGCCCCAAGTAGAACCAACTGACCCGCAGAAGAGCGCGCAGAACATGGCGCTGTTCGTCGAGTGTGTGACGATGTACGCCCACCAAGCCATGATGAGCATGGGCAAGATCGTCAACCCCATCACCAAGAAGGCCGAGCGCAATCTCGATGCCGCCCGGTTCTTCATTGATATGGTCGAGATGCTCGAAGCGAAAACCAAGGGCAACCTGAGCAAGGACGAGGAGCGTATGCTCGCCACGACCTTGAGCAGCCTGCGCCTGACGTTTGTCGAAGAAGCGGACCGACCGGAGCCCAAGCCGGAGAGCGTGGAGAGTCCACCTTCAGCAGGCAAGGAAGCAACGAGCGAACCAGCGCAGGCTGAACCACAGCCGCAATCTCCGGCCGCTCCCGAACCGTCCAAGCAAGACGACAGCAAGAAGCGTTTCTCCAAGAAGTACGACTGACTCCGGTCGCACCACTTCCGCCCCCAATCCATGCTTGACGGTTTGCCGGGCACGGCTAATCTCTGGCGCTCGCAACCCGTACCCGGAACTTTATGGCTGATCAACTGGCATACGTGCTTATCAATCCGTACACGCTGCAGAAATCGCGGACCGGCGGCATTTTGGCCCGGCTCATGACGCGCACCGCACTGGAATTGGTCGCGGCGCGCATGTTCGCTCCCAGCAAGGAACTCGCGGAGGAATATGCGAAAATTTCCGCATCCGAAAAGGATCCACAGGACCGCAAAATCCAGGAGCTCATTCGGCAATACATCCTCGACAACTACTCGCCCAACCCCAAGACCGGCCAACGTCGTCGGGTGATGATGCTGGTGTTCCGCGGTGACGACGCGGTCAAGCGGGTGCGACAAGTGGTCGGCCACATCACGCACGGCAGCGGCGGCGAGTCCATCCGCGACACTTACGGCGATTATATCGTCGGCCCGGCCGGCGACGTGAAATACTTCGAGCCGGCGGTCTTGGCCGCGCCCAACCAGGAAGAGGCCGAGGTCAAGCTGAAGCTCTGGGCCCGCTATTCCGACGAGGACGGCGGCCTGCTCCAAACGGTGGTGCCCTATGCCAACGGGGCGAAGCCGGAGCACACGCTGGTGTTGATCAAGCCCGACAATTTCCAGTTCCCGAGCGGACGCCCGGGCAATATCATTGACGCGTTCTCGCGGACCGGCCTGTTCATCATCGGCGTGAAAGTGCACCAGATGAGTGTGGCGCAGGCTGAGGAGTTCTACGGCCCCGTGAGGCAGGTGCTGCGCACGAAACTTACAGATGTGGTAGGCGGCCGGGCGCGAGCGGCACTGGAGGAGAAGCTCGGGCTGAAGTTGCCCGAGAGCATCGAGAAGGAGCTGGGAAAAGCGCTCGGTCCACACTTCGGCGATGCCCAGTTCGACAACATCGTGCGGTTTATGACCGGCGTGTCGCCGAGCGAGTGCGATCCGAAGAAGAAAGCGGAGAGCGGCTCTGCCAAGTGTCTCGCGATCGTCTATCAAGGTCCCGATGCCGTGAAGAAGATCCGCGAGGTTCTCGGCCCGACGGATCCACGCAAGGCGCCGCCGGGCTCGATTCGACGCGAGTTCGGGCAGGACATCATGGTCAATGCCGCACACGCCAGCGACAGTCCTGAAAATGCCAAACGTGAAATCGGCATTATCAACGTCGCGGAGAACAACCTGAAGCAGGTCGTCGAGAAACACTACGGGAAAATCTAATGAAAGACTTGGTCGCAAACAGAACGAAAGTACTGACACCCTCCCTCACCCTCGCCATTGACGCCAAGGCGAAGCAGATGAAGGCGGACGGTCAGGACGTCGTCGGCTTCGGTGCCGGCGAGCCGGACTTTGATACGCCGCAACACATCAAGGACGCCGCGGCCAAGGCATTGGCGGACGGGTTCACGAAGTACACGCCGTCGAGCGGCATCCCGGAGTTGCGTCAGGCCTGCGCGGAGAAGTTCAAGGCCGACAACGGACTCGACTACAAACCATCGCAGATCATCATTTCATGCGGCGGGAAACATTCGTGTTTCAACGTCATCTTTGCGACCTGCCAGGAAGGCGACGAAGTCATCATTCCCGCGCCCTATTGGTTGAGTTATCCCGAGATGGTGAAAATGGCAGGGGCAAAACCCGTCGTCATCCAGACCACGGACAAGACCGAGTTCAAGATGACGCCCGAGCAGTTGCGCGTGGCGATCACGCCGAAGACAAAGCTGCTCGTCCTCAACTCACCCTCAAACCCCACCGGCTCATTGTACAGCCGGGAGGAGCTAAAGGCCATCGGCGACCTTTGTGTCGAGAAGGGGGTCCTCATCATGAGCGATGAGATTTACGAGAAGCTTGTGTATGACGGTGCCGCCCACCATTCGGTGGCTGCGTTCTCGAAAGCGCATTACGACCACACCATAGTCGTGCACGGCCTGGCGAAGGCGTACTCGATGACCGGCTGGCGGTTGGGTTACCTGGCCGCGCCCGAGCCGATTGCGAAGGCGATTGACGCGGTGCAGTCGCATTCGACTTCGAACCCGACCAGTTTCGCCCAAAAGGGTGGTGTGGCGGCACTGAAGGGGCCGCAGGATCACCTCAAGACGTGGTTGGCCGAGTACGCGAAGCGGCGCGCCTATATGCACGAGCGGCTGAACAAGATTCCCGGCGTCAGTTGCGTGAACGCCAAGGGAGCGTTCTACCTCTTCCCGAACATTTCGAAGCTCGGACTGAAGTCCACCGAGTTTGCAGCGAAGCTGCTTGAGGCGGAAAAGGTGGCTGTGGTGCCGGGCGTGGCGTTTGGCGCTGACGACTACATGCGGTTGAGCTATGCCACTTCGATGGCGAACATCCAAAAGGGCCTGGATCGGATCGAGAAGTTTTGCCGCGGCTTGGCGAAGTAGCCCGCCTGCTTGACAGAGCCGGGCGACCACGTATTTTCCGCGCACATGCCAGGGTAGCTCAGTGGTAGAGCAGGGGACTCATAAGCCCTTGGTCGCGAGTTCGACTCTCGCCCCTGGCACCAGATTTGATATGAGTGCGTGGGTGTATGTTCTTCGGTCGCGGACAGGCCGATACTACTACGGTTCAACGACGGACCTGGCGCGCCGACTGGACCAACATGTCCGGGGCCACACATACACCACATCACGCGACGCGCCGTGGCAATTGTGCGCGAACCGAAAGACCGACACATTGGAGGAGGCGCGAGAGTTGGAACGACAGTTCAAACGCTGGAAGAATCCGCGACGTGTTCTGCGCTGGTTCGAGAGGCAGAGCAGCCCCGACACGTGAGTGTCGGGGTTGGTCGCGAGTTCGACTCTCGCCCCTGGCACCAGATTTGATATGAGTGCGTGGG
>CAZOTB010000110.1:0-21789 GCA_964582645.1 uncultured Verrucomicrobiota bacterium | reverse complement strand
GGGTTGGAGGAACGCAGCCGGTCGGCGCGCTGAGGCGCCTCCCACGTTGGATTGTCACAACATTCGATCCATGCAGACAGAAAGTTACCTCAAGGGGTTGGATTACTCCGTGGTGCAACAATGCATGCACTGCGGCATGTGTCTGCCGACGTGTCCGACATACGCCTCGACGCTCAAGGAAACCTCCAGCCCGCGCGGCCGAATCGCACTCATGCGCGCCGTGGCCGATGGCAGGCTTGAAGCGGAGGCGCCGCGGTTCGCCGATGAGATGTACTTCTGCCTCGGCTGTCTCGCATGTGTGACGGCGTGCCCTGCCGGCGTGGACTACGCCAACCTCATCGAGCACGCCCGGGCGGAGGTCGAGCGAGTCGGCACCCTCGCGACGCCGAAGCGGTCGTTGATCCGCTCGGTGATATTGCGCTGGGTGTTCACGTCGAACTGGCGGCTCAGGATGCTCGGCCACCTGCTGCGCTTCTACGAGTTGTCGGGGCTGCAACGACTGGTCCGCCGAAGTGGCCTGATGCCGAGGAAACTGGCCGACTTGGAATTGCTGACACCGAAGATCGCCGCGAAGTTCTCAGACGACATCATCGCAGAAACCGAGAAACCATCCGGCCCGGTCCGCTTCCGGGTCGGAATGATCCCCGGCTGCGTGCAGGCGCTGACGTTCCCGGACGTCAACCGCGACACGGTGGATTGCCTGCTCGCCAACGGCTGCGAGGTGTTCACGCCGCGAGGGTTTGCCTGCTGCGGTTCGCTCCACGGACACAACGGCGAACTGGAACTGGCGAAGGAAATGGCACGGCGGAGTATTGATCTCTTCCAACCCGAGCGGCTCGACGCCATCATCATCAACGCCGCCGGCTGCGGATCGCATCTCAAGCACTACGACCGCCTGCTCGCCGGCGATCCCCGGTACGCAGCGCGCGCCGCGGACTGGAGCCGCAAAGCCCGCGACATCTCGGAGTTCCTCGTCGAAATCGGCTTCCGCAAGCCATCCAGCAATCCGCAACCAGCATCCAGCACCCGCCTCACCTACCACGAAGCCTGTCATCTCTGCCACGGCCAGGCCATCTCGAAACAGCCGCGCGAAGTTCTCAAGGCTGTGCCCGGGGTTGAATTGGTCGAACTCCCCGAAGCAACTTGGTGTTGCGGTTCCGCCGGCATCTATAATATTACCCAACCAGAGATGTCCATGCAGTTGCTCGAACGCAAAATGAAACACATCCGCTCCACCGGCGCCGCCGTGGTCGCCAGCGCTAATCCGGGCTGCACCATCCAACTCCAGGCAGGCCTCCGACGATGCGACGTTGCGCTTCGCGTTGTCCATCCCGTCAGCCTCCTCGCCCAAGCCTATCGCGCCGAATGAACACCATCGCTTCTCGATTTATTGTGCTGCTTCTGTCGCTCGTCTATCTGAGTTTCGCGGCAGATGAGCATGATCACGCCCACGACCACGATCACGCCCATGACCATGATCGCGCGAAAGAACAGGCCGGGGGCGGCGGTGACGACGGTGACGGCCACGCGGGCCACGGTCACGGCGGTCCGCCGCCAAAAGCGATGACGTTGACTTCCCTCGCCTTGACTGCCTCGGGCGGTGTGTTGGTGAGCGCGGCGATGCTGGCAATCTTGTGGAAACCCATTGACGGCGCGTTTCGACGAAGCCGGTATCGCGCGCGATGGGAGCAACGCAACTTCCGCATCGCCTTCGCGGTGGTGTTCACGCTCGTGTTGACGGTCGGCCTGGGTGCGGTTGCTCTCAAGAACCTCGAGCAACAGCAGCACGAACAGATCGCCGCGCTCGCGGATCCCCTCAAGCCCCAGCACGGAGGTGTCGTGCGCGAAGTGGATCGGTTCGCGGTGGAGTTGCTCGCGCGACGCACGGGCGAAATCCGCCTCTACATGCGTGTGTTGCGCGGCGAGACTCTCACGCGCTGGGACGTGAAGGGAAACCTGATCGTCGGCACCGACGCCGGCGCCGAGAAGCAGGACGTGCCGCTCAAAGTCGTCACCAGCGGCGAGTACATGATCGGAATCGCCAACCTGTTCCTGGCGCGAAGTGCCCGCGTTCATGTGTCGCTGAAAGCGAAGGAACAGGCACTCGAATTCGACGTGGACTTGCCCGTGCAGGACTAAGCTGCTGACACGCTCCGTTTTCGTGCTATATTCATTGCGAGGTGCCACATGATGCGACCCCCTGCAGTCGCCGGGCAGTTCTATCCAAGCAACCCCAACCAGCTTCGCGCCCAGGTGGACGGCATGCTCCAACCCGCCGCCATCCGCACGCGCTCGCTCGGGATTCTGTGTCCGCACGCGGGCTATCCCTATTCGGGTCCGACTGCGGGCAAGGTCTTCGCGCGAGTCGAGATTCCGTCACGGATGGTGTTGCTCGGCGTCAACCACCACGGGCTTGGGTCGCCGTTCGCGGTCTATCCGCGCGGACGATGGCAGACGCCGCTCGGCACGATGGACGTGGACGAATCCCTCGCCACCCAACTCCTCGCCGCCGCGCCTGATCTCGCCGACGATCCGGCGGCGCACACCATCGAACACTCGCTCGAAGTCGAGCTGCCGTTCATTCAGCGCACTCGCAGCGATGTGAAGATCGTCCCCGTCATTTTCGCGAGCCACAGACTCAGCAAGCTGCGCGCGATCGGCGAGGCGATCGGGAAGGTTCTGCGTAAAGAAGTCGAGCCGGTCCTGATGCTTTCCTCCTCCGACATGAACCACTACGAGGATCAAGAGACCGCCGAACGCAAAGATCAAAAAGCGATTGACGCCATCCTTGCGCTTGATCCCGAGCGTCTCATGCGCGTGTGTGAGGACGAAAACATCACCATGTGCGGCGTTGCGCCCACGTGCGTGATGCTCTACGCCGCCCGGCAGATGGGTGCGACGCAGGCCGAGTTGATCGATCACACCACGAGCGGCGAGGCTACCGGAGATTATTCCTCCGTCGTCGGCTACGCGGGGATGACCGTGCAATGATCCCCACCGCGCCTTCAGCCAAATTGGTTCAGACGGTGAAACACCTGTTTCACCGGACAAACCAATTTCCAAGACGCGGTCCCGCTCCCGAGGGCGGCGCGGTTTCTGTGGATTCCGCCGAAAACGTCTGGTAATTCTTCGTTGTGCCGATCCTGATCAACAAAACGGAACCCACCGCGGCCAATGCTCGCTACGAGAAACCTTCGCCCCTGTTGATCGGGTCCGGCAACGATGCGGACCTGCGGCTCGATGTGATCGGCGTGTCGGCCCACCACTGCTGGGTCGAGCGTCACCACGACGGGTTTCACCTCGTGGACCTCAACACCACCAACGGCTCGTACGTCAACGGTCACAAGGTCAGCGATGCGTTGCTGAAACCGGGGGACGTGCTGCGTCTCGGCAAAGTGGAGTTGGAGTTTCGCCTCACGGAAGCTGAGGAAAGGGAACTCGACAACGTGCGCGCCAAGCTTGGCGAACCAGGCCAGCTTCTTCGCCTCGAAGCCCCACCGCCGGCGCCGGCTGCGGGCTCGGCGCTCGATCTGGCTCGTCGCTGTCCGCAATGCGGCGCCGCAGTACTTGCCGGGGCGAACTTCTGCCCGCGCTGCGGTTTGCCCATGACCGCGATTGCCCAACCCATGGACCAATTTGTTCAGCCCGTGGAGGGGCCGCACATGCGGGGGCCGGGCATCCTGCCGGTGCTCGCGTTGATCTGCGGACTGGTCGGGCCGTTGCTGCTCGGGGTGGGCTGGTTGCTTGGCATCATTCTCGGCTTGATGGCGCTGGCGATCATTCGTCGCACGGGCGGATTCGAACGGGACCGCCGGCAGGCATTGTGGGGCGTGAGCGCAGGAGTCGTCTGGGCGATCGTATTGTTTCTCGGGATCGGCGGCTGGTGGTTGGCTGCCACGGCAAAGGAACGCCGGGAGCGTGTCGAGAAGCAGATCGTCGAGAACGAAGCCGTCGCCGTCGCGGAACTCGCCAACATCGCGCGCGCCGAGAAGTACGCCAAGGCAATCCTGTTCGCCGATACCAACCACAACCACCTCGGCGAGTACGTGAAGCTCGATCAATTGGAAACGCTGGAGTCGCCGTTCGTGAATCGGGCGCTCGCCGCGAAGGGCGTGGCTCAGGGGTACCGCTTCAAGGTACTCGAGGCGAGCGAGGACCGGTTTCTCGCTCTCGCCGAACCGCTCCGCGCGGGACGCACCGGCAAGCGTGTCTTTCACGTGGATCAGACGGGGGTGCTCCGCAGCGAGCCGCCGACGCAGACGAAGAATGTCTTTGAATCGGCCGACGATGAGATTGCCGAGGACGCGCTCGCGGTGGCGAAGGCGATAGCGAAAACGGGCGACTACGAGAAGAGCCGGGCGATCCTCGATGGCATTCGCCAGCATTTCGTCCTCACCAAGGCCGCGAAACAACTCAGTGATTTGGAGAAGACGATTGATCCGTTCCTGATCGAAGCGCGCGCGGACAAGAAGTTCCGCGATGCCCAGGCCGCGATCCAGCGCGGCGAACTGGTGCTCGCCATCGCGTTGCTTCGCGACGTCGAGGCAAACTATTCGACGTTCAGCAAGATTCACGAAGCGGCGAAGCAGCGGCAGGAGCTTGAGGTCCAGTACGCACAATCGCTGGAAGACAAAGCCAAGACGCTGTTCGAGAAGGCCGAGGCGCTCGAACGCGAAGGCAAGGTCACCGAGGCGGAGACGATCTATTTCCAGATCGAGAAAGGTTTCCCCGACACCGAATGGGCGCGGCAGGTCATGACGCTCAAGCCTGAACTGCAGCGCCAGCTTCGCGAGAAGCAGGTCGAAGGATGGCTGCAGCAGCTTTCGAATCTCTCGCCGGAGTCCGACTACGAACAAATCCTCAACCTGTCCGAGCAACTCAAGCGCAACTACTCCGACACCGACGCCTACCGCAACGCCACCGATTCGGCGAGCGAACTGCAGTCGCTCAAGGTGCTCTACCAAAAGGCACTCGCGCAAAAGCTCAAGGTGGACGCGCTCAAGCAGGTGCAGGCCGGGCAGTCGCGTCGGGCGCTGACGACGCTCGAAAAAGCGACCGCCGAGCGACCCGACCTCAATGTCTATCTGCGCGAAACGCTTTGGGAGCTTTACCCGCGCGTCGCGGAGCAGTCGCTGAAGGAACACGACGCCAGCGGCGCCATGGCGCTGTACGAGAGTTTTCTCAAACTCAATCCACCCGAAGCGAAGCTGAACCGGCAACTGTTCGCCGACCTTTCGTACCAGGTCGCGCAAACCGATCTGCTTGGCGGCAAACCGGAGGCCGCGTTGCCGCGGTTGCAGCAGGCCGAGGCGATGTACCGCGCCGATGCGGCGTTCAACGCCCTCTACGGCCGTGCGCTGGCCAAGCTCGGCCGGTACGAGGACTCGATCGAGCGGTTCGATGTCGCCGCGAACGCCGCCGGGCCCACCAACGCCATCCTGAGCAGCCTCTATTTCTGGCGGGCGTGGACCCGGCTGCATTGGGCCGAGCAGCTGGAGGCAAAACTCCGCGATGAGGCGCGTCTGCCCACACTCAAGGAGGTGGTCACCGACATGGAGCGTGCCCGGGCTGACCGCAACGGCGGCGTGGCCACTTCGCCCACCTCGACAAACCAGCCCGCCCAGACCAACATCGTCATCTCGCTGATGCCGATGACCAACGCCCTCGAGGAGGAAACCGACTCGGGCGTTACCACCAACATCTTTGAAACGCTGCTCGCCGGCTCGCTCGAATTGGTGGCCGACATCGAAGCGGCGCGCGTGGATTTGTCCCGAACCGATCTGACCACGCGCGGCAAAGGCGACAAGGTGGAGATTTCGTCGCGGTTTGAGAAGGCGCAAACGATCCAGCGGTTCCGCGAGCGCATCAGCAGGCTTCGTCAGCTTCTGCTCGGTCAGCGCGAAAAGGAACGGATCGTTTCCGAGGACCTGCAGCGCCTCCTCAGCGCATACGATCTCACCCAGACCGACCTGCAGAAGGGCGCAAAGGTGAACGAACTCACGAACCCGGCGCTGGTGCAGAGCGCGCGCGTCGTTTCGCCGAGGGTCGCCGAGCGCGCGGAGTTGTACCGCAAGATCGTGCCGGCATTGATCCGTGTGCACAGTGACGACCTCAAGATTGCCGAGACTTCCCTCGACCTCGCCGAACAGGCCGCCAATCAACTCCAGTGGAATCTCAAAGGCGGCATCAGCATCTCGAAAACGGTCGAGGAAAACTTCCGACGCATCGGCACCCGCAAAGCGCTCGACGAAGCTGTGGCCGCGTTCCATCGGTTCGACGAGAAGAAGCTCGACCTCAGGGAATTGTGGCGTCGCAACAGTCTTCCCGAACCTTGAACTCAGCCCACGTTCGCTACTGGCTACCGGTGCTCGGCTGGGCCGCGCTGATCTTCGCCGGTTCGTCCATCCCGATGCCGCCGCAGCCGCCGGAGGTGAAGGCATTTCCCTGGGACAAGTTCGCGCACGCGATCGAGTACGCCGTGTTTGGCTGGCTGTTGTTCCGCGCGTTTTTGGCAGCCGAGCAATTTTCAGTTCGTCGAAGCGCCTGGCTGGCCATTTTGTTCGCGGCGATGTACGGCCTGAGCGACGAGACGCATCAGTTCTTTGTGGGTCGCGACTGTGATTGGGGCGATTTGATCGCGGACATCGTCGGGGCGACCGCGGCGGGCGTGGCCCTCGCGTTGCTGGAATGGGGACGTTCGAGAGTGACGACGCCGGAGCAATCCGTCACTTGAGGATGCCCATGTCCCAGCAGATGCACGCGACGGCGAACCCCACGTACACCACCGAGGCGATGACCATCATCACGATCGAGAGCGGGCGGGGCCGCGCCGATTTCGGCAGGTAGCGCAAGTTGAGGTAGAGAGTCAGCGGCACGTACACCGCCATCGCGAAGCCACCCATGTAGGCGGCGTTCAGGAGGAAGCCAAGATCGGTCACGCCGCGGCGTTCCATAATGAAGGTGATCACGCAACCCGCGAGCATCCAACCCAGCGCGATCACCAAATACCACCAGCTCACGTCGCGTTTCTGGGCGCAGCGGAAATTGGTATAGACGATGTCGGCAATCGAACGCGACACGCCGTCCACCAGCGCCAGTTGCGTGCTGAACAGCGTCGCCACGCCGACCAGCAGAAAGATCACGCGCCCGGTCCCGCCCCAGATTTCGCCGAGCACCAGCGCTTCGTCCCAGACGAGAGTCCCGCCCGCGGGCACAATCCCTTTCGGGTGCAACACGGCGAGCGCGCCGAAGATGAACAGCAGGATCGTCACGGTGTTGAGCAGCCAGAAGAACAGCCATTGGTCGGTCTGAACGTAGCGCCACCAGGACTTGAACCGCCGCGCGTTCTCCTCGGTGTCCTCGAACCGAAACCCGGTGGCGGGCGCTTTCTCGGCGCGGCCCCGCAGGGGATTGTGGAGACTGGGAACGTGCACGCCCATGCCGATGTGTTTGTCGCGCAGGTAAAACGTGTAGAACAAATTGGCGGTGCCGCCCGCGCCCGCGAACACAAGCGCAATAAACAAGTCTTTCACTGAGAACGCCGGATCGCGGTAGCCGATGTTGAGCACGCCGGCGCCGAGTTCCCGCCACGTCTCAGCGGTGCCGACGTTGATCGCGACCAACGCCAGCCCGACCACGATCACCGCCACGAGCACCTCGATGGTGATCTCGACCGAGTGATAGACCAGCTTCGGGCCGAACAGAATTCCGCCGACCGCGAGGAAGGTCGCCACCGTCCAGAACGTGTCCGAGCCAAAGCCCTGCGGGCCGACCAGCAGCGCCTTGAGGGCGAGTCCCGACGCACGCGCCCAGCCCGGCGCGAGCCAGCCGGCGATGGTGAGCAGGATGAACAACGGCGCAAACCCGCGCCAGACCCGGCAGTAGCCGGTATAGACCGTCTCGCCGGTGGCGATGGTCCAGCGGCCGATTTCGAAGTTGATCCACACCTGAAGGAACACGCCGAGCATCGCGGCCCAGATCATCGAAGCGCCGTATTGGGCGGTGACGCGCGGCCAGACGATGATTTCGCCCGCGCCGATGGAGAGCCCGACGAGGATTGCGCCCGGCCCGGCGAGTTGCCAGAACGAGAGTTTCTTTTCGGGCATTTCGCGCAGCTTGGGTTCTTCGAGCGGCCTGAACATGTGCTCCACGTGCCGCGTTGATGTAACAGGCGAACTGCGAAAAGAAAAGGCCGCAGGCGAGAGACGTTGTAGTGGCCGCCGTCCCCGCGGCGGCGTACGCTTCGGTCGCACACCCACAACCGCCGAGGACGGCGGCCTCTACAACGGGTTCCTGTCGTGCGGGGCCGTTCGGCGCGTCCTCCCACAACGATCGAATACTTTGCTCTCGCCACGTTCGCAAAACGTGGTAGGACTCCACGCACACATCATGAGATTCGAACGTTGTAACGATCAAGACCTCGCGCTCATCACCAAGCGCATCGCGGACTTCCTGCCGCAACAGATTTTCGACGCGCACGCGCATCTGTTCAACGCCCAGCACTTCGTATTCGAGAATCTCTACCCGATGCTCAAGCCCGAGAAATTGCTCGGCATCGAGGAATACCGCAACGCGGCGGGAGAATGGCTGCCCAAGAGTTCGGTGGAGGGACTCTTCTTTGGTTTTCCGAATCGCGGCAACGATCGCGTCGCCATCAACCGCTGGATGGCCGCCGAGATCAAGAAGTGCGGTGGCAAGAACAGCCGGGTGCTGGCGTTGACCTCGCCCAAGGACAAGCCCGATTCGGTCGCCGCGCAGATTTCTGAACTGGGTCTCGTGGGCGTGAAGCCGTATCACGTCTATGCGCGCGATGGGGATACCGGCCCCGCCGACATCGAAGAATTTGCGCCCGAATGGATGTGGGAACTCTGCCACTCGATCCGCGGCGTGTTGATGCTGCACATGGTCAAGTATCGCGCCATCGCCGACCCGAAGAACCAGGCGGACATTCGCCGACTCTGCCGCAAGTATCCGAAGTGCCGCCTCGTGCTGGCCCATGTTGCGCGGTCGTTCAACTACCGGCACGCCCGGGAGGGATTGCACACCATGGCGGACCTCGACAACGTCTGGGTGGACATGTCGGCAGTGACCGAGACCGAAGCCATCCGCTGCGCCATCAAAGTGCTCGGGACGAAGCGGGTGTTGTACGGCTCGGACTATCCGGTCACGCAATTGCGCGGACGCTGCGTGGCACTCGGCGATTCGTTCTTCTGGATTTATCCCACGACGGCGAATCTCGACACGACGATTCCCAAGACCGCCGGTGCGTTGGTGGGGGTCGAGTCACTGCTTTGTCTTCGTGAAGCGTGTGAGGATGCCGAGCTTTCCAAGAGCGACATCAAGGACATCTTTCGAAACAACGCGCTCCGGTTGCTCGAGCCGCACCTCAAGAAGACGGCCCGGGTTTGACTGCCATCATCCGCGTCGTTTCGACAGGAGCCGGTAATCCCGGAGGATCTTCCCGTTCGTCGTGATGCACTCGAAGGAGTGTGGGAACTCGGTCGGCGCAAGCCGGTAGGAGCCGCCGGCGTTCTCCAGGATCAACAACCCCGCGGCGATGTCCCAAATCTTGATGCCGTATTCGATGTAGGCATCAAACCGTCCGCACGCGACGTAGGCGATGTCGAGCGCGGCGGCGCCCATGATGCGCACCTTGCGCGCGTTGGCGCTGAACCGGGCGAAGTTGCGTTTGCCGTAGTTGATCGTCTTGGGACTCTTGAACAGCCCGATCGCAATAAACGCCTCGGAAATCTTCCCCCGCTCGCTGACGTGGATCGGACGATCGTTCAACAGCGCGGGGCCGCCCCGTTGTGTAGAAAACATCTCGTCGCGGGAGGGGTCGAATATGACTCCGACGATCGTCTGCCATTCTTTCCCAACGCGCCGCTGGCAGGCGATGGAAGTGCAGTAGTGCGGGATGGAGTGGAAGTAATTCACCGTGCCGTCGAGCGGATCAATCACCCAGCGGAACTCGGGCTCGTGTGAGGTGGCGACGCGTCCGCCGTGGTACGCGTCATCTTCCTCACCGAGGAACGCATGATTCGGGAACGCCCGCCCGATGCGCCTATAGATGAATTCCTGCGCCCGGACGTCCATGTCGAGCTTGATGTCGTGCGCGGCGATGAGGTCGGCGCGCTTGGGATTGGCGAGGCCGACACGCAACAGTTTGCCGACGCCGCGGGCGGTGTGCAGCGCCACGTCGTAGAGGTCGCGGTAGGGGGATTTCATTTTGGCCACAGATTCACACGGATGAAACACGGATTAGAAGACGAGGCGCTTGAACTCCACCTTGGCACGGCCGAAGTTGATGAGAAGGCTAACCTTGACGCCGGTGGCCTTGAGTTCGTTGAGTAATTGCGCCGCATCTGATGGATTGTACTGGGGAGCGACTTTGATCTCGACCATAACGGCATGGCCAACAAATAGGTCGGCCTCGAAATCGCCCCCGATAACGCCCTTGTAGCGCACCTGAATCTTGTGTTCGAGTTCGGCTTGAAGTCCTCCTCGTTGAAGCTCCACCTGAAGAGCCCGTTGATACACGCGCTCGAGGAATCCGTAGCCAAGCTGCTGATGCACCTCGAACGCCGCCCCGATGATCTCCCGGGTGATGTCCGCGTGCGGCAACCGCTCCTCACTCTCTGCATCCGTGTTCAATCCGTGTTTTATCTGTGGCCAAAATGGAATCGCTTGCAGTTCTTACGGGCTTGTGCTTTTTTTCACAAGGAAAAGGACGCGGCCATGATCCAACAGATCGCAGAGGTCCGTACACAGTATCCGCCGATCGTGCGCGAGTTGCAGGAGAAGATCCTGAAACTCAAGGCCGAGCGCAATGCCGTGATTCTCGCGCACAATTACCAGGTGCCGGAAATCCAGGACATCGCCGATTTCGTGGGCGACTCGCTCGGCCTGAGCTACCAGGCCGCGAAGACGAACGCCGACGTAATCGTGTTCTGCGGTGTTCACTTCATGGCCGAGACGGCGAAAATCATCAACCCGGACAAGACGGTGCTGCTGCCCGATCTCGGCGCCGGCTGCTCGCTCTCCGATTCCTGCCCGGCCGAACAGCTCGAGGCATATCTGAAACGCAACCCGGGACTGTACGTCGTTGCGTACATCAACTGCAGCGCTGCGGTGAAAGCGTTGTCCGACGTCATCTGCACCTCGGGCAATGCCGTGAAGATCGTCCAGAGCGTGCCGGCAGACCGGGAGATTTTGTTTGTGCCCGACCAGAACCTTGGCCAGTGGGTGATTCAGAAGACGGGACGCAAGATGCGTCTGTGGCCGGGCAATTGTTACGTCCACATCCAGTTCACGACCCACACGCTCTTCAAGCTCAAGAAGCAGTACCCGGAGGCCAAGCTCGTCGCGCATCCCGAGTGCACCAACGCCGTCCGAACGATGGCCGATCACGTTTGCTCGACCGAAGGCATGGTGAAATACTGTCGCGAGAACCCGGCAACGCGCTTCATCATCATCACAGAGTCCGGTATCGTCCATCGGCTCAAGAAGGAAGTGCCCGGCAAGGAATTCATCGCCGGGCCGAACGACACCTGCGCGTGCAACAACTGTCAGTTCATGAAGCGGATCACGATCGAGAACACCCATCATTCGCTCGTGACAATGCGTCCACAGATCGAACTTGAAGAAACTGTCCGTCGGCGTGCCTACCTGCCGATCAAGCGGATGCTGGATGTGTCGGCGAGCTAGGCAGGCCGGCTCTGCTTGGACAAACTAAGCCTCATGCGCCGTCTCATCAATCGAGACGATGTGTAGCGGGTTGATTGTGTGGGAGATTCCCTCTTGGTCTATGACGACCACGACTTTGGGATGCAGCGCTATGAAATCCCGGTGAGTCACCGCGAGCGCCCTTCCATTTGATAGCTGGACGACAAAGGGCCGAAATCCGTTCTGCAACCGGTTTCTAATTCGATCCAGAATCACGGTCGAAAGATACCGCTCGACCCGCCTTCGCTCAAGTGAAGAGTCGTGGGATGGCAAACAGGTTTTCCCATGGGTGTCGTGCGGTCAGCCTGTTACTTCCTCGGTCAAAGATTGCCGCCGAGAAACCGAATTCCACAGGAGCAGCGCGAAGAACGGCGCGTATTCCAGCCAGCCGATCCAGACCAACTCCAGCGTCTCGTGAAGTGGAACGAGAGTGACGCATGGCCAATCACCCGTCAGCCGCGCGATCACCACCGCGCTGTAGGAAATCGTCGTCAGCGCGGTGAACATCAGCCAGCCCAGGTTGCGATAGAAACACAGGAAGGGCAGGATCAGGGTCACGTACCACGGATGGACGGTCGGCAGCAGCAGCAACATCGTTCCCGTCAGCAGATAGCCCGCGCGCAGCCAGTCGGTTTCCTTGAAGATGAACCGCAGCGCCATCACACCAAGGACAGTCACGACGATGAGCTTCGGCCATTGGTAGGAGAGGTGGACACCCGCATCGAGCCACGGGCGTTCGGCGTCGTGGACGAGCCGCGCAATCAAGCCAAAGGCTGAGTCATTAAACCGCCACGCGGCGCCATAGTGGGTGAGGCCGTCGAACAAGTGCGTGCCCGCGCCGAGATACGGCAGGTACGACGCTGCCACGACCAATCCCGCGACAGGCAGCCAGCGTTTCTGGAGCGCGTTGTAGGCGAGCAACAACGGAGCGACGATCAGGAAGTGCGTGCTGAACGCCAACCCGGCGCAAACCAATGCGGCGATCTCGCGTTTGCGCAGCGTGAAATAGTAGGCCACCAGGAACAAACAGATCGCCGCCGAGAGCAGATGGCCGCTGCCGGCAAACTCCAGAGCCGGCAACGGATTCCATCCGTAGATCAGCGCGAACTGGTGCGGCATCTTCCGTTCGCGCAGGATCAAGATCAGCAGCCACACGTTGAGCCAGTCCACCGCGCCGAAGAGAAACTTCGCCCAGCCCACGGGGTGCGGGATGGCCGCCAGCGGGCGAAACACCATCTGCGCGAACGGTGGATAGATCGCGGGAATGTCGGGATGGTTGATGTCGTGGTAGATGGCATCGCGCAGCGGCTCGAGTTCCGCCGCACTCGGCGCGAGCGCATACGGGTTGTGGCCGTGATTCTGGACGCGTCCTTCCCAGATGTAGCGGAAGACGTCATCGGAGAGTTCGGGCGGCGTCGCGAGAAAGATCAAACGAAACACCATCGAAAAAAAGAGGATCGCCCGCACCGTCGTTTTCGCCTGTGGATGTCCACACACGTACACGGCGATGAAGTACGGGATGAACGACAGCAGCAAGACGGGGACAAGAAGAAAACTGGCGAGCACCCCGTGGAGATAGAATCGCCAGATGACCAGCGCCACGAGCAACAGTGCTGCCGCTTCGATCAAGCCGAGCAACGGCGGAACAAAGCCGAGAGAAGCACGGGGAGGCGTGGAAGACTGGAAGGATGGAAGCTTGGATGTCTGGTTTCCCATTCTTCCAGCCTTCCATCATTCCATTCTACCAGTCAGAAACCTGAGGGTATTGTCACGGCTGACCTTGCGTCGCAGCGCTGCCGGTAGCGATTTCAACAGGCCAACTTCCTTCTCCATCGAGCTTCGCAGATCGAGAAACTCGGGCTTGCGTTTCGGCGGATGGTACCAGGCGATGTAGGAATAATACGGAGCGTCCGAGCCGAAGATGAACTTGTCGGGGTACGCCTCTGCCACCGCGCGGATGATCTCGGCGGGCTTGCGATAGTTGCCGGGGAATCGCTTCCGGCCCAGCGCACACACAGGCGAGTTCTGCGCGGCGAGATCGCAGTGAATCCCGAACGCTGAGTGATCGAACCACGCATTGGGCAGCCCGGCAAGCCGGTCGAGCGCCGTCTTGTCGAACCGGCAGGTGTGCGCCGCGATGAAACGGATCTCGGGATTCGCCTCGGCAATGTCGAGAATGTCGTGCGCCTGCGCCCAGATGTCGCTGGGAAGCACGCTCGAATGAATCAGAAACGGCAGGTTTTCGTCGCGGGCAAAATCCAGGAAGCAGCGCCCGGCTTTCGCCAGCTCCCGGATGTCCGCCTGGATCATCGTGGTCTGGATCTTGATGCCGTAAAACGCGTAGCGCTTCCGGAGTTGCCGGATGTGGCGGAGCTGCGCCCGTGTTTCGCGTTCCGGGTCCACGATCACAAACGGGATCGCCCGATGTGACAGCGCCGGGAACAGCTCGTAGATTTCGTGCAGCATCCGCTGATTCTCGTGCTCGAACGGGAACCGGCAGACCGCATTCGGCGCGGCGACGATCCGTCCGCGCTTCATGGCCGGGAGCGAGTAGTAGAGCGACGTCACCATCGGGAAGGTCACGAATGCATCCACGCCCAGCCGGTCGCCATCGGCGCAGAGTTGTTCGAGGCTCAGGCCGTAGGGGTAGGCGTGCGTGAGGTAATGCGAGAGTTCGACGCCCAGGTGCGAGTGGACATCAATCACGGCGTTCGGTTTGCGACGGAGTTGGTCGAGCACGTTCATGTATGATCGAGGGCGAGTATGACCCACGGACTCCCGCTTTGCAATCGCCGCGCGGCTTGCTAGCATCCCCCCATGCGACCCCGCAAAATCCTCGTCGGCGCACTGGCTGCGCTCGCGGTGTCGTTTCTCGTCCTGGTGGTGAGCCAGACCCAGATCGGGCAAATCTTCGAGCTCAAGACGCTTGATTACCGTTTCCGCCAGCGCGCTTCCGACCCGCCCATCCGGGACCTGCTTGTTGTTGCCGTTGACGACCGCAGCCTGGAAGTCGCCGGGCGTTGGCCCTGGCCTCGCGATTATCATGCGCTCTTGCTGCAGGCGATGGCGGAGCACAAACCGAAAGCCGTGGCGTTCGACATGTTTTTCAGCGAACCCGAGAAAGACAACCCGGCAGGCGACGCCGCGTTGGTGGAACAGGCGCGCAAACTCGGCAACGTCGTCTTCGGTGCGGTGGCGAAACGGCCCGGCGAAAGCTCCGTGGCGTTGCCCGCCGACCTGGTGTCGAATGCCATCCAGCACGTGATCGGTCCGATTGACGAAGTGGTCGGCGGCAACGAGGCGCAGTTGCCGCTCCCCGAACTGCGCCACGTCGCCGCCACCGGTTTCATCAATGCCGAACGTGACGCCGACGGCGTGCTGCGTCATCTCTCACTGGTCGTGCGCGTCGGCGGCAAACTCTATCCGTCGCTCGTGCTGCAGACCGTTTGCGAAGCGCTGGGCGTTTCTGCGCAGCAACTCCATGTGTTCCTCGGCGACCGCATCGAGATTCCCCTCCAAGGCGGCCAGTTGCTCGCAGTGCCGATTGACGAGCACGGACGCCTTTTCATCAATTTCCGCCATCGCCCGCGCGCGTTCGAGGCGACGCGCCACGCCGTCAACTACCTCACCGTCGTCCAATCGTACGGTGCGACCCCCGAGGGCAAAGCCGCCGCGTGGGACCTGCAACAGTTGAGCGGACGCATCGTGCTCATCGGCGCGAGCGCGACCGGTATGGATGTCGCCCCCACCGCACTGGACGACAACATGCCGCTCGTGTTCGCCCAAGCCAACGCGGTGGACAACATCTTCCAGCAGGACTTCGTTCGTCGCGTGTCGCCCTGGTTGTTCTGGCCGCTGCTGACGCTCGTTCTGTTCGGCCTGGCGTTGTTCAATCTCTACAACGTCAGCGTGCTACGCTCAGTGATCTTCAGCGTGCTGCTGATCGTGGTGTTCGCGCTGGCACTATTGCTCGCGTTCGGACAATGGAACTTGTGGATCGAGTTCTTCTGGCCGGTGGTTGGCATGTTCCTCGTGTTCGCCAGTTCCGCCGCGTACCAATCGTTCACGGAAGGCAAGGAGAAGCGGTTCGTCAAACGCGCGTTTCAGCAATACGTCTCGCCCAAGGTGATGGCCGAGGTACTCGACAACCCGAGCAAGCTCGTCCTCGGTGGCGTGCGACGGCGGATGACCGTGTTGTTCTCCGACATCCGGGGGTTCACCGCCTACTCAGAAAAACGTCCGCCCGAGGAAGTGGTTCCGGTACTCAACGAACTGCAGGATGAACTGAGCAAGGTCATCTTCCAGCACGAGGGCACGCTCAACAAGTACATGGGCGACGCGATCATGGCGTTCTGGGGCGCGCCCGGCGAACCGAAGCCCGACGATGCTCTGCGCGCGGTCCGTGCTGCTCACGGTTTGGTCGAGACGTTGAAGAAGCTGAAAGAGAAATGGCGCGTGCGCGGCATCGAGCCGTTCGGGATCGGTGTCGGCGTCAACACCGGCGAGATGATTGTCGGCAACATGGGCTCGACGGTCATGTTCGATTACACCGTCATCGGCGACGAGGTAAACCTCGGTGCGCGCCTGGAATCCCTCACGCGCCAGTTCGACGCCAACATCATCCTCAGCGAGGCGACCTATCTGGCCGTCCGCGAGCATGTCCACGCGCGCGAGTTGGGCGAGGTGACGGTGAAAGGCAAAGCAAAGCCGGTGCGGATTTATGCGTTGGAGGGACTGAATTCGGAGAAGTCGTAGCCGCGAGCGTGAGCGAGTGGCCGCCCTCCGCTCGCTCACGCTCGCGGCTACATGAACATGAAAACCGCCGAACAACTCGACCACGACATTCTCGCTCTGATCGCGCAGGGCTTGGACCGGCCGGACGACGCGCAGTTCAACCGGCTCGCGCTGGAGTTGTTCGAGTATCAGTTCGCTCGTAACCAGCCTTACCGGAACTTCTGCCGCGCCCGGCGCGTCGAGCCGGCAACCATTACCTCCTGGCGCGACATCCCGGCGGTGCCGGCCAGCGCGTTCAAGGAGGCTGCGCTTGCCTGTTTCCCGATCGAGCGGGCCGCCGCGGTGTTCGAGACCAGCGGCACAACACAATCGGCGGCAAAACGCGGCCGACATTATCTCGAAACGACCGAACTCTATCACGCCTCGATCATTCCCAACTTCGCCGCGCACCTGCTCGCGGATGGCGCGAAGCCGCCGATGCTGATGCTCACGCCATCGCCCGAGGAAGCGCCAAACTCATCGCTTTCGCACATGATGGGAGTGGTGGCCGAGGCATTTGGCGCGCGCGGAAGACACTATTTCGTCGAAGCCGGCAAGCTGCAGCCGTTGCGGTTGTGCGACACGTTGCGAATGGCGGAAGGATTCGAGCAGCCGGTGATGCTGCTCGGGACGGCGTTTGCGTTCGTGCATTTCTTCGAGTGGTGCGAGGAGAATCACCAGTACTTTCGCCTGCCAGCCGGCAGCCGCGCGATGGAGACGGGCGGGTTCAAGGGAAAAACACGCGAACTGACCAAGGCGGAACTTCACGAACTCTTCGCCGAGTACCTGTTGATGCCCGCTGATCATGTCGTGAACGAGTACGGCATGACGGAACTCGGGGTTCAGTTTTACGACAGAGTAGGGGCGCACGGCCGTGCGCCCATGGATGAAGCGGCGACACCCACAAAGGCGCACCGCCGTGCGCCCCTCCATACCGCTCCGCCATGGAGCCGCGTGGTCATCGTTGACCCTGCCACAGGTAACGAGGTCGCCGAAGGGCAGCGCGGGTTGATCCGGGTGTTCGATCTCACCAATCGCAGTTCCGTGATGGCGATCCAGACGGAGGACATCGGCGTGCGGATCGGCGAAGGCTTCGAAGTGCTCGGGCGGGCTGCCGGCGCGGAGGCGCGCGGTTGCTCGATTGCCGCGGATGAATTCTTGGCAGCGAATGGACGCGAATGATCTCCGCCGACCAAATTCACCCCCTTTGTCACGAGCTCACCGAGCGACGCCGGCATTTCCTCGTGACGCGTTCCACGGGGGAACTCGTGCGCGTCCTGGGCGCCGTGTCGCGGCGGTGGCTCGACCCGAACTACTCGTGGCGTCAACGCGCCATCTCCGGCATGCCAAAGGTGACCGGGTTTTCGCCGCAGATGACCGAGCGCATTGTGGAGTTGCTCTTCAACGAGTTGACGGAGGACAAACTCGGCGCGCTCGTCGAGGCGGAGTTGGGTAAACTGCAGGACAAGGAGACCGGGCCGCCGTTACTGGCGCAGATTTTCTCGGGCAACATTCCCAATCCCGCAGTGGTCAGCATCGTCTGCGGGTTGCTGGTGAAGTCGGCGAGCTTCTGCAAAGCGTCCTCGCGCGATCCGCTGTTCCCGTCGTTGTACCTCGCTTCGCTTTACGAGGCAGACCCGGATCTGGCGGGTTGTGTGCAGCTTCAACGTTGGCCCGGTGGCGCACGCGAGGTCGAGCGTGCATTGTTCCACGAAGCCGGGATGGTCATCGGGTATGGAAGCGACGAGTCGCTCCACGCGATCCGCGCGATGCTGCCCGACGGGAAGCCATGGCTCGGCTTCGGTCACAAGCTCGGCTTTGCGATCATTGCCCGAGATGCGGCCAGCGACGTGGCGATGAAGTTCGCCGAGGACTGTTCGCTCTATGACCAACAGGGCTGTCTGTCGCCGCACGTCGTGTATGCGGAGGACGACGCCCGCGCGTTCGCGGAACGCCTGGCGGTCGCGATGGAGGACTTCCATCGGGCTGTGCCTCGCGGCACCCTTTCGCTGGAGGAATCGGCCGCCATCGCCCGCGTCCGCAGCGCGTACGAGTTTCGCGCGGCGAGCGATTCCCGGGTTGCCCTCTGGACGAGCCCGGGCTCGGATGCGTGGACGGTGATCTACGAGGACGAGCCGATGTTCGCCACGTCGCCGTTGAACCGGGTGGTCTTCGTCAAACCACTCCGCGACCTGGAGCAGTCGGTCGCCCACGTCCAACCATACCTGCACAACGTGGGCCTGGCGTGCCCGGAAGCTCGTCAGGCGGGGTGGAAGGAGCGGCTGCGTCCGTTGGGTGTCGCCCGGGTCTGTCCGCTGGGCCAGATGCAGCGTCCTCCTCTCAGCTTCGCTGAGGGGATTCGCCCGCGACTGCGGGACCTGATTGCATTCCGCTGGATCTGAGCCTGCCGGTCACGGAAGGCACGTGAATACTTCCCGCGTCCCACGCGACATCAGGATCGCCGCCACGATGTCCCAGAACAACATGCCGGCCACGCTGCCGACGAAGACGCCGACGAAAAAGGGCGTCATTCGCTCCCGGATCAGGCGCGGCCCGCCGATCTTGAGCGCGGACCACTTGATGACCCACGCGGCGAGAATGGAACCCCAGACGGCGTAGATGAAAAACGTGTTCGCCAGGATATAGCCAATGGGGTGTATCCAGAACCCGACGAACTGCGTTCGGAGGAACGTCAGCAGCAACGTGATCCCGCCGCCGATGCCGACAGCGGTGAGCGCCCCGGCCGGGAACACCGCGCCAGCTTCCTCGCCCGTGGCCGCGGCGTGCAGCACCTGGGCGTCGGCGTTGGCAACCGCCGTGCGCAAGGAAGTGAAGTACCAGTTCTGTGAGACGGCCCACGTTTTCATGTACGTGATGCTCTCGGCACCCTTGCCGTAGGCCCACACGAGCATAAAGTAGCCTCCGATCGTCACTCCTCCGAGCAGACCGATGAGCAAAGCCCAGCTCACGCCCCGCGGCTTCGCTTTCTCGGTGTCGGCGAGTTGCAGCATCTCGACCTGCGTGGGCGCGAACAGGAGAAACTGGGCCACCGCCATGAAGCCTCCCGCCGCGAATGCCAGCACCATCGTTTCCAGGCGGAAGGTGAACAGTCCGCCGAACAGGAAAAAGATCAGGTATGGATAGTAGGGCGTGAAGTAGGTGAACGGCGCGCCGCATTCGGTGCGGATCCGGGACGCCGAAAATCCGCACACGACCAGGAAACCGAAGAATAACAAGGCATTGCCGGCGCCCAGTCCCGCTGCGGCGCCCCACAACGCGAAGAACACAAACGACGCGACCACCAGCAGCATCGCCGTGCGGTAACTGAACGCCTCGCTCGTGTCGTCCGCGCCACCGGCGAGTCCGAACGCCCGGCGTCCCACCGCGAGGAGATGACGCCGCGCCGTCCAAAGCACAATCAACGCGAGACTCAGGAACGCGCCGATGTGCTGCTCCTGCGCGAAGGGGAACGCATCCACCGGCCCCTTCAGGTTCTTCCACCCAAGCGCCTCGCCGAAATAGAACGGAAGTTTTGCGAGCCAGAAACAAACCACGATGCTCAGCAGCATGTCCAGCTCGACGAAAAACGCGATCGCGGTGAACAGCAGCACGATCTGGAACCCACCGGCGCCTCCCGGATCGAACCCGGCAACGAATGCCTTCATCGCGGGAGAGCCAACATATTCCGTCAGGTTGAGCTGCACGGTCGGGTCCGGAAGTCCGGGCACGTAAAATGCCAGCCCCTGCAGCATGCAGTATAGGATCGCCAGGCTCATGCCCACCAGGAATGTGCCGCTGCGAAAAAGCGGGCGAACCGTCCGCCCATTTTCCTCGCGTTCCTCCAGCAGCAGTCGGGGCACGACGACCAGCGGGAATGAAAACCGTTCGTGCTCGGCCCATTGTTTGCGGAAGATGACGCCGATGCCGAGCAACCCGAGGAAGAGCGCCAGCACGATCGAGCCCCAATAGAGCATCGGCGTGAGCCATTCGCGGTAGGGAATGGAACCCTTGAGCGCATACCAGATGCCCGACGGCGAGGCGAGGTTGTCGGGACGAACCAGGAGCGATTCACGGCTGTCCGCCGGCAGGCGCGGGAGGTCGCTTTCGCGAATCTCCGACGTGCCCTTGTGCAACCGGGCGAGAGATTCATTGCTGAAGAACGTCACGTCCGTGACCTGTGCCGTTCCCGCGCCGCTCAATGTGAACACGAGGTCCAACTGCTCGCCGAGGGTGCGCGGCAGACTGAGGTAGGGTTGGCCCGCGCGCTGGAATCCACCCGGCCGCGAGTACGTCTCCGGGGTGTCGCGACCAAGCGTGAGCACCTGGACTCGTTCCTCGCCCGACACCAGTTCGACGGAGAGCCTCGATTGGCTGCGGAAGCCGGTGAGCTTGAACAGCCCCGACAGGAAATAGCGTTCGCCGGGCACGAGGACTTCGCTGCCGTGTTGCCGACGCGGGACCTGGATGCGGAATGTCGTCTCCGAAGCTTCTGTGCCTTGGAGTTCCACCGCGGAGGTTGCACCCACCTGCGTCTGCGGGGCTGGAACGACTTTCACCTTCTCCTTCGGCTGGGCGGCGGCTCGTTCGTCGAGTCCCGCCTCGAAGCGGCGGTTCTCGACCAGGTGCGGACCATGCGGCCAAAGTTTTTCGGAGAAACTGTCGGCCAGCACCATATTTTCCGGGTTGTGGGGAATCGAGATGATCAGGCCGATGAACCGATGCCACATCCCCTGGCTCATCAATGGCGCCGAGATGACGAGCATCGAGTAAATAACGAGCAGTTCGCCTTTCTCCAGGCGGAGCGAACGACGGAAGCGCGCAAGCAGACCGGCCACAAGCAGGATGCCGATGATGATGCCGACGGCGCTTGCCGGCGGACTGTTTTCGGCGAGGATGTTCGGGTGCGGGACGAGGACTTCATGGAAATGCACCCACAGCCCCATGACCAGCATCGCGGCGATGCCGATCACGAGCGCGCGGTAACTGAACGTGCGAGAACCCTCACTCATGGGCGCGAGACATTGAGCCGCGATTCAACTCGCGCCGCGCGGAGAAGTCAACCTGCGAGACAGGCGAATCCGCTTGGCCGGTCAGGTCGGCCAGGAATGGTGCACCTGACTCACGCCAATTTCTCGCACCGCTTGAGATGGTCAAGGCCGAACTTGATTCGGTCGAGCGAACAGCCGGTCGCGAGATGATAGTCTTCGTTGCTGACCCAGCCGTTGTAGCCGACCGACTTGAGCGCGCGAAACACAGCGACCCAATCCACGAAACCGGCGTTCATCTCGCACG
>CAZOTB010000109.1:0-21875 GCA_964582645.1 uncultured Verrucomicrobiota bacterium | reverse complement strand
TGGCTCCTCAACGTTTTCAGTGGGTGGGTGGGTATGGTAATCGGGTGGCATGACACCAGAGAAACTGTTCCACGAGTTGTTGGGGTTGGGCCTGAATTGGGACGTCGTCCGCTGTGAGTATCACCGCGCGCAATCGAAGGTGACACTGGAGATTCGAGAGACCTCGGAACTGTGGCAGGTCGAGCGCTGTCCACACGACGGGGGACGAGTGACTTGCTACGATCACACCGAGCCGTTGCGCTGGCGGCATCTGGACGTGTTTGAGCACGAGTGTGAAATCGTCTGTCCGCTGCCGCGGGGGGCGCTGCCGACAGTGTGAGCGGGTGTATCGGGTGACGCCGCCGTGGGAAGGCTTGAGCAAGCATTTCACCAAGGGCTTTGAAGCGTTTGCCTTGTTGCTGATGCGGGAGATGCCGGTGGCGAAGGTGGCGCAGGTGGTGGACGAAACGGATATGCGCCTGTGGCGGATGTTGCTGGCGCACGTGGAGAAAGCATACGGGGAAGCGGATTTCAGCGCGGTGAGCTGCGTGGGGGTGGATGAACTCAGTCGCAAGAAAGGGCATCACTATCTGACGATCTTCGCCGATCTGGTGCAGAAGCGGGTGCTGTTTGCGACCGAAGGCAAGGACCAGGAGACCTGGGGGCAGTTTCGGGACGCGCTGCTGGCCCATAACGGGCATCCGCATGCAGTGACGGAGGCATCGATGGATATGAGTCCGGCCTATGTCAAAGGGGTGCGCGAGAACTGCCGCAATGCCGAGATCGTGTTCGACAAATTTCACGTGGTGGCACAGGCGAACGCGGCGGTGGACGAGGTGCGACGGACGGAGCGCCGGCTGGGGGGAGCGAAAGCACGAGAGCAGTTGGAGAAGACGCAGTGGTTGTGGCGCAAGAACCCCGCGCATCTGACGGAGAAGGAGCAGAAGCGGCTGGCTCGGATTGATCGGGAGAATCTGTGCACGGCGAAGGCGTACCAGATGCGATTGACGCTGCAGGACATCTACGAGTTGGAAAGCGCGAGTCGGGCGACGAAGCGGTTTGGGGCGTGGTGTCGATGGGTGCGGAGGGAAGCGAAGAAGCACGCGGAGTTGCTGCTGTGGCCGATGGTGAAGGTGGCGGAGATGGTGCAGAGACATCTGGCTGGGATCGTGGCGCACTGGCGGCATCGGACGACGAACGGGTGGATGGAAGCTCTGAACGGCATTCTGCAGGCGATCAAACGGAAGGCGCGAGGGTATCGGACGACGGAGTATCTGAAAGCGATCATTTACTTCGTGGCCGCCAAACTTCGCATTCCGGCAACCTGACCCACTGAAAATGTTGAGGAGGCTGGAAAAGGTGTGCCGGTCGGCTTCCGAGTCTTTGCTCCCTTTGCGAGCTTCTGTTCCGCCCGCTTCGGGTTACCGGATCTCGGCGCGTCCGTCGAAGTACGGTCGCAAGGGCTCGGGAACGCGCACGCTGCCGTCGGCTTGCTGGTAGGTCTCGAGCAGCGCGACATACAAACGCGCCAAGGCGGTGCCGCTGCCGTTGAGGGTGTGAACGAAACGGTTCTTGCCGTCGGTGGCCTTGTACTTGATGTTCGCGCGGCGCGCCTGGAAATCGCCACAGTTGCTGCACGAGGAAACTTCAAGGTATGCGTTCTGACCCGGCGCCCACACTTCGATGTCATAGGTCTTGGTGGAGGCGAACCCCATGTCGCCGGTGCAAAGCAGGATCACCCGGTAGTGCAGCCCGAGCAACTGGAGCACCTTCTCGGCATTGGCCACCATCTTCTCGAGCTCGTCGAACGAAGTCTCCGGTTTGCAGATTTTCACGAGCTCGACTTTGTCGAACTGATGCACGCGGATCATACCGCGTGTCTCCTTGCCGGCGGCACCGGCCTCGCGTCGAAAACAAGGCGTATATGCCGTCAGGTAGATCGGGAGTTGCGACTCCGGCAGAATCTCGTCGCGGGGCAGACCCGTGAGCGGCACTTCGGCGGTGGGAATGAGGAACAATTCTTCATCGCGCACCCGGTAGAGGTCTTCCTCGAACTTGGGCAAGTGACCCGTGCTGGTCAGGGTCGCCCGATTGGCGAGATGCGGCGGGGCCGTCTCGACGTAGCCGTGTTCGCGCGTGTGCAGATCGAGGAGGAAGTTGACGAGCGCGCGCTCGAGTCGCGCCCCGAGTCCGCGGTACAGCACGAACCCGCTGCCGGCGAGTTTGGTGGCGCGGGCGAAATCAAGGATGCCGAGTTTTTCGCCGATCTCCCAGTGCGGTTTAGCCGGGAACTCGAGCTTCGGTTTGTCGCCCCAGCGTCGCACTTCAGGATTGTCGGCGGCATCCTTGCCTACCGGCACGGAGGAATCGGGAAGGTTGGGAGTGTTCAGCAGGATTTCGTTTAGCTTCTGCTCGATCTCGGCCTGCTTCTGATCCATGCCGGCGATCTCTTCGCCAACGACCTTCATCGCGGCCATCTTATCGTCGGCGTTCTGGCCCTTGGCCTTGAGCGCGCCGATCTCTTTGGTGACTCTGTTGCGTTCGCTCTTGAGTTGCTCGGCGCGCGCGATCAGTGCCCGGCGTTGCTCGTCGAGCCGGGCCATTTCGTCCACGGGCGCGTCCGCGCCGGGGCCTCGGCTGCGGAGCGCGGCGCGGACGGTGTCGGGGTTGTCCCGGATGAGTTTGATGTCGAGCATCGGAGCAGCGTTCTAGCGCAAGGCAATGACGAGGTCACGCAAAAAGCACGAATCCGAGGAAACGGAGGGAGCGAACGCTCAACGTCCGCCGTTGTGTTTCACGGTCGCGAGCGGAGGATGATCCTCGGGAGTGGAAATGGGGGAGGAATCGGAACTGGTGCGAAACTGAACCTGGTCGCCGACTTCGGTGGATGTCTGCTGGATGACGCCAGCCGGGAGTTCCAGAACGTAAACGGCGTCCTTGGCAGCGGGACCGAGTCGAAACGGGCGCACATCGTTGGCGAGCCGGATGACGCGCAGGCTCTTGTCGAGAAACAGCACATCAATCGAAAACCGCATGCCGACGGTGTGGATGCCGTGGCAATTGTCGAACAGCAACCCCTCGCCCGGTTCGAGCGAACTGCGGTTGAGCAACCCGATCGTCCGCTTGAGGAATGTGTTCGCCAACCGGCAACGGTCGGTGAGCACGTGTTTCTTCGAGACGTTGACTACCTGCATTGGAGTTTTGCTCCCAAACTACCTTCGCACGATCTCTTTGATAATCGCAATCAACGCGGGACACAAGATCACAACAAATAACGCCGGCAAAATGCAGAACACGAGCGGAAACACCATCTTGATAGGCGCTTTCATCACCTTTTCCTGGGCGCGATGGCGGCGTTTGACACGCACCATGTCGGCCTGAACGCGCAAGGAGTCCACGATGCTGCCGCCCATTTTGTTGACGTGTACGATGGCGGTGATGAATGAGCGGACATCCTCGACGCCGATGCGACTGGAGAGGTCCACGAGAGCGTCCACACGCGGTTTCCCGAGGCGGACTTCGTTCAGCGTCTTCGCGAATTCGTCCGCGAGCGGGCCGTGGGTCTTCTTCATCACGTAGCCGAGCGCCGAATCGAATCCCAGCCCGGCCTCGACGCAGATCGCGAGCAGATCGAGCGCGTAGGGGAACGACACCATGATCTCGTCCTGCCGCTTGCGAATCTGGGAGTTGAGCACCGCCTGCGGCAACAGGAGTCCGGCGAAAAACGATACCACTGCCACAATCACCTGGACGATTGCCGCGGCATGGAACAACGACGACGAGACAAACACGGACAAGAACAAGAAGAGGAACGCCATCAGCCAGCAGATGCCGAGGAAATGCATTTCGTTCATGCCCGGGTGCAATCCCGCCATGATGAGTCTGGAACGCGAGGCGGCAACAGCCTGTTTGGGCATGAAGTTCCGCACGCGTTTCGCCGTCGCCTCCGCCACCGGCAGCACGACGCGCTGCATGAACGGCTTCTTCATTTCCTCCTCGATGGTCTCGACCTTCGGGGTGGTGGTCAGTTCTTCGATGCGGCGCTGGAGCGAAAACTCCCGCGAGCAGCGATACACGCCTATGGCGAACAATACGCACGTCGCCACACACACCAGAATCAGAATTGCAAGAGCGCTCATACCTTGAAGTTGACGATTTTCCAGATGACCAACAGACCGACGACCTGCAGGAAGACAGCAAACACGATAAAGAAGTAACCCATCGGCACATCCACGGGGGTCGGCAGGAACGGCACCGGGAGCGGCACCGACACCGCGGGATCCACGAGATGACGGAGGTACTCCGGCGCGACGAACAGCAGCGCCACGGCCACGGCGAAGGGAAGCAACCCGACAACCAGACCGGACAACTTGCCCTGGCTGGTCATCACGCGGATCTCGCCTTGGAGCTTGAATCGCTCCCGGATGGTCATTGCGACTTTCTCCATCACTTCGGCCAGGCTGCCGCCGACTTCCTTCTGCACGAGATACGCGCTCACGACGACGTTGAAGTCCTCGCTGCCCACACGCCGCGCGGCCCGTTGCAAGGCCTCTTCCATCGTGAAGCCGAGGTTCACTTCCCGGAACACTTTCCCGAACTCCTTCGAGATCGGAGGTTGCATCTCGCTCGCGGCGACCTCGAGGGCCTTGATGAAACTGTACCCGGCACGGAGCGAATTCGTCATCAACATGAGGACGTTGGCGAGTTGCTCGTTGAACTTGGTCGTGCGCCGTGTCTGACGGAGTTTCATGTGGAGGTAGGGCAGCATGAAGCCGGCGAATCCGAGCGCGATCGAAGGCAAAAGACTGTGCACGCGCAGCAACATCAGGAGGAAAAACACTCCCGCCAGCACAAGCCGGCTCAGCACATACTCGGAAGGCCGCAATGGCAGATCCGCCCGAACCAGTTCCTCTTCGATCTTGTCGAAATAGTTCTTTCCAAACACCCGGCGCAGCAACCGGCCCACGGGTGTGAGCAAAGCCTCATCCTCGTCCACCTGGCCCATCAGTCCGGAGGTAAGCTGTGTGGAAGTGTAGGCCTCGATCCGCTCCTGCACGGCGACTTTGCGCGCACGCAAGAGCAACATCAGGCCGTACACGAGAAGTGTGGCGGAGGCGCATCCCATCAACATGATGGTCACCACGGTGGCTGTATCAGACATGTTCATGGATTATCTCCCTGGAATAAAGAGGTCTTTCGAGATCGGGATGCCCATCGCGGCAAACCGATCCATGAACTTGGGCACAATGCCCGTCGCCCGCATCGAGCCGATCACCTTGCCGCCCTCGCCAAGCCCGCGCGCTTCGAACAAAAACAAGTCCTGCATGCACACGGTCGGGCCTTCCATGCCCGTTACTTCGGTGATGCTGACGAGCTTGCGCGTGCCATCGGTAAAACGGGCGAGTTGAATGATCAGATGGATGGCCGCCGCAATCTGCTGGCGCAATACGGAAGGCGAGAGTTTCACATCCGCCATCATCATCACCGTCTCCAGACGCGAGAGACAATCACGCGTGGAGTTCGCGTGGACCGTGCTGATCGAGCCTTCGTGGCCCGTGTTCATGGCCTGCATCATGTCAAGCGCTTCGCCACCACGGACTTCACCCACGATGATGCGGTCGGGGCGCATGCGCAGCGCGTTGCGGACAAGGTCGCGGATGGTGACCTCGCCCTTGCCTTCGATGTTGGCGGGGCGGGCTTCGAGACGCACGACGTGTTCCTGGTTGAGCTTCAACTCGGCGGCGTCCTCGATGGTCACGATGCGCTCGTTTTCGGGAATGAAGGAGGACAACACGTTCAGTGTCGTGGTTTTGCCCGTGCCCGAACCGCCCGAGACAATGATGTTGAGCTTGGCGCGGACGCACGCGGCGATGAACTGCGCCATCTGCTTGGTCAACGTGCCAAATCGAATCAGGTCGTCCACCGTGTACGGCTCGGCGCTGAACTTACGGATCGTCAGTGTCGGCCCGTTCAGGGAGAGCGGCGGGAGAATGGCGTTCACGCGGGAGCCATCCGGCAAGCGGGCGTCCACCATGGGGCTGGATTCGTCCACGCGACGGCCCAGCGGCGTGACGATCTTGTCAATCACGTGGCGAATGTGTTCGCCATCGCGGAACTTGACGTCGGTTTTCTCGATCTTGCCGAACTGTTCGATATAGACCGCTTCGGGGCCGTTGACCATGACTTCGGTGATGGTCGGGTCGCGCAGCAGCGGCTCGATGGGGCCGTAGCCGAGGATTTCGTCGGCCATCTCGGCAACCAGGCGATTGCGAAGCTGCCGCGAGTAGGGATACTTCTCGGCGCGGAGTTTTTCCTCCACGAGTTCCTCGACCCGGTTGCGGAGAAGCACTTCGTCGCCGCTCTCAAGCAACTTCGGGTCAATCTCCTGCACCAGGTAGGCCAGGATCGCAGCTTTGGACTGGATGTACATCTGCGAACTGACATCAATGTTTGTGTCCACAATTTCCATACAAGACCTCTTACTACAGACTACAACGGTCTGCCGTTTATTACCGCCCGACGCACCACACTTAGTGCGTCAGGTTAAAGAACGTACGCCAACCACCTCGGCCTGCCGACGTGGCTGGAATTGGGGCACTGGGAGAATGCAGGAGCGCAGCAAGTTGCATGATCGCTTCGGACAACGGTTTGCCAGGGTGCGATTGCACCAGCGGTCGGCCGTGATTGATTGACGTCGTCACGAGAATGCTGTCGTGCGGGAGATGCGCCACGATCGGGGCTTCGAGGATGGCCTCGGCTTCGGAAGGATTAATTTCCTTGGCCGTGGAATACCGGTTCAAGACGATTTTAATTCGTTCCGCCGGGACGCGGCTCGTCAATTCCTGCAGGTGAGTCTTCGTGCTCTTGAGCCGCGGCAGATCGGCTCCCGTCACGACGACCACGGTATCGGCGTGCTTGATCGCCAGTTGCGTCAACTCCGAGTTGGCATGGTCGGTATCGGCAACGGTCACGTCGTAATCCTGATGCAACAGCTCGCACGCCTTGTCGGCGTTGGATTTGACGATGCGGAGTGTTTCCCCGCCGCTCATGGGCGAGGAAAGCAACGCCACGCCGGACGAATGCCGCGCGAGCATGCTGTCGAGGACATCGGAATCGAGTCCGCCGAACACTGCAAACAAGTCTTTGAGCGTGCGCTGGGGCTTGAGGTCGAGCAACATGCCGGCATCTCCGCCGGTGAGCGTGAAGTCGGCCAGCGCCACCTTGGGGAATTGGCGCGAGAAGGCGACCGCGAGATTGGCAGCGAGGAATGTCTTGCCGCACCCGCCGCGGGCACTGATCACGGCGATGAACTTCTTGTTGCCTTCGCGCGCCCCGTTGGTCTGCCCGGTGAACTTGCGTTTGATGCCGACGACTTTCCGAATGCCACCGATCAGTCGCTGGGGATCAATGGGTCGGGTCACGAACTCATTGATCCCCGCCTGAACCATTTGGCGCCAGATGTCGTCGTCCTCGCCACCCGAGAGCATCAGGATCAACCCGATGTCGGGTCGGTCCATATACAGATTCTCGGCGATTTCGATTCCCTTCTTGCCGGGAAGGTCCGACCGCAGAATCACGACATCGGGATGCTGCGCCAGTGCGCGGGAGAGGCATTCGTTTCCGTCGGCAACGGCCTCGACGAGTTCGACGTCTTTCTCGCGCGTCAGCATCTCTTTGATGCGGGCGCGCTCCGTCGGATCGTTATCCGCGATCAGGACTTTAATTCCCTTGGTTGCCATTTGCCTTCTTCCACTCTTCCTCGCTCTTGATCATCATCGGCGCGGACAGGAGTTCCTTCATGCTGCTGCTGACCGGGGCGGCTTTTGCTTCCGCATCGGGGTTCCGCACGAGATCAAAGGTCGCCAGGAACATGAGCTCCCGCTCGCGCTGATCATCGCCTTTGTTCGTAAAGAGCAGCCCCAATACCGGTACATTGCCAATCCAAGGCACTTTCTTGAGAGTCTTGATCGTCTGCTTGTCGAGCAGGCCACCAATCATGATCGTCTGCCCGTTCTTGAGTTGAAGCGTGCTGGATGCCTTGCGGGAGACCAGACCCGGCACGCTGACACCACCGATTGTGGTACTTGAACTGACGGTCAGGGTCGGATCAATCGCGCTCAATTCGGCGTTGATCGAGGTGTTGATGTTTTCCTTGCTGTCCACGACGGGCTTGATCTTCATCTTCACGCCGAACTCTTTGTACTCCACGCTGAAGCTATCCTGCAGGGCGATCACGACAGGATACTCACCGCCGGCGAGGAACGACGCCTCTTTGCCGCTGAGGGTCACGAGCGTCGGCTCGGCCAAGACACTGAGGTCGCCGTTTCGCTGTAAGAGATTGATTCGCGCCCAGATGCCGGCATCTATCTCGTTGGGATCCTCGACGGTGCTCCCCTGGCTGCTCGAGAATCCACCAAAGATGGTCGTGAATGAGGAGCCGCCGCTGAGCTCATTTACCTTGATCATGTCCATGCTATAGGTGATCGAGTCCGGGTACTCGAGGCCTTTGTTTTTCAAGGCGGTCAGGCTCACTTCCGCCACTTTCATTCGAATGCGGACCTGGACGGGATTGCTGACCTCGATCAGATTGACAACCTTCTCGCGGTAGCTGCCGGCGATGGTCAGAGCGCGCTCCAACTCGCGGTCATTGGCAACCGTGCCTTCGACAATCACGGAGTTGCCGACAACGCGGGCTGTGACTCCCGGCAGATTGATGGCTTCGCGGACGGCCTTGCTTTGGAAATCGCCCTCGGTCACCACAATGCGGTAGGTTTTGCGAGCACCGGATGCCTCATACACATTCAGGGTGGTGACACCGGGTTTCTTACCGTTGATCAGGATTTCCTTCTTGGACGGGATTTGATGGTCGGCGATCGAGGGATCGGCCAGTGCGACGGTAGTGGCCTCCTCCACGTCAATCCGAGCCGATTCACCGACAAACACAGAGACATCGCCCATGCTCTGTGCCGCAGACTTCGATTCCTGTGCCCCTGCGTACGACGAAACGCCAATCAGAACTGCCAACATCAAGCCGATCGATCGGGTTTGGTGTGTTCCGAGCCCGATCCAATTCGCTTTCATGGTGTGCATGTGACCCTTTCCGTTAGTGTGGTTTCGTATTGGAACGTCTTTCGCAGCGGATCGGCGACGCACGCGACGCGCGACTACTCGTCGCTGACGGTGATTTCCTTCACGGGTTCGGAGCCACGGAACACGCGCACCTTCGGGGGCTCTCTGTCGCCAATCGGCAAACTCCCCGGCGGCGGCTGCATCAGTTCCGAGTCCGACGGCACGTTGTAGGGCTTGACCAAGTCCCGGAGCCGGATGGCTTTGAGGTCCACCACGCCCTTATCGTTGTCGGGACGCAGGATCATGCGCAACGCGCCTTCCATGTCTGTCACCGTCAATTTCGCGGCTTCCTCGGGCGTGACCGCAAACGTGACGCATTTCGCCGCGCCCTTGCCGCCCTTGGAAGTGTCCATCTGCGCTTCGTCAATCGCCAGCACTTCCAACCGCTGCAAGATGATCTGCGTCAACTGCTGGCCCGTGATCGGATCCCGATACGTGGCCAGAATGTCGGCGCGATCACCTGGATGCACAGAGTACCCAACGCCTTTGACGTCGTCCACCTTAATTGTGAGGGCTCGTTTTCCTTCGGGAATGAGATAGGAAAGGCCTGGCACCTTGTCTTTCGAGGTGAGGCCGGCGGTGCGAATCTGATCGTCCACCTTGTAGCCTTCGAGGGTAACCTTGCCGACCACGTCCTCGAGACGGACAGCGGCGTGTTGCGCCAGGTCGGCCTTGTTGATGCGGTGAATGGCCACCATCTTGCGTTCGATGACGGTGCGCGGTTTGATTTGGACGACAGCCCGCACTACGTCGGTACGGTTCCGTTCCACATCTTCTTGATGCTTCTGCATCCACATGTAGATCGCAATGGCGGTGCAGAGGCCAATCAATCCCGCGAGCACTAGAATGCCTGTGGTTTTCTTGTTCATAGTTCCTCGATTGCTGTTGGTTGTTTACTCACTCGACGAGCAACGCCACGCTGGGTGTGCCCGGTGTGGGGGGCTTCTTGGAAACCGACGTACCGGCGAACGCTTCACGGTACTTGCCGATCACGACCTTGCCGTTGTCTTCGGTGCGTTCCAGGAAGAACACGACGAACCCAAGGACCTCGGCCTGAGACCATGTTCCGCTGCCGCCGGAGAACGTTCCCAGCGCCACGTAAGGAAGAATCACAAGCCGTTCGGAGTTGTTTGCCACGGTGTCACACGTCGCGCCCGGATCTTTCCCGATGCGCGCCTCCGTTTCTTGCCGGTTCACCCCGGTCTTCACGCCCTGGACAGAATAGATGATGTCACCGACCGACAGTGTCCCCTCGTACCCGGAGCGGATTCGCTCCTCGTACACATTGCCCGAGTTATTGGAGGGGGTTTCCGTCCAGGCGCCGCCGTTGGGCGCACTGGAAAAGCGAAGAGTCACTTCCTGGCATCGGCTCGGCGGATTGAGCGGATCATAGGTGTCAATCGCCCAAGGCATTGCCACGCCCGTGATCGAATCGCTCGCAAATGCCTGCGCCACCGATGTCGCCGAGACTGGAAGCTCCCGGATCCCGAAGATCCTGGCGAAAGTCATCGGTACCGTCCTCTGCGCCGAAACCAAGACTGCGTCGCGTGGCGTCGCGCCGGCGGTGAAACCGGAAGAAGCGCTCCAAGTGCCGGCCAGTACCTGGGTGATCTCCGGGATCGTGACTTTGTTCGCAACGGCAAAGTCCTTGGCCTTGGTCTCAAATGTCGTATCCGATGCCGGTTTACCGACCGCTTCCATGACGCCCGCCAACGAAGCGGCATCGGTGCCGTTCTGGAGAATCTTCTTGGTGTGATACAGCTTGCCGAAGTCCACGCTCAACACGGCAAACGCGCAAAAGACGACTACGAACATGACGATGACCACAAGCGCCTGGCCGGAGCGCTCGTGCTTGCTGCGAAGCGTGGGTGAGGGGATCGAGGCCATGTTAATTTCCTAGTTCCGCATGACCGCAGTCGCGGAAAGCGGGTAGGGATTGGGAGAGAAAAAGCCGCCGAAGATGAGATTCAGATTATAGGTCAGTGTGACCGAAACTGCATTGGGTGTTGGAGAACTGCCTACCGTCTTGAATACAGCATCCGCAGTGATGGGCTTCTTGATGAATCCGGAAGCAGCCTTGATCGCTTCGTCTTTGGCGACCGCCAACTGGTCGGACGTACTCGGCGCCACCGCTCCTGCCCGCGCCCCGACCAGCGCGGCGTGATTCAGCGTGAGGTAGGTGGCGAAGATGATCCCGAATTGGATGATCGCCACCAAGAACAGCACCAACAGTGGAAGCATCATCGCGAACTCCACCAGGGACTGACCGCGTTTTGTCTCTCGCTCCATTGCCGATTTACTATACTTTATGACATGCATGTTGGGAAGAGGGGGCCCCCGTCTGTCTGCTTCCTCCCCTCTCCCCAAATCATGCATATCTCCTGAAAATGCGGCTGCACCATGCGGTATAACGTTTCCCTGCCGTACCACTGCCGGTCACGTGCCGTTGGCAAGCTGCCGCGCCCGTTCCTTCTCGCCGTAGCGTATCAACGCTTACTTGCCGAGTTCGACGTTCACTTCCGACAGATTGGAACTGACACTCGTACCAAGGGCAACGATCACAGCCGCCGTGACGACCGCGATGAGGCCGAGGATGAGTGCATACTCAACCAAACCTTGACCGCTCTTCTTGTTTGTTTTCATAAGTTTCATTGTTTCCATTCACCTCCTAACAGCACCGTTTCCGTGTGCGCCGCACCATATCGCATCCATGATGCCAAGGTGGTTACCGAGCCGAAACGCACACGCCCGGAGGCGACGCAACCATCGCAACGACTGGGCATTAGAAAAGACCGGCCTGGCTGCCCTCCTGCACGGCTTGGGATCGGGAGCACCCACCGGATGTTCAGGGCACTTTACATGTCATGTGCCCTCTGTGTTTCCTTTGTACACCAACCGGCATGGACGCCTCAGACTTCCCCGCCAGTGAGAGTGCTAAGGATTCATTCGCGGCTTGCGCCGATACACGGTGGCGGTGGCATCGGAGTACTCAAGCTGCCAGTCAGCCGAGAGTTTCAATACTTGGTGGATCGGGTAGCTGTTTCGGAGCAGCGTCCATTGAATATCATACTTGTCCAAGACCTGGAGGCATGAGGGGCCGACGCGGAGCACCTCGTCGAAATCTCGCATGACTCCCTCCTCGTAAAAGTCAAAACGACTATCTGCGAAGACCTTGTGTTCCGGCAACGCAAGCAGGAGATAACTACCCCAAAGCGGGGCGTTGAAGAGTTTTCCTTGGAATCGTTCCGGGTGCGCTTTGATGTGCTGAATCGCCTGTACCGGCCAGCGGGCGGCGGGCATTTGAACCGGCAGCGGGTGAATCACAATGAGCCCTATCGCGACGGCCGTGACCACAGGCCAACCTCGACTCATGTCATGGATCCGTCTGACTCGCAGCACCAAATTGTCCCAGAATGACCAGCCATTCGATTTCAGACTCTCGGAGATAAGTGGAGCGATCATCGGCGCGGTCACGATCACCAACACCTCGACGTTCCTCTCCGCGTACAACGCAAAGTAGCACCACGCGGTGACGAGTATAGCCGGCCCCGCGGGGATTCGCGTTTGCCGAACGAGAAGCGCATACGCAAGCAAGGCAAGCCAGGCGAGGAAGCCCGAGGCTCCTGCCAGATGAAAATCTACCGAGCTATACTCATCAATCCAGTTCACGAAAAACTTCGATCGCACGAAGCTGAGGTTGTGGATGTGGACCAGCCAACCATTGGGATTTGCCAGCGACACGAGTCCGCACAGCAACGCCGCCCCGCTCAGCGATGCGAGCTTTCGACGCGCGTCGGCTCGACTCGCCGGCTCGGAGGCGCGCGCTGTTTCCCACAGGGCGCCGAGCCAGTAACAACCGAGCACGATGAACCCCGCCAGATAGCTGCCGTGAAGGTTCACCCACACCAATGTCAGCCCGGCCAGGGCGGCCGCAAGCCGCAGCATTCCACCTTGTTTCTCATGATGGCGGAGTGCCTGGTTCCACCAGAGCAACATCGGGAAGCTCAAAATGTGAGGTCGAGCGTGCCAGTGAGGAACGGTGGCCCACACTGCGACCAGAACGACCATCGTGCCCACCACGGGGTCGGCACCCTCCCGCAACAGTTGACGGTGCAGCAGAGCAAACATCGTCGCGAGAACCAGAGCCGCCGTGATGCTGAGTCCGCTCAAACCTCGCAGGCGTCCGGCGACGGCATAGATGATTTCCGACAGCCACTCCTTCGAGATGTATCGGTCGCCATACCGGGTGTGGGAGAACACGTCTGCGCGCAGGATTTCGTGCGTGGTCAGCATGTGCTCGCCCAAACGCCAGTGCATGGACGCGTCACCGTCGCCCGATACGAGTTTGGTGCGCTGTGGTTCGACACACAGAGTCAGAAACAACATCAGCCAGAGCCAGTGGGTCAGTGACGGTGTCAGCCAATGCCAGGCTGCCCGCCTGGATCCTTCCGCTCCGTTGTCCGCTTCTCGCTCCATGGCGGCGAGTATAGAACCCGTGCTGTACCGCGCAACCCGAAAGCCCCTGCTTGACGGTGCACGGACGGCAGGAGAGGATTGCGGACCGTGAACCCGCAACAGACCGTTTCCGTCTGGGAACGAGCAGCTCGCAATCGGTTGCTGGACGTCGGGCTAATCACCATCGCCGCGATCTGCGTCGCGCGAATTGCCCTGGCCCTCCCGACTCGCGCGTCCGATTTTGATTTCAACCACTACTATGTCTCCAGTCGTCTCCTGCTCGAAGGTCAGGATCCGTACACAACTCCTCTCGAGCCCATGAGCGTACAGTTGGGATTCACCACGTTGGAGCAAACGCCCACTGCAACGAACCCACCCGGGCTTCTCTGGATGTTTGTCCCGTTTGCGCTCTGCGGACCCAGGTTGGCATTCGGGCTCTGGGTGGCCGTGGAGATATTGAGCTTGGGTGTGATCCTGTGGCTCATTCATTCACTACTGTTCCGGCAATACAGCCGGCGGGCTTGGCGGATCTTCGTAGCAGCAGTGCTGATTTCAGAACCAGTCTATTGGAGTTTTTTTTACAGCCACGTTGAACTTCCTCTCGCTGCGATCGTGCTCGCTTCCTACGCAGCCCACAAAGCCGGTAAGCACACAGCCGCGTGTCTGGGAGTGGCAACCGCGGGCATGCTAAAGCTATACCCGTTCGTCCTGTTGCCGTGGTTTCTCTGGCGCAGCAGCGGCGAGCTCCGCGGCAAGACGCATCGTACTGTTGCAGTGGTCGCTTGGGTTCTGCTGGGAATCTGCGCCACCGGATTGGATCTCTGGCGGGATTTCCTACAGGACGGACTGCGCGTGATCGGCGGCTGGACCACAGGCCATGCGGGAAACTTCAGCCTTCCCTCTTTCGTCATGAATTTGGGTGAACACTGCTTCTCCTCGACGCCGCAGCAAGCCCGATTTTGGCAGGCCGTTGGTATCTTCCTGGGAATTCTGTGTGTGTTCCTCGCTTACCTGCATTGCTGGTCGCAACCTGATCCAGACTTTTCGTTCTCCTTGCTGTGTGCGGCGATGGTCGCCGCAAGCATGACCAGTTGGCCCTACTATTTTGTATTCTTGATCTTCCCGGTTGCTGCTGCAACGCTTCGGCTCGCGGCAAATCCCTCTGGAGTACGCGTGCTTGTCTTCGCTCTTGTAGTACTGGCGCTGAACAACCTGTCGTGTTGGCAAGTGAAGCTCTTTCACCCCCGCATGATATTGATGATCCTTGCCAACTACGTTCCGCTCTACGGCCTACTCGGATTCGCCGCCATCCTGATTCACTATTCACACCTCCGTCCTCCGCACAAAGAGCCGCACGGATCGCTCGATGGCTAGTTCGATGAGCGAAGAAGCATCCCGCATCGCCTCCGACAGACTCATCGGCGAATGACAAATGCTGACCAAGCCATGGATCCCATGATCGAAGACTGAGTTTGCCTCGGGCGGAACGGTGCCGCCGATGGCGATCACCGGCACACTCAGCTTCTTTGCCCGGCGAGCAACACCTATGGGAACCTTTCCGTGAATTGTTTGCGCGTCAATCGCGCCTTCGCCCGTGATGACGAGATCGGCACCCCGGAGATGCTCGTCGAATCGCAGTTGATCGAGAACGATCTCAATGCCGCCCCGCAGCCGTGCGCCAAGAAACGCGCACAACCCGAAGCCCAACCCACCGGCAGCGCCCGCGCCCGGCAACTCACGGAGACTGGGCCGCACGCCAACGTCCCGTACCACGATCCGCGCGTACTGAGCGAGGTTGCGGTCGAGCTGCCGCACCATCGCCGGGGTCGCGCCCTTCTGCGGCCCATACACGGCCGAAGCGCCATTCCGGCCGCACAGAGGATTTGAAACATCGCAGGCAACCTGAATCGCGAACCGCGAACCGCGAACCGCGAGTCGAGAACAATCAATCCGATCCAGCCGAGCCAACGCACCGCCTCCAAACCCAATGCTCCTGCCCCGCCCGTCGAGCAACCGCGCGCCCAACGCCATCGCCATCCCAGCGCCGCCATCGTTCGTGGCGCTGCCGCCGATCCCGATCAGGATGCGCCGCGCACCCAATCGCACCGCCGCCGCGATCAGTTCGCCCGTGCCAAACGTGGTCGTAATCCACGGATTGCGTTTGCGTTCGGGGACAAGCGCCAAGCCGGACGCCTCGGCCATTTCGATCACGGCAGTCGCGCCATCGCCAAGCAATCCGAACGTCGCCGAAACCTTTCCGCCCAACGGGCCGGTGACCCGTCGAGTCACCAACCTTCCCCCCGTGGCGGAAACGAGTGCGCGCACTGTGCCTTCGCCGCCGTCCGCGAGCGGCAATGTGACGATCCGGGCCCGGGGCAGAACGCGCCGCACACCGCGCTCGATGGCATCGCACGCCTCGACCGCGGTGAGCGAGCCTTTGAACTTGTCCGACGCGATGACGATCTTCATCGGAGCGTGCCGTACCCGGCCAACCCGATGAGGCCGAAGATGCCGTTGGCGGACCACGCCGCGAACACAGGTGAGAGGTACGCGGCCTCGCCGGACTTGAGCCCGACCTGCAGCACGAACCAGTACGCAAGGAACAACCCCAGTGAACTGGCGACGCCCACCAGCGGCCCCTTGCGCCCAACCCTTCCGCCGATCGAAACGCCGAGCAACACCATGACGAGGCAGCTCCACGGCTGCGCGTAACGCTGATGCAGACTGACGCGAAACGGCGCGAGCTTCTCTTCCGCCGAGGAGTGATGCAGGCTCAGGTAGTTCTTGATCTCTTTCACGGTCATCTGCTCGGGTTCCTTCAACTCCGCCGCCAGTTGCCTCGGCGTCTCCGTCAGTTCGTTCATGATCCGCTGACGGCTGCTGTCAATCGTCTTGGGCGTCTCCCCGCTCAGGTCGAGCATCTTCACATCGAAGAACCACCAGTGGCCGTCGAGGTACTTTCCCCACGCCGCCATCGCCTTCCAGAGATCCTTCCCACGGATGTCCTGCTGCAGGACTTCGACGCCGTTGGTGACGATCTTGCGCGCGGGATCGAACTCATGAATGACCCAATGCCGATGATCTTTCGCGTTGTAGAAGAACAAGCTGTTGACTCGTGGCTGCTTGGTGCGTTTGAGCGCGCGCTTCGGGTCCATCGCCGCCTGTTGTTGCTGTCGCTGTTCCTTGTTCTTCAGGAACTCCGCCGATTGCTGGTACACCGCCTTCTGCTCCGCGGCGAAACGCAGAGCCCGTTCGAGCGAACGTGGCGCGATGGTCTCGTTCAACAAGAACAAGACCAGGCTGGCGATCACCCCCACGCCGAGATAGGGCATCATCAACCGCTGCAGGCTCAGTCCGCATGCACGCATGGCGACCAGTTCGTTGCTCTTCGAGAACATCGCCAGTGAATACAGTAACGCCAGCAGGATCGCCATCGGCAGGGAGGTCGAAATCGTGCTCGGCAAGAGCAGAAGGTAATAGCCTGCGACCTCACGCACCGACGCGCGCCAGTTGATGAAATCGGCCAGCGTGTCGAACAACTCAAAGACGATCACGATGAGGGTGAACGCGATCAGGCAGTACGCGAGCGGAATGAAAAATTCGCGCAGCAGATAGCGTTCGAGTGACCTCATCGCGGGTCAACATAGGAAAGCGACGCCAGGGAAGCAACAATGCAGTTCCTTCCCGCGACCCGCCCGCGGCACTTACTCACAGACGTTGCCGGTGACGTTCGCGTCCCGAATGCGTGCCTTGCGGAGGACGGTCGGGAACACGACTTTTCCTCGCGCGGTGTTCTTGATGGTGTGCCACTTCAGACTCAACCTGTTCGTCCCGTCTTTGCTGCGGGCAGTCAGATTCAGCCCTGCTTGTTTGACCTTTGCCTTTCCCTGCACGGTCACGTCGAACTCGTTCCAAGTAAACCGGTAATCGCCAGAAACGGAACTGAGCAGCAGCGAGTCCTCGGTCTCATCATCCACGAAACAGAGGTCAAACACGGTGACGCTGAAACTGCAGGTGTTGGTATTGGACGAGGCGTCCACCGCCGTGCACGTCACGTTGGTCACGCCCGACGGAAAGGTCGAACCTGACGGCGGGACGCAGCCGGTGGAGACCACGCCGCAGTTGTCCGTGGCCGTCGGCGTCGAGTAATTCACCACGATCCCTTCGGGGCCGTCGGCGACGAACTCCAGATCGCCCGGGCAACTGATCGCGGGCGGCTCGGTGTCCTGCACAGTCACATCGAAGCTGCAGGACGCACTGTTGCCGCTTGGGTCGGTCGCGACACAGGAAACCATGTTGGTGCGGACTGCGAACGTGCTCCCGGATGGCGGGGTGCACGCCACCGACACGTTCGTGCAATTGTCCGTCGCGGTGGGTGGGGTGAAGCTGACCGTGTTCGAACACTGGCCCGGCGCGGCGCTCGTCACGACGCTCACCGGGCAGACCATGCCGGGAGGCGTAGCGTCGCCGAGCACAATGACGAGAAAGGTGCAGGTGTTCGTGTGACCGGCAGCGTCTGTTACCCTGCACGTGACCGTGTTCGTACCCGCAGCGAATGATGATCCTGAAGCGGGAGTACAGATCCCAGGAGTGTTGGTGCAATTGTCCGAGGCGGTGGGCGGATCGAAACTCACCGTCACGGAACATTCTCCCATGGCCGCGTTCGTGAGCACCTCCGGGGGACAGGTGATCATGGGAATCTCAGCATCCGCGACCGCAATCGTCTGCGTACAGGTGTTGGTGTTGAACGAAGCGTCCACGGCTGTCCAGGTAACGATCGTGTTGCCCACCGGGTAGGGATCGCTCAACGCCAGTCCATCGCTGCGGGAAATGCTCACTGTTACCGCCGAACACGCGTCCGACGTCACCGGCATGCCGATGTCCAGCACCGCGGAGCATTGCCCGCTGTCGTTGCTCACTGACAGATTAACCGGGCACGTAATCGTGGGCGGCGTCACGTCCGGCATGCAAGCCTGCGCCCGCGCCGAGTCGCAGGGCAACCCGAGTATGGCGACAACCAACGCAACGAAACAGGACTTGTGGCGCAGTTTCATCGTGGCAACGCGCGCGATGCTCGCGGCGCGGACTGGAGAAGTCAACCCGTTATTTTGCGCACACGCAGCCGGGACGCGACTGGTTGCTCTCATCGCAAGGGGCCGAGGTACATCGGTCGTACACGAACCTGCCCGCCGGAGAAATAGAAGGTCGTCCCGTAGGAGAAGGTCCGCGTCGCCGGGTCGTACACCAACATGCGCGGTGCGTCGGTGTAGTTGGGGTCGTAGATCGCGTAGGCGTACTGCCCCGCACCGGGGGACGTGGTCTCCCCGAACACGGTCACCGCGTGGTTGATGTTTACGTTGGGAAAATTGTAGAGCCACAGGATCACCGGTTGCCCATGCCGCAGCCAGTCCTGCAGCATTTCGTGCGTCTTCTCCTGATGACTGCGAGAGGGCACGAAGGGCATCGAGAACTTTCGCGGCTCGAAATAAGTCGTCCAACCGGGACCGAGCGTGGCGCGCAGAAGCGCTCCGTGACGCTCGCTGAACTCGCGGAGATTAGCGTACCCGGGGAATACGACTCTTCGTTCCGCGGGCAGGCTGTCGTGCCATACCGACAGGCTACGCACCTTGCGGATTCGGTCCGCGAGGATCCGTTCCTCCACCGGTGGCGCTGTCGGTTCGAATCGCGCGAACTTCCAAAACTGGAGAACCGATGACGCCAGAAGGAAACAGCGGCGGGTGTACTTCTCCATGTTCTCCTGTGATCCGCCATCGTGGGTCGCGGGAATTTCGTCGCCGTACTTCCAGACGGTTTCGTTGGCAAACGCGAACGTATCGGAACGGTAGTCGAATGGTCTGCCCGAGCTGCGGCACGCCGTCGTTCGCGCGCATCCGCTTGCGACGCAGGCGACGGCGAGACTCCACAGGATGAACCGCATGATTGGCCGGTCAGCAACCATCGCGTTTCAATTCAATCAAGCACTTCAAGTCCATATCTGAGTCGCCGCCCCGGGGATGGAACAGAAATTCATGCAAGCCGTCTCCTAGCTGACTCAGTACGTTCGTCACCTCACCCGACTGCATCCGAAACGTCCGATCACTCCCCCACACGGTGTCGCAAACTCGATGGGGACATCGTCGCCGCAGCCGGCGACCCCAGATCGAATCGAGAGTGGACACCAGACACGGCGTGATCCCGCGCGAGAAAAAGCGGGGACGGCCCAGCCGCAGCCAACCGGAGAACTGTGGGGGCAATGTGTTGAGCAAAACGCCGTACACCGCCGGGTGCGCGTGCAGGTGATGGTGAGAATTGACAAAGGCGCAAGCCAGGCTGGTTTCACGGAACGATTCCCATTGCGCCGCGATCTCCCGGCGCACCAACGCCCGCGCAGCAGCCGAACGGCCCATCGCCAGCGCCGCACGTTCGGGTGAATCGCCCCACGGCCACACTTCCGTGGTGAATGGTCGTGAGTGACAAAGATGCAGATGCCATCCGATACGCAGAGTGGGATTCGACCGGGCCAGTTCCACTGCCTGCGCCGTGCCCGGTTGCCCCATCATGAGACTGGCCCCGGTCAACATTCCCTCGGTGTGCGCGCGCACGATCGCCCGGTTCGCTTCGGCACTCCAACCGAAGTCATCCGCCACGAAAAACACTTCTCTCTCGCCCATGCCTGCGGTAGATTCTGCCGAACCGAGGCCCGTTCCGCAACCTTCGCTTTCTGGCGGCGCGCAATCTCGCGAATCATTCAATGGCACTGACATCGCAATCGTGGGCGGAATGGACCCTGGCAGCATGGTCGGCGGTGGCAGCAACATGGTGGCTGCTCGCGATCGCGCTGGCGCGCACACGGATCAGCCGCGCGGGCAATCAAGAAAAGCCCAAGCCCCAAGAACATCCGATCACCACGCTCAGTGTATTCAAGGCTCTGCCGCCGCTGTCGGGTCGCGAGGTTCCGCCGGCCTTGGCCAAAGCAGTCGAATCGTTCGTCCAGCAACTCGACGACGCCAGCGAATTGCTGCTCGGCGTCGAAGAAGCGGACCACTCCCGGTGGCAGCCCATCCTGGCGCGATGGCGACAGGATTACCCTCGCGCCAACCTGGTCGAGGTCTGCGTCGCGCGTCCTGACGAATACCCCAGCCCCAAAGTGTCGTGGTATCGCACGCTCGCCGGCCGCGCGCGCGGCGCCATCTGGATGTGGAGCGATGCCGACATGCTCGCGCCCGAGGGTTTTCTGCGGCATGCCATCGAGGAGTACGAAACACGAGGCGCGGCGTTGCTGACGACGCCGTATGTCGTGCGCACCGTCATTTCTCCGCCCATGATGCTCGAAACGTTGTTTGTGAACGCAGAGCTGCTACCCGGCGCGTTGCTGTGCGGACGGCTCGACGCGGTTCGATTCGGATTCGGCGCGTGCCTGATTTTCTCCGCCAAGGCGTTCCGCAAGAAAATCACCTGGGAGGCGATCGGTGCGCGCATCGCCGACGATTACCTGCTCGGGAAAACGCTGCAGCCCGCGCAACTGAGCGGGGTCACGTTGGAGACGCTCGCCGCGGAAAAAGAATGGCCCGATGCCGCGCAGCATTACCTGCGCTGGCAAAAAACCATCCGGTGGTGCCAGCCGTGGGGGTTCGCGGCTCAGATCATCATCTACCCGGTCCTCGGGTGGCTGGCGTATGGGGCAGTCAATCCTGCATCGCCGATTGGCTGGCTCGGCCTGGGCGCGATGGTGGCGATCGAAGCCGCGGCGGCGCTGGCAATCTCCCGCGTGGTCGGATGTCGCATGACTGCCCGGCAACAGTGCGCCGCCGGGCTCTGGAGTTTGTTGCGCGCGCTGACCTGGCTCGCGTGCTGGTTCACCTGGCCCGTCACGTTCCGGTCCCAGAATCGCCGCTGGTGGAGCTTGTATCACTGCGAACCATTGGAAGGAGAAATATGAAACACATCGCGCATTTGCCCGCGTGGCTGTACATGTTGGAGATGACCATGGACCAGTCGCCCGTGTTGTCCCAGTCGGCGATCGTCACCCCCATCGTGTAGTTCGAGTCCGCCCCGAACACGTGCTCCTTCGCGTCCCGGAACCTCCCCTTCCCGTCGTTCTCCCAGAGATGGTTCGGCCCGAAGTCGTTTCCCTCGAAGACGTCGAGGTCCCCGTCCGCGTCGAAGTCCCATGCCTTGGCGACGTAGGTGAACTGGGTTCCCGCGACGCCGCGCGCGTCGCTCTCCTCGGCGAACTTCAGCCCGCCGCGATTCATGAAGAGCCAGTTGTCCATCCCGTCGTACGACGCCACTCGGTTGTAGCTCGGCCCGTT
>CAZOTB010000108.1:0-21956 GCA_964582645.1 uncultured Verrucomicrobiota bacterium | reverse complement strand
CAAGTGCCTGCAAACTCGGCGAACGCTTGCCGGGGTTGACGAACTTGGGCTAGCGTGCGTACTACGGCATCTGCTTCTCAGCTTGGAATTGGCAGCCGTTGAGTTCGAGGAACAATACTGCGACGGTGAAACCAATCCGCTTGTTACCGTTTACAAAGTTGTGGTTCTTCACCAACCCGAACCCATAGCTGGCAGCGAGGTCAAATAGCTTTGGCCTGCCGTACGCGAACAAGTGTTGCGGCCGCGCCAGAGCCGAATCGAGCATGTGTTCATCTCGGAGACCTGCTAAACCACCGAACTGAGCCAATAGCTCCTCTTGCAGGGCGAGCACGGTTTCACGCAGAACCCACGTCGGCTCTTTCACTTGGCAAGTTCGCGCAGCGTGTTGCGATAGCGCTTTAGAACGCCCTGCGCCACCTCCAACTGTCGCGCCACTTCGGCCTTGTGCGGGCTGATGCGCAAGCTGCCGTCGGCGGCCTCGGTTACGCTGACGGTGTCGCCCTCCTCAACTTTGAGGTGGGAGAGAGCTTCCTTCGGCAGAATCACGCCCACCGAGTTGCCGACCCTGCGAATTTTCAGCTCAAGAACGATGCGGACAGTGTATTCACAGATGTTATAACGTCAAGAGTTGTGATCTGCTTTCGCCAGCAGCAGTTCGATGGTGAACAGCACTGTGTCGGACTCGGCACGCTTCGCCCTTGCTGCTTAGTTGGCCGTGCCCTATCTTGATCCCCGATGCCGACGCAGTTGGACAAAGTATTGCGGCATGCCGAGGAACGACTGAGCCTTTCGGGCAGGAAGAAACACTCGGACATTCTGCACCTGTACCAGAAGTTCCTCAAGGTCGAGGAACACCGGCTCTGCCGCCAGGACGTTGACCCGGCACGTCGGCATGGCCGAGAAACTCGACAAGTCCACCCGCCAGATCGGCGCCGTGCTGTGCGCTCCGGGGCGCGATGGTCCGACATTAGCCACGGCCGGAGCGCCAGTTTTTCTCCGGGCGGCGATACGGAGGCAGGGATTTGACATCGGGCGGCTGCATCCGCGAGGTCGCCTCCTCGTCGGTAAGCAGGGGCTTGACGATCGCCCAAAGCACGAGGCCGACGCTGAAGAGCAGCACGCAGAGCAGGAACGGCCCTTCGCCGGGAACGGGAAACCACGGCAGAGCCAGACAGGCGACGAACGCGACCCCCAGGCAGATCAAGAGGCACACCATGCCGATGAGAGCGAAGATGACCACGCCACGTACCTAACTCATGCCGGCCAATTTTGCAATCTCGGTCGTGTTGCAGGGCGGTCGTGTTGCAGGGCGTCCAGCAAGCCATCGGCCGGATGAACGAATTCAACCGCTCAATCCAGAACGGCGGCGGCGTCCACTGAATAGCGAACTCGCAATCACCATCCGCGTTGACACCGTGTTCGGCGTGTGCCGCTACAATGGAGACAGCGCACGAAACCACACGGGGCCCTGTTGCCAGCATTGACCACTGCAGCAGCTTTTCCTGCTGTCGAGCCATGGCCAAGAAATCCTCATCCCGATCCGTGGCCAAGGAAGGCCGCATTGTTCAGCCGAAACCCGGTGCAGTCCCTGCCTACAAACGCTATCTCGACGAAGGGAAAGGCGTGCAGCTTGGCTCGATTTGGGACGACATTAATCCGATTCATGCCAGCGACGCGGAACGACTCGGTTATCCGACGCAGAAACCGCTGAAGCTGATGGAGCGGATTCTTGACCTCAGTTGCCCGGAGAACGGCATCGTACTCGACGCGTTCTGCGGCTGCGGGACGACGCTTGTGGCAGCGCAAAACGGAAAGCGACAGTGGATTGGCATTGATGTTTCGCCGACTGCCTGCCGTGTGATGGCTAAGAGGTTGCGTGATGTGTGTGGGTTACAAGAAGATGAGGCTCTGTGGAAGATCGGGCGCGGCTTTGTTGTGCGCGACCTGCCGTGGAGTGAGGAGAAGTTGCGCGCGATTCCGCCGTTTGAGTTTGAGAACGGGGCCGTCATCGCTCTCGGCGGCATCCCGAACAAAACGCAAGTCGGCGACCACGGCATTGATGGGCGCATCTACCCGGTCAGCGCCGCTGCCGAGCGCCAGAAAGCCGCCGAGGGCAACCTCGCGTTCATGGACGACTGGTATCCGATCCAAGTCAAGCAGCGCGACAAGACCGGCTCACCCGACATCCGCGATTTCGAGGGCGTGATGACGACCCACGAGCGCAAGAAAGGTTTCTTCATCTCCTTCGACTACTCGCAAGACGCCCTCGGCGAGATTGACCATTTCTTCCGCACGACCGGCAAGGTGATTGTCCCCCTGACCGTGCGCGAGATTCTCGACGAACAGATTGCGCGGAAGCTGGTGTAATATTCCCGCTTGAAAAACCAATCTTACCGCGCGAATTTTGGCGCAGAGGAATGAACCATGAACATCGGCCGCCGCAGTTTTTTCCAGCGACTCAGCGCGCTTCTCGCGGGACCGATCCTGCCCAATAAAGTCATGGCAGAATTGAGCCAGCCCGCCGATCCGCCGGTGGATCTGCCGCCCGACGACGAACTGTGGCTCGCGGAGTGGCAGGGTGCCGCGCGCATCCCCATCTGCGACTCCGACGACCCAAAAGAGCGTCGCTTGCTGCGGGCGTTGCGGTTGGCAGAACCCGTGGAGTTCATCTATTACGCCGGCACTTCGCCCGGTGAGCCGCGCCGGATTCGGCCGGCGATGTTGTACCGCGTCGAGGGTTTCCCGGGTGTTTACCTCACTGGTTACTGCGAACTCCGAAAGGAAAACCGAACGTTCCGATTGGATCGCGTCCAGTTTTGAAGCGGGGCGGTCAGAACAGTGATGAACCGTCCATCTTCGAAGGATTGTGTTTATCCCCTTCGAGCAGGTTGTAAGCGGCGATGCCGGTCAGCGCTCCGAGCAACAGATAAACGGCGCTATTGTCGGCCAGCGCCTGTTTGCTCTCGCCAATTCTCCGTATTTCCCGCTCGACTGTTTCGATGTTCGACGGCGCATCCAGGTTTACCCTGATCATGCAGTGTCCTTGAGTGGGAGGGTCGGCGAGAATGTTCGTGAGCTTGTCCGTCATCTCCTTGATCTTGTTGAACACGCCTTCGGCCCATCCGAACATCATCCGATGGGCCTTGAAGTACTCGGAGGGCGGGGCCACGGAACGCACATCACGCTCCCAACGGAGAAGCTCCTCGCAAAGGCCGACGAGGTTGGACACAGCTTGGACGATGGCAGGAGCATTGCCGGCCACTCCAGGCGGTCCCCACGCGGCAATTAGCTCTTCGCTCGTGCAACGCAGCAGTCGCTGCATCATCGAGGCAAGTTGGTTGGTCTTTTCACGGGCCAGCTTCAGAAACCCTTGCTCATCGGGGGGCCTCAGCGACCGCGGAACGTAGCCATTGCGCAACTCATTGAACGCGGATCGGATTGGGCGAAGTTGAGTGGTCAACAACTCTTCGGCCAGAAGGAATTCCCAGAGCAGCGGCTTGTCGCGGATGAGCCGTGCAGCGACCGGGTTGGACACGTCCTCTTCGCCTTCGCTGAGTACGATTCCGCTCTTCCATTCGGCCAGCGGGCAGGTTCGGTCATTCGAGAAGTTGATTTGCCCACGAGCCGTGGACGGAAGCATGCGCCTCGGCTCTCGGCTCACCTGCGGGGAGAGCGCCACGCACAGAATCACGATGAAAATCACGACGGCAAGCAGCAACCACGGACTGATCATGCACAGAACCAGCACCATCACCACGAGTCCGATGATTGCATCGCGCATGGCGACTGGATTTATACTCAGTTCGAGAGGGATCGAACAGGAAAAACTGCGTGCCCGTAAGGGTCCTTGGCCACAGATTCACATGGACGAAACACGGATGCAGCTTCGCGCAAAGCTGTGAAGTCGCAAAGCCTCGACAGAACACAATTCCCCAATACTCCACCACTTCATCACTCCCCCGTTTCCCATCCGTGTTTCATCAGTGTCCATCTGTGGCCCACCCTTCTTCCACCTTGCCGCATCCGGATGACTGCCGTATCTTGGCGTCCGATGCCGACGCAGTTGGACAAAGTTCTGCGGCATGCCGAGGAACGACTGAGCCTTTCGGGCAGGAAGAAACCCTCGGACATCCTGCACCTGTACCAGAAGTTCCTCAAGGTCGAGGAACACCGGCTTCGTCTGCGTCACAACTCCGGCGGAAGCGGACGGGAGATCTCACACGGGCGGGCCGAACTCATGGACGTGCTGTTACGCCACATCTTTCAAGGTGTTCAGGAGAACGCGGCGCCGGCCCATGCCGGTAGCGTGCCGCGGCTCGCACTGGTGGCCCTCGGCGGGTACGGACGCGGCGAACTGTCTCCGTTCAGCGACATTGACATCATGTTCCTCCACGACGGGAGCGACCGGGGTGATCGCCGGCATCCGTTCGTCGAGGCGATGGTGGAAGGCGTGCTCTATCTGCTCTGGGACATCGGGTTCAAGGTGGGCTACTCGTGTCGGACGATCAAGGAATGCGTGAAACTCGCCAACACCGACATGCAATCGAAGACGTCGTTGATCGAGGCGCGGTTGCTCACGGGTGACGAGCAGACGTTCGATCTGTTCCAACAGGCGATTTACAACGAATGCGTCAAGAAACATGTGGACGAATACATCGCCATGCGCGTGGACGATCAGCGGGCGCGCCACGAGAAGTTCGGCGACTCGGTGTTCATGCAGGAGCCCAACCTCAAGAACGGCTGTGGCGGGTTGCGCGATTTCCAGAATCTGATCTGGATGAGTTACTTCAAGCACGGCACCAAGTCGCTCGCCGATCTCGAAGAGAGGAAGTTTCTCGCCCGCTCGGAGCGCAAGGAACTCGAAGCGGCGTATGATTTTCTGCTGCGCGTACGCAATGAACTGCATTATTCGGAGAACCGCGCGGTGGACGTGCTCTCCCTGTCGCTGCAACCGAAGATCGCCACCGCGCTGGGTTACCGGCAGCGCGACCTGCTGCGGCGCACCGAGGCATTCATGCGCGAATACTACCTCAAGGCGCGCGATATTTTCCTGCTGACCAACGCGTTGGCGAAACGCATGGCGCTGAAGAAACCCGGCCTCCCCTCGATCAGCAATCTCCAGGCGTGGATCAAACGGCAGGGGCAGCCCGAGAAACGCGATGGATTCATTTTCCGTGACGGCAGCATCATGGCGGAGGACGGCAACCCGTTTCAGAAGGACCGCGACCGGCTGATGCGGGTCTTCCTCTACGCGCAGACACACAACTGCGACCTCGTGCCGGAGTTGCGGACGATGATCCGCAACAGCATCGGCCTGGTGGATCGGAACTTCCTCAACGCACAGCATCCGCGCGAAACGTTCTTCGCCATCCTGGAGCAGAAGGGCCGCGTTGCCCCGATCCTGCGACTGATGCACGAGGTGGACTTCCTCGGGAAATACATCCCCGAGTTCGGGCCGCTCACATGCTTGGTCCAGCACGAGTTCTATCATCGCTACACGGCCGACGAGCACACGCTCCAGACCATCGAGAAACTCGACTCGATCATTGACGCTGAGAAACCGCCATTCTCGAACTACAAGACGACCTTCCAGAAACTCGAGCGGCCCGAGTTGCTGTACCTGGCGTTGTTGTTGCACGACGCCGGCAAGGCATTGAACGAGGAGAACCATTCCGAGGGTGGACTCCGCCTTGCCCAGCGGGCCGCCGAACGCCTCCTACTCAACGACGAAGACAAACAGACGCTGCTCTTCCTGGTCCGGCAACACATCACGCTCGCCGTGGTGGCGCAACGACGCGACCTCGACGATCCCGACACGATCTCGGATTTCGCCAGGCTCGTCGGCACCCCGGAGCATCTCGACATGCTTCACCTGCTGACCTTCGCCGACGCCCAGGCCACCGGCGCCTACATCGGCTCGGAGTGGAAGGAAGCGTTGCTGTGGGAATTGTATTCGAAGACGCGCCGCGAATTGACTGCCGCCCCGGAGGCGCGCGCCCACGAGCAGGAGCACAAGGAAAACCTCCGGCGTGCGGTCGCGAGCGCCATGGGTGCCGCGGTCAGCGCGGAAGAACTCGAAGCACACTTCACCTACATGCCGCAACGGTATTTCGCTGTATCCTCGCCCGAGGAGGTCGCGCATCACATCGGGCTGGTGCAACAATTCCTAATGCGCCAGGCGGGTTCGCCCGAGGAAAGCCTCAACCCGATCGTGGACTGGAAGCATTTCCCCGATCGCGGCTACTCCGAGGCGACGGTATGCACGTGGGATCGTGCGCGGTTGTTCTCGAAAATCACCGGCTCGTTTGCTGCGGCGGAACTCAACATCCTCAGCGCCGAGATCTACACGCGCAAGGACAGCATTGTGCTCGATTCGTTCTGCGTGACCGACGCGGGTCTGAGCTCGGTGAGCAACCCGGACGCGCTCCGATCTTTCGAGACGACCTTGAACAAGGCCCTCCGCGACCGGGTTGATCTGCTCGTCGAAATCCGCAAGCTGCGCCAACCCAAGCACGCCGCGCATGTCTCGTACGGCGCATCGGCGCCGGTCAGACACGTGGCAACGAAGGTCTGGTTCGACAACGCCAGCTCGCGTCGCACGATCATCGAGGTGCAGGCGGAGGACCGGCTCGGGTTGTTGTTTACGATCTCGCACGTCATGGCCGATCTCGGCCTCGATCTGTCGCTCGCCAAGATCACGACGGAGAAAGGCGCTGCGATTGATGCGTTCTTCGTGAGCGACCTGGAAGGGAACAAGATTACCGACGAGTCGCGCCTGGAGACGATCCGCGCCCGGCTGGTCGAAGCCATCGAGCAGTTGGAGACACAGCCCATCGCGTGAGCGCGCCGAAGTTGACAGGGGGCGGCGTGGGCGGCTAGAGTCAGGCGTTCCTCGATGGTGGGCGTAGCTCAACCCGGTTAGAGCCCCAGATTGTGGATCTGGCTGTTGCGGGTTCAAATCCCGTCGCCCACCCCATTTCATAAGCGAAACCTCAGATCTCGGGTCACAGGTGCCGCTTCCATCGCGCTATAGAGTTCTGGTACACAGAAGGGAATGCATCGCGTGCTCAACTGGGGATTGATCGGCGTGGGCGGGATGGGCGGGGCGCATCTGAACACGCTTCTCAAGCTCGAAACCGAAAAGCGGGTCCGCCTTCGGTGCGTGGCCGACCCGTTCGCCGACCGCCTGACGGAACGAAAGCAATCGCTGGAACAAAACGGCGTGCGCTGGTACTCCGACTATGAAGAGATGCTGCGCGCGGAGTCCGAACTTGACGCGGTCAGCATCTGCACGCCGATCCCGCTTCATCATCGCATGACGAAAGCCGCTCTCGCCCGGGGTGTGTTCACATATCTGGAAAAACCTCCCGTGCCGTTGATCCAACAACTCGATGAACTCATCGCGCTCGATTCCCAGCGCCGCGTCGCGGTCGGTTTCCAAATGATCGGCTCGGAGGCGGCGCGTCAACTCAAGCGTTGGAAAACCGATGGCGCGCTGGGCGACGTGAGCGCGATCCGGGTCAGCGCTGCCTGGCCGCGGATGGACTCGTACTACCAGCGCGCGGCGTGGGCCGGCAGAATGACGCTGAACGGTGCACCCGTGTTTGACGGCCCGTTGACCAATGCCAACGCGCATCTCGTTCACACGATCATGTTTCTCGCGGGGAACGGGCCCGATGAATTCGCCGTGCCGAGGGAGGTCGAAGGCGAACTGTATCGCGCCCGGCCCATTGAAGGACACGATGTGGCGTGTGTGCGCGGGAAGTTCGCCTCGGGCGTCGCGTTTTCGTGCGCAGTGACTCACGCCACAGAGAAAGTCAGCCCGTTCCATATCGAGGTCATCGGGTCGAACGGCAAAGCATGGCTTGCCGACAACGGTCAGACGCTCGGCAATGACCTCGGTATCGCCAGCCCGATCATCGGTGCCAGCGACGCATTCCATACGTCGTACCTGGGGTTCGTGGAATTCGTCGCGGGCGTTCGGTCGCGTCCCTTCACCCGATTGGCGGATACCCGCGGCTACGTCGTGGCGACCAACGGCGCGTTGGTTTCCTCCAGCGGCATCCACACGATCCCGTCCGCGCATTGGCACATCTACCGGCAGGGCGATGACTCCGGGTACGATGTTCGTGGCTTGGCCGACTGGATTGTGAAAGCGGGCGGCACGGGCGCATCGCTGTCGGAACAGGGTGTGCCTTGGGCGCGCAAGGGCTCGCTCCTGGCGCTCGATAGTTTGCGCGCGGTTCAACTCCACGACTACGGTTTCACGGGTTGACCGGGTCTGTCTCTGTTTGGCGTTGGGTTTCGCAAAACCCTCTTGACCAAATTTCCCTCCTGTGGTGAATGAGCGCGCAGCAACGAACAGGAACAGGACCATGGCACATCGTTACATCTCCACGCGGCAGTTTTTCCTCGATCTCATCAAGAACTACGAGCCGGAACTGACGTTCAAGGGACGCACCAAAGCCGATTTCGCGAAGTGGCAGAAGGCGTTTCGCCCGAAGTTTCTGGAATGCATCGGGCCGCTGCCCAAGTCGGTGCCGCTCGCTCCCGAGGTGCTGTGGGAGGTCGAGGAAGAGGGCATGATCAAGCGGAAGATCTACATGGACACGGCGCCGTTCACGACGCTGCCGCTGATCCTGTTGATCCCGAAACACGAGAAGGGCACAAGGCTGCCCGCGGTGGTCGCGATTCATGGGCACGGTCTGTGGGGAAAAGACCCCGTCGCCGGCTCAAAGATGCCGGATCATCAAGCGGACATTAAGTACTACGGCTACGACTATGGCTATCAGATGGCCAAGCGCGGTTACGTGGCGATCATTCCCGACATGCGGCCGTTCGGCGAACGCTCGGATCATTTTCAGGGCGAGAAACCGATCGTCAACCGCGACCCGTGCAACGTCCACGCGATCAAGGGCTGGCTGCTGGGGTTCAACCTGCTCTCCTACAACCTCTGGGACCTGATGCGCTGCGTGGACTACCTGGAGACGCTGCCGTTCGTGGACAAGAACCGCATCGGCGCGCTGGGGCTCTCGGGCGGCGGATCGCACGTCATGCATTTCGCCGCGCTCGACAAACGCATCAAGGCCACCGACATCATCTGCGCGCTGAACAGCTACCGCGGCTGGGGCATCGGCATTGATAACTTCTGCGGAACGCAGTTTGTGCCCGGGATGTTCAAGTACGGCGATCACGCCGAGGTGTGCGGACTAATCGCGCCGCGGCCGTTGCTGGTCGAGCACGGCGGGTTCGATTACGGTTTCCCGCCACATCATAGCGCGGAGGCAGTCCGGCAGGTGAAGAGCATCTACAAAGCAGCCGGTGTCCCCGATCGCTTCGAAGACGATCTGGGTTATGTCGGTCACCAGTTCATGGCGAACAAATGCTTCGGGTTCTTCGACAAGTGGTTGAAGAAGTGATTCATCGAGCGTGCCGCATGACTCCCTGCGACTTCAGCCGTTCCTACCTCCGCTGGTCCATCAACGATCCGCGCGAATCCAACACCGTCCGCATTACGTTCGACGCCCGCACCGAGATCGTGGACGAACGCACCGGCGAACGGGAGGAGTTCTTCCTCATCCGTCCCTGCAAGTCCGAGATCATGTACGTGAAACGAAACATGTGGCAGGATCCGAACTACGATTTCATGGGCATCTGGTCCAAGCGACAGTTCCGCATCTTCCGTACATGGGCCTCCATTCCGAAACAGTTCGCGACGGGTAGGACCGACGGCGTCGTGCAAGCGCTGGACGAGCGATTCAAGGACGTGAAGCTCGAAGTGCGCGCGTTCCCGCGTGCCCAAGTGCTCAAGAGCGACCGCGATGTCGTGAAGGCAACGCTCGGCGGGGACTCAATCGTGGCGTTCCATGAGATTCGCGACCCGAAGCGAAAGCTCCGCGCGATCATGGAGTATCCGGTCACCACGATGAACATCATCGCAGATCGGGATAAATTCCAGGTGGACACCGGCCCGCTGCTGTTCGCCGATCTCGGCTCGAAATCGCCGGACAAGATCGCGTGGCTGACACCGGCGTTTGCGGTCTATAACACTTTCGATTATGCTGAATTCGTCCTGCGCGTGCCGACACCGGTCGCCAAAGGTGTTCGGGTGATGCACTACTCGAAGTTGCTGCCGATGAAGGTGAGGACAAGTCTTTACGTGTGCCGGTAGGGCGCGACTACCGCTACGCCGACGCCAGCGCTTCCAGACTGCCCGCCTTCACGATCTCGTCCTCGACCTCGATGATCTCCTGCAGGTTGCGCAAGAACCACGGATCAATGTGCGTCAGACGATGAATCTCCTCGAGCTTGAACCCGGCACGGAATGCGTGGCGGACGTAGAAAATCCTTTCGGCGCACGGTGTGATCAGTTTGCGCTCGATCTCCTCCCGGTCGCGCAGCTCGCGAAGTCCACCCCAGCGTCCGCCGAACAACCCGAACGCGCCGATTTCGAGCGAGCGCAGCGCCTTTTGCAGGCTCTCTTTGAACGTGCGGCCAATGGACATCGCCTCGCCCACGCTCTTCATCTGCGTGGTCAACGTCGGGTCCGCCTGCGCGAACTTCTCGAAGGCGAATCGGGGCGTCTTCACCACCACGTAATCAATCGTCGGCTCGAAGCTCGCGGGCGTGGACTTGGTGATGTCATTCGGGATTTCATCGAGCGTGTAGCCGATGGCGAGCTTGGCTGCGATCTTCGCGATGGGAAACCCGGTCGCCTTCGACGCCAGCGCGCTCGAACGGCTGACGCGAGGGTTCATCTCGATGATGCACAGGCGGCCATTGTTCGGGTTCACCGCGAACTGGATGTTGCTGCCGCCGGTTTCGACGCCGATCTCGCGGATGCATGCAAAGCTGGCGTCGCGCATCTGCTGCCATTCCTTGTCGGTCAACGTCTGCGCAGGCGCGACGGTGATGGAATCGCCCGTGTGCACGCCCATCGGGTCGAAGTTTTCGATCGAGCAAACGATGACGCAGTTGTCGTTCTTGTCGCGCATCACCTCGGTCTCAAATTCCTTCCAGCCAATCAACGATTCCTCGATCAGGATTTCGCTGACGGGCGATGCCTCGATCCCGCGCTGCGCCATCGCGTCGAACTCCTCGCGGTTGTACGCGATGCCGCCGCCGGTGCCGCCGAGCGTGTACGCGGGACGAATGATCACAGGGAAACGCCCGATGGTCTTCGCGACCGCGCGCGCTTCGTCGAGCGTGTGGGCGACGCCGCTGATCGGCAGGTCGAGACCGATTCTCTGCATGCACTGCTTGAATTTGAGCCGGTCCTCGCCCTTCTCGATCGCCTCGGCCTTTGCGCCGATCATCTCGACGCCGTGTTTCTTGAGCACGCCGCTGCGCCACAAGTCCATCGCGGTGTTGAGGCCCGTCTGGCCGCCGAGCGTCGGCAATAACGCGTCCGGCTTCTCGCGTTCGATGATCTTGGCGCAGACCTCGGGCGTGATCGGCTCGATGTACGTGCGGTCGGCAAACTCGGGATCGGTCATGATCGTCGCGGGGTTGGAGTTGACGAGGATGACCTTGTAGCCTTCCTCCTTCAACGCCTTGCACGCCTGCGTGCCCGAGTAATCGAACTCGCACGCCTGTCCGATCACGATCGGTCCGCTGCCGATGAGCATGATTTTCTTGATGTCTTTGCGTCTGGGCATATCGCCTCGCTCCGAAAAAAGTCAGAGCGTTATAGCAGACGCGCGGACGAGGGCAATAACCATTCTCTCCCTACGCCACGTCTGCTATGTGCAACGGACTGCGACCGCGAACTCACATCTGCTCGATCGTCTCGATGCCGAGCAGGTTCAGCCCTTTCTTCAACACGGCGGCAGTGAGTTCACAGAGAACGAGACGCGAGGAGCGAGTGGGTTCGTCGGATTGCAACACGGGGCAGTTCTCGTAGAACGAGTTGAACTTGACCGATACCTCGTACAGATAACTGCACAGGAAGCTCGGTTTGTAATCGTCGAGCACCTGTTGGAGCGCCCAATCGAAGTTCAACAGGTGCTTGGCCAAATCCAGCTCCGCCGAATGCCCCAGCCGCAGCTCTCGACTCTCGACGTTCGACTCTCGTCCGTTCGCCCCTTTCCGAAAGATGGAGCGAATCCGGACGTAAGCGTATTGCAGATACGGCGCGGTGTTCCCTTGCATCGCCAACATCTTGTCCCACGAAAAGACGTAATCCGTGATCCGGTTTTGACAGAGGTCGGCGTACTTGACCGCGCCGATGCCGACCTCGCGCGCGATCTCCTTGCGGGCGGACTCGGACAGATCGGAGTTCTTCTCATTCACGATGGCCAATGCCCGGCTTTCGGCTTCGTCGAGCAGTTCCGCCAGCTTTACGTTTTCACCCGAGCGTGCTTTGAACGGCTTCCCATCGTCGCCAAGAATCGAACCAAAGAAGACGTGCCTCAAACCGCACGTGACGCCCCACCGTCGCGCCACGGCAAACAATTGCTTGAAATGCAACTGCTGCCGGGCGTCAGTCACGTAGATGATCTCGTCGGGATGCCACTGCTCGATCCGGTATTGAATCGTGGCGAGATCGGTCGTGGCGTACAACGCCGCGCCGTCGCTCTTCTGGATGAGGAATGGCTTGTCCTTGAGTTCCTTGTCGCCGGGAAAGAACACACACACGGCACCCTCGCTGTCCTCGGCGATACCCTTCTGCTTCAGCTCGGCGACGACTTGTTTGAGCCGAGGATTGTAGAAGCTCTCTCCCAGCGTATGGTCGAACTGCACGCCTAGCCGGGCGTAAATCGCGTCGAACTGCGATTGCGACAGCTCCCGCATTTTCTGCCAGATTGCGAGGTTCTCGGCATCACCTGATTGGAGTTTCGCGAGTTCTCGGCGTGCTTCGTCCAAGACCTGTGGATTGGCGTCGGATTGCTGTCTCACCAACTTGTAGAGTCGCTCGATCTCGGCGGTGGGATCGCGCGCCAACGCCGCGTCATCCCGATGTTTCTTCCAACCAACGATGCGCATTCCGAAGTCGGTTCCCCAGTCGCCAATGTGATTGTCGGTGATGACCCGGTGGCCGACGAAGCGGAGCATGCGCGCAATGGCGTCACCCAGAATGGTCGAGCGGATATGCCCGACGTGCATCTGTTTGGAGACGTTCGGCGAACTGAAATCAATGACGAACGTCCGCGACTCCGTTTCGGGCGCCACGCCAACACGGTCGCTACCGGCTGCTTCGGCGACCTGCCGCGCGATGAATTCAGGCTTCAACCGGAAATTGATAAAGCCCGCGCCCGCGATCTCGGGCGGCTTGCACGCAAAACTCACATCCGTCTTCGCGGCAATCTGTTGGGCCAGCTCGCGCGGATTTCGCTTCAGCGTTTTTGCCAGACCGAGCACCGAACTGCACTGGAGATCGCCGAACTTGGGGTCGTTGACCGGCACAACCAGGAGCGGCACGCTCGACGCAGCACCAATTACGTCGCGCACGGCGGCTTCGAGAGCGGTCTGGAGCTGGCGTTGGAGCGGAAGCATCGGCGGAAGAGTACCGCAGATTTCGCAGATTTCGCAGATAATTCTGGCGAACCATCCGCGTCATCGGCGCGATTCGCGGTGGATTACTTCTTGTGCTCGCGGATCGTCTTCAGGATTTCCTCGGCTGTCGGCGCGGTTTCGAGCCGCTTCCTGAATTCCCGGTCGTGAAGAATCTTGGCGATGTTGGCGAGCATGTTCAGGTGCTTTTCCTTTTGCCGGGGCGGCACCAGGAAGAACACCACGAGCGTGACCGGTTGGTTGTCGAGCGAATCAAAGCTGATCCCCTTCTTACTGCGACCGAACGCAGCCACGGGGGCGCTGATCACGTTTTCCGGCACCTCATCCGCCCGGGCGTGCGGAATGCCGATTCCCAGCCCAATCCCCGTGCTCATGCTGGACTCGCGCCGCTTGACCACCTCGGTTACCGTGGCGCGGTGCTCCTCCTTGATCTCGCCGATCTTGATGAGCAGATCAATGAGTTCATCAATTGCCTCCCAACGAGTGGTGGCTTTCATTTCGGGAACGATCTGTTCCACGCCTTTGACGATCTCAGTCAGGTTCATGCCAGGTAATCTCGACAGGCAGGCAGTCTCTACCGAGTCAGGCCACAGATTCAACCAAAATTTGAACTTGCCGTTCACCCCGCCGGGCCGTACGATCCGCTCGATGATTCGATACGGACAAAGCGGCTGGTTTTACGGCTTTTACTTTACCAAGCCGGGCCTGCTGGCATTGTCCTGAACCAACGGGAACAACAACCAGCCGCAGGCTCGACAGTCTGCGGCTTTTTTGTTTCTCAAGCACGCAGACAGGCCACGGCAAGAAAGGACACCATGATCATTGTTTTGAAACCATACCCCACCGACGCGCAGGTGCAGGAAGTCGAGGCTGCCGTGCGCGGTTTTGGGTACGAGCCCCGAACGATTCGGGGCGTCGAACGCACCGTCGTGGCCTGCATCGGCGACGAGCGCAAGCATCATACGCTTGAGACGTTGACCATCCTGGCGCAGGTCGAGGAGGTCATCCCGATCCAGAAAAAGTACAAGCTGGTCAGCCGGGAATCGCGCAAGGGCGACAGTGTCATCCAAATTGGCGGTGTCCGGATCGGGAACGGGACGTTCCATGTCGTTGCCGGGCCGTGCTCGGTCGAGAGCCTTGAACAAACGCTGCTCGCCGCCAAGGCCGTGAAGAAGTCGGGCGCGACGTTGTTCCGCGGCGGCGCGTACAAACCGCGCACGTCGCCATATGATTTCCAAGGACTCGGCAAGGAGGGGCTGGAGATTCTGAAACAGGCGAAAGCGCTGACGGGCTTGCCCATTGTGACGGAAGTGATGTCGCCCGAGGAGGTCGAGTTGGTGGCGGCGTATAGCGACGTGCTCCAGATCGGCACGCGCAACGCGCAGAACACGCCGTTGCTCACCGCGTGCGCCCAATCGAAGAAGCCGGTCCTGCTCAAGCGCGGGTTCGCCTCGACGATCCAAGAATGGCTTCTCGCCGCCGAGTACGTTTGCGCGGGCGGCAACGAACAGGTCATTCTCTGCGAACGCGGCATCCGGACATTCGAAACCGCCACGCGCAACACGCTCGATGTCAGCGCCATCGCGGTGGCCAAGAAGGAAAGCCATTTGCCGGTGTTCGTGGATCCAAGCCACGCTGCCGGCCGTTGGGACATGGTTACGCCCCTGGCCAAGGCCGGCATCGCCGCCGGCGCCGACGGCATGCTGATCGAGGTGCATCCGAACCCCGCCGCTGCGTGGAGCGACGGCGCGCAGCAACTCAAGCCCGAGCAGTTCGAGAAGCTGATGCAGGACGTGCGACCGATCATTGAGGTATGCGGAAAAACACCGGCGGGCAACTGATTAGTCCCATACGGAACTGCTCTGGATGCTGGCCTGACGTCGAGATTAAGACCGGCGCTGCGGACGTCCGGCGGGAAGTTTCGGGCGACTTGGAGATCAAAGTGAGCTTGCGTTCGCCACCAGTCATGCCCATTCTCTCGACAGCATGAGTCGGAACATGGAGCGGTGGCTCCTGATTTCAATCCTCGTGTTGGCTGCGGCTCTCCGTCTGATTCATATTGATCTGATGGAGTTTAAGTTCGACGACGCGGAGGCTTGCCGCATGGCGGGATTGGTTCTTGGCAAGCCGATGCCGGAAGATTGCGCGAATGATCCATTCCCACTGACAGGGCTAGTGTCAAGCGTGGGCCTGCCGAACCCGCCGCTCTTCATCTATCTGATCAGCGTTCCTTTCGCGGCAACTCATGAGCCCTTGACTGTCGCTGTGTTCATCGCCTTGAGCAACGTAGTGGCGGTCTGGCTGTGTTATCGGATCGGGAAACGATGCTACTCGCCATTCGTGGGTCTTGCAGCAGCAGCTTTATTTGCCCTCTCTCCGTGGGCTGTCGTGTACTCTCGCCGCATCTGGGCTCAGGATCTGTTGCCTGTGTTCTCCTGTCTGCTACTTACGGCTGCTCATGGGTACCTGGCGGAGAGGAAGGAACACTACCTAGCTTGGCTGTTGCTCCTTTTCGGAGTGCTCGTGCAGATCCATTTTTCGGCGGTGTCCCTTGCACTCTTCTTGTTGGTGGTGATGGTTCTCGGGCGTGCGTCATTTCGATGGCGATGGTTTGGGCTTGGCCTGGTTGCAGTGGCAGTATTGTATGCCCCATTCCTTTGGTACCTGATCTCGACTGGCGGTCAGGATGTAGGCACTCTCGCTGCAAAGCACGAAGGAGCGGTGAGAGCACTCTCCGCCGGCGAGCGATCTTTGCTTTGTCTTCGATACACCCTCGCCGTGTCAGGTTGCGATTTCATGGAAATCCTCCTTGGCGAACGCAGTATCTTGGCGTTTCCACTGGCGCTAGTGATGGGAGGACTGAGCGCGATCGGACTCGGATGGCTTTGCACCCAACGTCGCGCGCACTATTCGGATTGGCTTGGGTTCATATGGCTGATCTGGTTTCTTTCGCCGTTTCTCTGTCTAAGCCTAGCGGGATTCAGGCCTTATCCCCACTACTTCATCATCCTTTATCCGATCCCATTTCTCGCGGCGGCTGTCGCATTGGACGTCTTAAAGGCATGGAACAGGATCATCCCGGGCATTCTGCTCGCGGCGGTTCTCGGTGTCTTCACTTGCCAGGTCGGAAGGCTCTTTTGCATCATCCATTCTCGCGGAGGCGCGCACAGCAAGTTCTACGATGCCTACGGAGTTGGCTATCGCCTTAAGGCTGCGGCGATCGACTTTGCATTGTCCGAGAACCCCGATCGACCATTCGTTCTCTCTTCAGAGTTCAGCCTTCGCAAGCCGGTCCCTATGGAGTACCGCTTCCTTCTCTTGCAACGACTATGGAGAAGAACCAATCCGTTCAAGTCGGATCAAGCCGTCTTTGGATACGTGATCCTGAATCAGTTCAGCGATCCTCCGCCACCAGAAGCGAGCCAGTTCGAACTGGGGCTTCGACGCAAACAGTTCGGACCTCTGACCGTTTTCGTTGTCCCGCTGAAGTGACGAACAGGTCGCAGCCCGACATCGAAAAAAGTTGTCTGTCTGACCTTCCCGCATTATAGAACACCGATATGGCCAGAGAATTCCCATTGGAGCCGCGCGCGGTGGCGCCGGTGAAAACCAAGTACCGTCGTGTCGTCACCAAGCTGCCGGTGCCCGAATCGCTCCCGTTGCTGGAGGGTCTGCGCGCCGTCGAGCCGGTCAGCATGCGCGGACAGCCGCCGGTGGTGTGGGACCGCGCGGAGGGCTTTCAGGTGTTCGACAAGTACGGCAACATGTGGCTCGATTTTTCGAGCGGCGTGTTGATCACCAACGCCGGTCACGGACGGAAGGAAATCACCGACGCGATCGTCAACCAGGCCAAGCACGGTCTGCTGACGAGCTATTGTTTCCCGAACGAAGCCCGGGCGCGTCTGGCGCAACTGTTGGTTTCGCTCGCGCCGAAACCGCTCAACCGCGCATTCATCCTCACCACCGGGTCCGAGACTCTCGAATGCGTGATCAAGTTGAGCCGTACGCTCGGTGCAAAGGTTGGCGGCAAGAAGAAGATCACCATTGTCAGCTTCGAACGCGCGTTCCACGGACGCACTCTCGGCGCGCAGATGATCGGTGGCATTCCCGCGCTCAAAACGTGGATTCACAACCTCGACGTCAACATGGTGCAGGTGCCGTTCCCGGACGGTTTCCGCACCACCGACGTCAGCTTTGAGTTGTTCCTCAAGACGCTGAAACAGCAAGGCGTCCATCCCGACGACGTGTGCGCGGTCGTGCTCGAAACCTACCAGGGCGGCGGTTCGAGCTTCGCGCCGGTTGAATACATCAAGCAGCTCCGTGCGTTTTGCGACAAACACAAAGCCGCGCTGGTGTTCGACGAAGTGCAGGCCGGATTCGGTCGCTGCGGGACGTTCTGGGGGTTCGAGTACTACGGCGTTGTGCCCGACTTGTTCTGCATGGGCAAGGGAATCTCCAGTTCGCTGCCGGTTTCGGCGGTGCTCGGCAAGAGCGAATGGATGGACCTGTACGGCCCGAATGAAATGACCAGCACCCACACCGGCAATCCCGTCTGCGCTGCCGCGGCCGTCGCGAATATCGAGTTGATCCGCAAAGAAAAGCTGCACCAGAACGCTGCGAACGTCGGCGGGTTCATGCACGATGAATTGCAGAAGTGGAAAAGGAAATATCCGCAGGTCGTCGGCGCGGTGCACGGACGCGGGCTTGTGGCCGGCATCCACATGGTCAAGCCGGGCGGCAAAGATCCCAACGAATCGCTTGCGTGGAACTGCGTGCGTCGGTGCTTCGAGAGTGGCGTGCTCTTCTTCTGCCCGGTCGGGTTCGGTGGAGCGACGTGGAAGATCGCTCCTCCTCTGACGATCACGAAGGAAGCGATGATCGAGGCGCTCGGCGTGATGGAAGAGGCGCTCGCGGCGGAGTTGGCGAATCCGTCTCCGTAGGCACGCGTCCTGCAACGTTGACAACCACGGCGCATCCGACTACTTATTTCCCGCGTCACCGCCGTGTGCTCATGCGTTTCGGTTCCCCGGTAGCTCAATGGTGGAGCGAGTGACTGTTAATCACTAGGTTGTAGGTTCGAGTCCTACCCGGGGAGCCACTTCTGACTTTTGCGGTTCTGCCAACTGCAACAGGTTGAAAATCCGGTGGGTTGCATCGGTTCCAAATCCCTGACCTGTTTCCGACACCGAAAAACGCACACCCTGCGGAAATAGAACCTTTTGCAGCCTTTGCTTCTGCTCCAAATTCAGTTCCGTCCAGAGCCGAGCGGCGTTCTCAATGACATAGCCTGAGAAATTCAGAACCGCCTCCATCTCGAACTCGTCGAGCTTCGAGTCATGGACTGCAATCTCAGTGATCGTGATTTCCTCGTTCAACTTGTCCAAATTGCTGTTGATACGTCGCTTGGTCAATCGCCTGACGATACACGAACTCTTCCACGAGCTTTTCCTTGCGTTCTTTCACATCTTCAAGCTCTCGTTCGAGCGCCACGGTTTGCGACATTGCCTGTGCCTGTGTCTGCGTCCAAGCGTTCAACATGACTTCTTTCAGAGTTCTCAGGCACTCAGGCTTTGGCTGAAGCCCTTGCAGGTAATCCAAAAATGCGTTTTCCAAATCCAGCTTCCGCACGTTGATAGCTTTGCACTCGCTGTTCGGACAGCGGTAAAAGGCGTGTTTCCTGCCTTTTCTGCCAGTGCTCCACGAGGCTGTTAGCGGACGCCCACAATGCGCGCATGTCACAAAATGCCGCGAGGGAAAATCGGGATGATTGCGTTGGTGCGGAACTAACGTTTGCTTGCTTCCAGACAAGAGGGCCCGTACTTTTTCGAAAATTCCATCACTGACACTAGGAGCAAAGTTGCCTTTTCTGCGCTCGCCCCATTTGTTGACTGTGAGCCAACCTGCATAAATCGGATTTCGCAAAATCTCGTCAATTGTTTGCTTTGTTAGTTTCTTGCCAGTTTTGGAACGCAAACCCAAGTTCGTCACGATCTGAAGCACTTCCTGTTTTGAATGAAGTCCCGTAGCGAATAAATCAAATGCCTGTCGAACCAAGTGAGCACGATCAGGGTCGTGGATTATTGTTGGCTTTCCGTCTTGGTCTTTTCGGTTCAAGTATCCAAGTGGCGCGGCGAACGTCCAACGACCGCGCTCAAGCGCCATCTTCATTCCATCACTGTCCGCTGTGCGCGAACATCGTTGTCAAGCTGCGCGTATCCTGCCAGCATTGTTTCGAGATAGTTACCGATTGGGCTAGCGTCTATTGGCTCGTTCACAGAGCGGAGAGTGACGCCAAAGCCAGCGAGCAACGCCCTGACTACCAAGTGATCGTGAGTGTTGCGAGCGAAACGAGTGACGTTGTAAACGACGACGAACTAAATCCGACCCTTGTTCTCACGGCAGTAAGCCAAGAGCTTTTGAAACTGCGGACGGTTGATCGTCTTGGCGCTCTCGCCTTCCTCTTTGAAAATCCGGTCAACGACAAAATCGTGACGTTGACAGTATTCGAGGCAAGCCTTTTCCTGAGTCGGCAGGCTGAGATTCTGTGTCTGTTCTTCCGTGCTGACGCGGACGTATATGAGCGCGCCGTTCATGCTTGTTCTCGTGATTGTGTAGATGCCAGCAATGTTGCTATACCCCGTAAGTCTCCGATATTCTGAGTGGTCACGTCGCGCGCGTGGCACAGTAAAATCCAGAGCCAACGCCGTGCATTTTTCAACCGCACTTTCTTGATTTTTTGCCTCGCGGCGAAGGCGCACAAGATGACATCGGCCAATGCGTACATGTCATCGCGAAGGGCTTCGAGTTTCGTCATTTTAACTTCGCTAAAATTCAGAGCGCGACCGTGTTCGCTCAGTCGCGCCCCGTACAGACGTGTTTTTTCACGAGCACACTATCAACATCGCGAGGGCGGACAGCACGATTGACCACGAGATCGCATCATCAAACATTCTCGACCTCGCTTCCTGCAAGGTCAGTCCCGACGCCTTGCCATTCTTTCACGCCAGACGGATGCACCGCGTATATCAGCCAACGCTTTCGTCCCTCCCTCCTGACAGCACGTTCCAAAACGACTTGCTGTGAGCATTGTGCCAGACCATCGCGAATGACTTGGGCGACAAGACCGCCGACACAACTTCCGGGCAAGAGTGAGGTCTTATCCATTGAGAACCTCTCGTTTCGCGGTGGGACTGAGAACGCCTCGGCGTGCAAGAAAACCGAGGATGCGGTCGCGTTTCCGCAGTGCCTCGCAAAGACGTTTCCTGTGCAGCGAGCGACGCACGCGGATTTTGGTCACGCGCGATGGATGGACGATCACGTGGATAAAGTACCTGCCATTGTTCAGCCACACGTTGCGAGTATCCCGCTTGGGATGCTTTGAGTTTGTCATGTGCAACTTCTTTCCAGTTGCACCGGGGGATCAAGGTTGCCGTAAACAGAAAACCGCCCGTCAACATCAGGGCGGTTCGTCTCTTCGTGAGAGCGTTTTTCGAGGCTATGCCTCGCGCATCGCAAACTGTTGCACCGTGGGTTGCTCCCAACCTCGGTTGCCGATTCAGGTCATCTTGTGACCGAATCCTTCCCGATGTTCAATGAGAAAACTAACAAAACCATTGGAAAAGTGCCAGATTTTCCATTGTCGTAAATTGCCCTCGCTGGATTCACACTCGACTCAAAGAGTTTGTTTTTTATACTCGGTAAGCGTCGTCCTCGCTACAGGGGGACGCCAGCCGAAGCAAATGAGGATTATTTCCCGGAAACGGCCTGCGGTTTCCAGTGGCACGGCACCAGGCTCGGTAACTCCGATTGCGGCGACGAGGGCAATCGCCGCAGCACATCCCGCACGTACGCCCACGGTTCGATCCCACGACGCCGACAACTCCCAATCACCGAGTACATCACCGCGCTCCGTCAACCCGCTTCCGGATGCCCGATGAATAACCAGTTCTTCTTGCCCACCGCGCTCGGACGAATCGCGTTCTCCACGAGGTTGTTGTCGATCTCCAACCGCCCATCCTCCACATACCGCGTCAACCCTTCCCACTCGTTGAGCGCGTACCGCAGCGCTTTGCCCAGAGCACTTCGCGGCAACTGACCGGGCAGCAGTTGTTCCAGGCGCGGTTTGAGGCCGATCAAAATCGGCCCGGCCCGTTCCTGCCGCAGCACGCCGCGTTGCGCCGAGCTCAGGCATTCCTCGCGTGCCCGTTGTTCCAGCAGATACAGCTTGCGAATCTCGGCGATCGGTTCCGCCGCCACCGACGGCTGTTCGTCCAACGCGCACACTCGCACACACCCCGCCCTCCTGCGGCCACGAAAACCGTCCCCGCTCCAACCGCTTCGCACACACCCACAACCCCGAACCGTCCCAAAACAAAATCTTCAGCCGATTGCGGGAGCATGTTTCATAATGCATCTCTCCTATGGGAACCCAGGCAGCTTCAGTG
>CAZOTB010000107.1:0-22111 GCA_964582645.1 uncultured Verrucomicrobiota bacterium | reverse complement strand
TTTCCATTAGCCACGCCGAAGGTCGCGAACTGGTGTTCCTGCGCCCGAACACGATGGTGGGAACGAACCTCGACGCGGTCGTTTTCAGAGGCCGAGCCGGTATCGCCATGCACCGCCGCGGGTCGGATTCGGTCTTGTCCCTCGATGCGGAATACATTCGTCGGGACGAGTATCCCGACCGCCGCGTGCGGGTGCTTGGTTGAGGGTGGCATCGCCCGATTATACTCCAGACCGGCCGACAGGCCTCTTCAATGAGGTTGACACGGCTGCCGTGAACGCGGGAAATGCAATTATGAGCGACAACAAAGTCCGTTGCCAATGGTGTCTGGGTCATCCGCTGATGGTGAAGTACCACGACACCGAGTGGGGCGTTCCGTTGCACAACGACCGCAAGCTGTACGAGTTTCTCGTGCTCGATGCCGCGCAGGCGGGGTTGAGTTGGCGGACCGTGCTGCTGAAACGCAAGAACTACCGGGCGGCGTTCGACGGATTCGACGCGAAGAAGATCGCGCGCTACACAAAACGGGATGTCGCGCGGCTGCTCAAGAACCCGGGCATCATCCGCAACCGCCTCAAGGTCGAATCGGCCATCACCAACGCACGTTGCTTTCTCGCCGTGCGGGAGGAGTTCGGGACGTTCGACCGGTACATCTGGCAATTCGTGGGCGGGAGACCTCGCGTCAATGGCTTCCGCGCGATGTCCGAGTTGCCGGCGAGGACAGCGGAATCGGACGCGATGAGCAAGGACATGCAGCAGCGCGGATTTCGATTTGTCGGTTCGACCATTTGCTACGCGTTCATGCAGGCCACCGGGATGGTGAACGATCACACGGTGGATTGCTTCCGACACAAGGAAGTCCAACGCCAATCTTGACGACTTTCCTCTCAGTCCCTACAGTCCGCGCCGCGGAGTGCCTATGCAAAAACAAGTTCTGCTCAATGTAGATTTGCCGGGAATCAAGAAACTGAAAAGCGGCAAGGTGCGCGAGGTGTTCGACCTCGGCGATTGCCTGCTGTTCGTAGTCAGCGACCGCATCTCGGCGTTCGACGTCATCATGCCGAACGGCATCCCCGACAAGGGACGCGTGCTCAACCAGGTCTCGGCGTTCTGGTTCGAGAAGACGGCGCACATTTTCCCCAATCACGTCATCACGACCGATTTCGCCAAATTCCCCGCGTTGCTCCAGAAGTTCCGCGAACAACTAGAAGGTCGCTCGATGGTGGTGCGGAAGACCAAACCGCTCGCCGTCGAGTGCGTCGTGCGCGGCTACCTCGCCGGCTCGGGCTGGAAGGAATACAAGAAGTCGCAGTCCGTGTGCGGCATCAAACTGCCCACCGGCTTGCTCGAATCATCCGAGTTGCCCAAGCCGATTTTCACCCCGTCCACCAAGGCCGAGCAGGGCCACGACGAGAACATCTCGTTCGAGGAAGCCGAGAAGATCATCGGCAAGGATGCCGCCCACACCGTGCGCAACGCGTCGTTACTCATCTACCAGTGGGCACGCGACTATGCCCGCACGCGCGGCATCATCATTGCCGACACCAAGTTCGAGTTCGGGATCATCGAAGGGAAGATCATCCTGATTGACGAGGCGTTGACGCCCGACTCCTCACGTTTCTGGCCTGCCGACCAGTACAAACCCGGCGGCAGCCAGCCCAGCTTCGACAAACAGTTCCTTCGCGACTATCTCGAGACGCTGACGTGGAACAAGCAACCCCCCGGTCCGCAGTTGCCCGAGGAGATCGTGCGCAAGACCGGCGACAAGTACCGCGAAGCGTACCGGCGACTCACCGGCAGAGAGCTCTCCGTCTAATCCCATTCCTCACCATGCGTCTTGGACCGAGTGACAACATTAGTTCACGATCGTGAGCTAATGTTGTCCATTGCGCTTTGAGCGTGTGCGTTCTATCCCTTCGTACCCGCGCCCAATAATAGTGTGCGCAAGCCATCGCGAACTACTTTGTGCAACGCATCAGCTTCCGAGCCCTTGAAGCCAGGCGGAGACAGTACATCGGGAAGGATCGGATCTGCATCCAATGCCTCAAAGTACACCTGGCTCTCCCGACGAACGCGCCGTGCAAACTCGCCTTCAAGGGCGGATGGCTTCGCGCGATGGAGCTCCCGTGGAAGCGACTGAAACTCAGAAAGATATCGCTCATAGCTCTTGTCCACCTCGCCGAGTTGCCACACCTTCTCGGCGATTTCGACGTCGTCCACCGGGCCGAGTTCTGCGCTTTCGAAAAGAAGCACCCACTCCGTTAGCTCGGTTTCCTTTAGGATGCGCTTCCACGCTGGAATCACGGAATCGGGCGAAATCCACACGCTTTTCTGTAGGCAACCCATGCGTTGCTGACGCAGTTGGCGACGAAACGCATCGCGGGCTTTTCGGGCAACTTCGGGAAAATCGAATACGACCATGCGCCATTGGCCATCCCATGCACGCTTGCGGAAATCCGGCGAAGGCCTGCGTTGAGCGAGGAGAGTTTTTCCCTTTGCGCCGAGCCGATAAAGGACCTGTTCGCCCTGTTGAACCTTCTCGATGTACTTTTCGGCCTGCCATCGCTGAAAGGCGCGATACGCTTCGCGCTGCTCCGTGTAACCCCAGTATCGCGCCATCTGATTCATGCTGGGACGGGTGGCAAAGAAGACAAGATCCTCGACGATATCCAGCACCTGCCACAGCACCAAGCTCAGTTTCGGATTTCGTTTCATACGAGGTAAACATGGCCGAACCGGCCCTGAGAGGCAAGACAACATTAGTTCACGATCGTGAACTAATCTTGTCCTGACTCGGACAGGAGGGTTGGAGATGCACTGGGGGGCGGGCGATCAGGCCCAGTAGCGGTAGTTGACGTTCGGGAAGATGTTGTCGCGCCACTCGACGCTTGCCAGCCAGCCTTCGTCAATCTGGTTGCGCTTGATCTGCTCGTACAGACGCGTAAAGCGGAGGATGTGGTCTTTCGTGCGCTTGACGGCGTAGTTCACCGCGGTGCCAGTCTTCATGATGAACGCCCAATCGCTCGATTGCGCGAGCAGCAATTCCCGCGCGGCTTGCTTGAGCGCGCGCTCCATCAGACCGTACGCGTTCGGGTACATCCGCGCGATCTCGGTCATGCGATCGGCAGCGGCGTGCAGGTGCGGATAGATCCACGCGTTCGATCCTTCGAGCCAGACCTCCCAGAAACCTTTGTTGCCCCACGAGGACGGGTTCGGCTCCACGATCTGTTGCGTCGGGAACTCTCGCAGAAAGTCCGCGGGGGTTGTGAGCCGGTAGATGTTCTGGTCGTACGCGCTTTTGCGCATAAAGAAGTTCAGGAACTCGGGTCCCTCGAACCACCAGTGCCCGTACAACTCGGCATCATACGGCGCGAGGATGATCGGCGGGCGTTTCATCACACCGGCGAGATGCTCGACCTGGCGCTCGCGGTTGAACATGAAGTTGCCGGCATGTGACGCCGCCCGCTCCATCGCCATCCAGCGGTTGTACGGTTCCTTGTGGCTGGTCTTGCCGGTGATGCGATGATACTTCACGCCCGTGAACAATCGGATGCCGTCCGGGTGGATGTACGGTTTGATGTAGTCGAATTCGAGATCGAACCCGACGTCCCGGTAGAAATCGCGATACCACACGTCGCCGGGGTAACCTTCCTCCGCGCTCCAGACTTGCTTCGATGATTCGATGTCGCGCGCGAACGCCGCCACGCCGCGCGGAGTGAACACGGGCGCAAACACTCCGAACCGAGGGCGCGGGGTGCCGAACATCACCCCGTGCGTGTCCATCAGGAAATAGCGGATGTTCGCCTCCTGCAGGTACGAGTCCACGCCGGAGAAGTACGCGCACTCCGGCAGCCAGATGCCACGCGGGTCGCAGCCGAAACATTCCCGGTAGTGATCGCGCGCCACGAGGATTTGCGCCCGCACCGATTGAGGGTGATCCTGCATCAGGGGCAGGAAACCGTGCGTCGCGCCGCAAGTGATGATCTCGAGCTTGCCGAGTTCCTGGAACTTGCGGAACGCCCCGACCAGGTTTCTGCCGTAGCCTTCGACAAAGGTGCGTCGCGTCTCCTTGAACCGGCGGTGATACATCCACGACAGTTCGTGGAACTCCGGCTGCCAGCGCGTGCGTTCGATTTCCTTCTCAGTCAGTTCGATGAGCCGGTCGAGATGATGGATGAACCGATCCTGCAGCAGCGGGTCGAGCAGCATCGCGCACAGCGGCGGCGACAGTGTCATCGTGAGTCGGAAGTCCACGTTGTCGTGAACGAGGCCGTCCATCATGTTGACGAGCGGGACGTATGTCTCGATGATCGCCTCGTACAACCAGTCCTCTTCGAGGAACTCGGGGTATTCGGGATGACGCACGAACGGCAGGTGCGCGTGCAGGACAAGAGCTACGTAACCCTGGGGCATGGGAGGAGAATGAATGGAAGCTTGGAAGAATGGAAGGCTGGAATGATCGCAGGATCAAGGCCGATTCGCCCAATCTTCCAACCTTCCATCGTTTTCACTTCGCCATCGCCACTTCATTCGGCGACGGTACGGGCGCGAACACGGGCACTTCGCCCACCTCGCCTTTGCGGTTCTTCGTGGTGCGCTCGAAGTTCAGCACAATCCCGCGAGTATCGCTCTTGTCGGAGGAGACCGCTTTGATTGGGAGCGAGTAGCCACCATCCGGGAACGCGCAATGGAACGAGAACGTCCCATCGGGGCGCAGTTTCACTTCCTTGCCTTCAATCGTCACCTTTGCATCGGGCTCGGTCGCGCCGTAGATGATCAACTCGGCGTTGATGTTCAACCAGAATCCTTTCTTGCGGCTCCACGACGCGCCGAACGGGCTGAACAACGAACTGATCGCCGCCGAACCCATCTCGTGCAGCAGCCGCTTGCGCAGCCATTCGCTGATCTCGAATGAGCCGACCTGGATGCGCCGCAGCAATCCCTCGCCCATGTACGCGATGACTGCCTCCTGTTGATCGCGCGTCCAGTGACCGTCCTTGCCGACCGGGAACGGGAACGGGAAACCTTCTTCCTGCAACTGCGCGAGCACGTCAGCGAGCTGGCCGCCTTCGCGCAGGAATTGGCGGATCATTTCCTTGAGTTGCACGAACGGAATCTCGAATGGAATCGTCACGAACCGGGCGCGTGTATCGGCGCTGACGTTGTCCGCAGGCGTCTTTGTCACCCGAGACGTCGAGACGACCCGGAAGCTGCCGCTCGGCTCGTAGTAACCGAGTTGTGCCACGTAGTTGCGTCCGGCCTGGCCGACGTGGACGTACCAATCGCGGGCGTTCGGATCGAGCGCGAGCTCCTGAGCGACCGGCGCGTTGTGACCGTTGAAATGGATGTCGGTCACGTCACACACACGGAGGTAAACGGTACCGTTGCGAGCCTGCATCCGCAGATCGTGCATCTGTTCGCGGCCGAAATCCCAGTATGCAAAGAGCCAGTAGGGATCACGCGCAGCAAGGAACAGCTTGCCGGTGGCGTAACTCTCCGGCAACTCGCCGAGATGTTCCTCGAAGAACGTCTGCTTGGCGGTCTCCGGCGTTTCGAACCGATGGCTCACCACCAGTTCCGGCTTCGCCGGCTCGGGCGGCGCGATCTCGCGTTTCGGCGCTTTCATTGTCTGGACGGGCGCGACCGCACGCGACGGTCTTACGGCTTCCGCGACGGCCTTTGCCTTCTTTGCCTCGGCCCTCTTCGATTTGATTCGCGAGGGGGTCAGCTTGCTCACCAAGGTCGCGATCTGCGACCGGCGCTGACTGAATGATCGCGTTCCGCGCGTCCGCTTCTTCGTTGCGGACGCCGACGCGTCCTTCTCGCGCGCGGCGGCGGCGGTGGCGATGCGTTTGGCGAGTGATTCTTTCGGCAACTGGAACACGCCGCGCAGACGGAACTTCTTGGCGAGCGTGACGAGTTCGGCTTTCGGTTTTGACAATAGATCCTTGAGGGACATAGGGAATCCTTTCGTTTAAGGCACGCAGACTATGCAATTCGCTTGCCCGCGCACTCCTGACCACGCGGACACCGGGTACAACCAGTAACATTAACCTTTTCCACTCTTTTGCAAGCCTGGAACAAACTGCCGCGTGTCGCGTTTTAGCCAATGAGGAAAACCCGCGGCAGCGTCGCTGCCACGGACGTCAGTAGAGGAGTTTCTTATCAATCAAGTTAATCAACGGCTCGTCGTTTAGGTGGCGACGCACGTTTTCGATCAACACTTCTGCCGCCCGCGCAGTCTGGGCGGTCGTCCAGGAGGCAATGTGCGGCATGATGAGGACGTTCTCCATCTTCCACAACGGACTGATTGCCGGCAGCGGTTCTTCGGCGAACACATCGAGCGCCGCGCCGGCAAGTTTCCCCTGACAGAGGCACTCGATCAACGCCGGCTCGTCCACCACGGCCCCGCGGCCGACGTTGACGAAGTAGGCGTGACGCGGCAACGCCACCAACTCCGATCTGCCGATCCGTTGCTGCGTCGTCGGTACATCGGGCAACGCCACCATCGCCACGTCGGACTGACGAAACAACTCCGCGATCTGCTTTTCGCCAAACCACGCTTTCGGAATCCGTCCCTCGGGGTCGCCCGTGCCAGGCAGCAGATACGAGTCATCCGTCCTCTTCTCGGGCCGACGCTTGCAGGCGAGCACGGTCATTCCGAAGCCCTGTGCCAGCCGCGCAATCTGCCGGCCGATGCTGCCGTAGCCGACGATTCCCATCGTCATGCCGTACAAATCCACCCCGACCCAGGGGTCATAGTCGTCGGCCCAGCGCGACTCGGCTTGAAACCGGCAGCCCAGTGTGATCTTCCGCGTCACCGCCAGCAGCATTCCCATCGCGCACTCGGCCACGGCGACGCTGTACGCGCCGGTGACGTTGGCCACTGGCGTCGAATCGCTCGATACCTTGCTCTGACGAAAGGGATTGGTCGCTGCACTGTTCGTTTGGACGAAGCGGAGCCGGGGCGCGTCGGCGGGGTCGAAGTTGGCGCAATCGGTATAGACGATCTCCGCGTCCCGCAGTGCCTCGGTCGGGATCGCGGTGCCGCCGTGAGGAACAAACGTCAGACGCATCCGGGGCGCCAATGCCCGCAACTTCTTCTCCTGCTCGGCCGGGAGCGGAGCGTTGATGATGATATGCAGTCCGGTCTCCATGGTCAGGAACGGTTGCCTCAACCCAGCACGATCTCGCCGTCGGCCACGATCTCGCCGTTGACCTCGGCTTTGACGGCGAACCTCGCGAGTTTGTCCATCTGCGCGACCAACTCGGCGAAAAGCCGTAGCTGATCGCCCGGCGTGACAGGACGATGGAACTTCACGTTCCGCACGGCGGCGAGATACGACGGGCCAGTCTGACCGGGCCGATCGGCGCTGTGCAACGCGATACCGGCGATCTGCGCCATCGCCTCGATGATCAACACCCCGGGCAGGATCGGCTGGTGTGGGAAATGTCCCTGCAAGATCGCTTCGCCGTAGGTGATGTTCTTGATGCCGACGGCGCGTTTGCCCGGGTCGGTCTCGATCACCCGATCCACGAAACGGAATGGGTGACCGTGGGGGAGCGCGGCGTCCGATTTCATGATGGCAGCCCGGGTGTTTGGCTATTTCAGATCGCGCAGTTTGATCTCGATCGAGGTCTGACAACCACGGCAGGTCAGTTTCATTCGCGTGGCGAAGATGTTCTCCATGACATTCCGGAACTCGCTCAGTTCCATGGTATAATGGCGACCATTGTCGTATGCGCCCCGCACGACCTCGCTCAACTCGTCCACGACCTGGGCGCGCTTGATCGCCGTGACGACCATGCGCTGGGTCTCGACCCAGACAGCGAGTTGCTCGTCAGAGGGCGGGCCGTGACCTGTGTGCGTGCGCTTCTCCGCCGGGAACTCGATCTGCCAGTTCTCCTTGTCGGCGAGGAAGTGACAGAACACGTCGTTCGGTCCTTTCGATGCGACGAGTTCGAATTTACCCGGCTCCTCCATGCGCATGAACACGTCGGTGATGGTGACGTTGGTGCCGTGCTCGAACTTGAGCGCGCCGATCATGGTGAGGGTCTGGATGCCGAACTTGGGCTCCACCTTCTTCGATGCGCCGCCCTGGCAGCCGGCGAAGAGACAGACAAATGTGGCAACGATGACCAACTGAAAATTTCGGAGCACGGCGGACGCTATCACTCCGCCCCGAGACGAGCAAAGCTTTTTGGTGGGTCGGCCACCCCCGGTGACGCAGGTCGGCGTGTTCGCCCCCTACTGCTCCGCCTTCTTCGCCGCCTGGGTCTCGGCGATGATCTTTTGCGCCACGTGCGTGGGCACCTGTTCGTAGTGCGAGAACTCCATCTCGAAGCTGCCGCGCCCGCTCGTCATCGAACGAAGCTGGCTGGCATACTGGAACATCTCCGCCTGCGGACACTGCGCCTTGATGGCCTGCATGCCATCGGCGCTTTCGACGGTCAGGATGCGTCCGCGGTGATGGTTGAGGTCGCCGGTGATGTCGCCCATGTACTTGTCGGGGACATAGACGGTGACGTTCATGATCGGCTCGAGCAGGATCGGACGCGCCTTGGTCATCGCCTCTTTGAATGCGTGCAACCCGGCGATCTTGAAGCTCAACTCGTTCGAATCCACGTCGTGGTATGAGCCGTGATAGACGGTGGCCTGCACGTCCACGACCTGGAACCCGGCCACCACGCCTGCTTGGAGCGCTTCGAGGCAGCCTTTCTCGACGGCGGGAATGAAGTTGCGCGGGATGGCGCCGCCCACGACTTCGTCCTCAAAATTGAATCCCTTGCCGCGTTCGAGCGGAGCGATGCGCAGATAGACCTCCCCGTACTGGCCATGGCCGCCGCTCTGTTTCTTGTGCTTGTAATGCCCCTCGGCGCGCCCGCTGATGGTCTCCTTGTAATCCACCTTGGGCGTGCTCAGGTCGAGGTTCACGCCGAGCCGTTTCTTCATGTTGTCGAGCGCGACCTGGAGATGCACGTCGCCCATGCCGCTGAGGACGAGTTCCTTCGTGCTCGGGTTGCGAGCGCAATGAAACGTCGGATCCTCCTCCGCGAGCCGGTGGAGCGCGGCGCTGATTTTCTCCTCATCCTTGACCGCGTGCGGATGAATGGCGACGCTGGTGACCGGCTTGGGAAACTGGATCGCGGGGAATCGCACCTGCCGGGAGGGATCGCACAGCGTGTCGCCGATGTGCGTGTTTTTGAGTTTCGGCAGGACGACCAACTCGCCCGGCCGCGCCTCGGCGAGAGGGGTCTGTGTCTTGCCCTGCATCCGGTACAGTTGCGCGGGAGTCTCCTTCTGGCCGCGGGTCGTGTTGTAGATCTCGGTGTTCGGTCGCAGCGTGCCCGACACGACGCGCACGTAGGCGAGATGCCCGGCGTAGGGGTCCAAGGTCGCCTTGAAGACGAAGCCGCTGAACGGCGCGTTCGCGTCGAGCTTCACTTCGCCTTCCTCGGGTGCGAGCCGCGTCTCGGAAGGCGCGGGCAGGAGCGCGGTCACGCCGCCGAGCAATTGCCTCATGCCGATCTCCTTCTCGGCGCAACCGCAGTAGATGGGCACGAGAACGCCGCGGGCCACTCCTACATGGGTGCCGTTGGTGATTTCTTCGAGCGTCAGTTTCTGACCGCCGACGAATTCTTCGAGCAACTTGTCGTCCTGTTCCGCCGCGGCTTCCTCGAGGCTGTCGTGGGCGGCATGGAATGCGGCTTTCATTTCGGCGGGTACTTCGCTCTCGGGCGTCGTGCGGAGATTGAGCACTTTGGTGAAGCCGTCCTCTTTGCCGACCGGGAGTTCGAACGGGATGCAATTCTTGCCGAACACGGCGCGAATCTCTTCGACGCGCGCGAGGTAATCGGCGTGCTGTTTGTCGAGCTTGCTGACAAACACAAGCCGCGGCTTCTGCATTTCATCGAGCAGCTTCCACACGCGCCGGGTGCCGACCTCGACCCCGCCCACGCCGTCCACGACCACGATGGCCGCGTCGGCGGCGTGCACGGCGGCGACGGTGTCGCCGAAGAAGTCGGCGATGCCGGGGGTGTCAATCAGGTAAATCTGGTGATCTTCCCAGCGACACGTCAGCGGCTTGGCGTGGATGGTATTCTTGCGCTCAATCTCGTCCGGCAGACAATCGGCAACGCTTGTGCCCTGCTCGACGCGTCCGTGCGTGTGGACGGCTTTCGACATGAAGAGCGCGGCGTCAATGATCGAAGTTTTCCCGCTGGCGCTGTGGCCGACGACGGCGACGGTGCGCACCCTGGAACTATCGGTGCCCATGGCAAATTCTCCTGCTGGTGGTTTCTGTGGTTTGAACTCCCCAACTACATGTACGCGCGGAATCTTTGCAGAAAAGTTTTCGGAAGCAAGAAAAAGGAAATGGCAGCGCAACTTCGCGCGCCCGGCGTTGTTCAAACCTCCACGCCCTTGCAAAGGCGTGTGAACAGGAGATAATTGGCGCATGGTTCTCGATCTGGATGGCACTCCGTTGGAGCGGTACAAACCGACCCGCTCCGACCCGTGGGACAAACGCAAAGCCGCCCACCTCCTCCAGCGCGCCGGGTTTGGCGGGCGTCCCGACGAGATCGAAGCTCTGGTGAAACAAGGGGTCGCCGCCGCCGTGGATGAACTCGTCCACTACGACCGCGTGGCTGAAGAGTACCCGGACCCGCAATGGGCCAACGACGAGACGCTTCAGAAAACACTGGATTCGCGCAAGGAACTCCGCGGCCTGAGCGAGGAGGAGCGGAAGAAGAAGATCCTGGAGCTGCGCCGGCAGCAGCGCGAGAACCTCGAAGAACTCCAGCTCTGGTGGCTCAAACGGATGATCCAACACAAGCGTCCGCTGCAGGAGAAGATGACGTTGTTCTGGCACAGCCATTTCGCGACCTCGGCGGAGAAGGTGAAGGACTCCTACTTGATGTGGAAGCAGAACGACATGCTCCGTCGCAACGCACTCGGCAACTTCCGCACGTTGCTGGTCGAGATTTCCAAAGACCCGGCGATGTTGAAGTATCTCGACAACGCCACCAACCGCAAACAGCAGCCGAACGAAAACTACGCGCGCGAGTTGATGGAGCTGTTCACGATGGGCGAGGGCAATTACACCGAGGAGGACGTGCTGGAAGCCGCGCGGGCGTTCACGGGCTGGAATTTGCGCGACGAACAATTCGCCTTCATCGAGCGCAACCACGACACGGGCGAAAAGAAGTTCCTCGGACGCACCGGCAACTTCGACGGCACCGACATCATTGACATCATCCTGACCCGTCCCGCGACGGCGGAGTTCATGGTGAAGAAATTCTGGCGGTACTTCGTCTATGATGCACCCGAGGACGACGTGGTCAAGCCGCTCGCCGAGTTGTTTCGCCGCGGCAACTACGAGGTCAAGCCGGTGATCGAGATGATCCTTCGCTCACGGGGATTTTACTCCGAGAAGGCGATCCACACGCAGATCAAGAGTCCCGTACAACTCACCGTGGGGTCGTTGCGCGTGCTCCAGATCAACACTCCGCCGCAGCCGCGCATGCTCTTGCTCGCAACGCGCGCAATGGGGCAGATGCTGTTCTTCCCGCCTAATGTGAAAGGCTGGGACGGCGGGCAGACGTGGATCAGTTCCACGACGTTGCTCCATCGTTACAACTTCGCCAACGCGATGATACACGGTGAGTTGCCCACAGCGATGCTCGGGATGGGTCCCAGGGCCGCCGAGCGCGCCAAACAGCGCGGACGCGACAAGGTGCGCGTGCCGTTCCATTTCGACGTCGAGAGCCTGTGCGACAAGGACAAGCTGTTGACCGCGGAGCAATGTGTAGATCACTTCTGGAGCTTGCTCGTGCAGCACCCGCCCACGCCGACCGCGCGCCAAACGCTCGTCAAGTACCTGACCACCGGCGCCGATGGCGGGACGGTGATGTATTCGCCGAAACAACCGTACATTGTGGACAAGCTCAAGGGCCTCGTCCACATGATCATGAGTTCGCCGGACTATCAGCTATGTTGAGGAAAGGATGAGGGATGAAGGATGAAGGATGAAAATGGAATAATGCGATCATTCGGAATAGAGCTGCGAAGCGTCCTTCTTCATCCCTCATTCTTCATCCTTCATCCTTCTCCTCGACGCGGAGTCAAATCATGAAGCACCAATCTCTCCACACCCGCCGCGAGTTCCTTCGCAAGGGGTTCGCGCTCGCCGCGGTCGGTTTCACCGTGCCGTCGTTCATCACGCGGACGGTGTTCGCCCTCGATGCGCGCGCGGCGGTCACGGGGCCGGCACGGACCGACAACCGCACGTTGGTCATCGTCCAACTCGGCGGCGGCAACGACGGGCTCAACACCGTCATCCCGTTCGTGCAGGACGAGTACTATCGCAAACGCCCGAACCTCGGCATCGCCAAGGGCGAGATTCTCCGGCTCAACGACCAGGTCGGCTTGCATCCCGGGCTCAAAAACTTCAAGGCGCTCTACGACGAAGGCCGCCTCGCGGTGATCCAGGGCGTCGGCTACCCCAACCCGAACCGCTCGCACTTCCGCTCGATGGAAATCTGGCAGACCGCCGCCGATTCCGACCGGTTCGAGAAGTACGGGTGGGTCGGGCGCTACTTCGACAATCAGTGTCCCGGCTGCGCCGACAACCCGAACGTCGGCGTGGCGATCGGCGGACAAGTGCCCGAGTCGTTCCGCTCCAAGACCCCGATGGGCATTGCGCTGACCGATCCCGATTCGTTCCAGTGGAATCCCAGCCCCACCGGCGTGGTCCCCTCGAAATCCGAGATGCAACTCTACCAGCAGCTCAATCGTGCCCCGACGATGGCGGGCATGGCCCCGAGCGCGGGCGGTAATCTCGATTTTCTCTCGCGCACGGCGATGAACGCGCAGGTCAGCTCGGACAAAATCCGCGAGGTCGCCCGCAAATATCACCCGACGATCGAGTATCCGAACAACTACCTCGCCAACAGCCTCAAGCTCGTCGCGCAGATGATCGCGGGAGGGCTTGGGACAAAGGTGTTCTACGTCAGCCAGTCCGGCTACGACACGCACGCCAACCAGCGCGGCGACCACCAGCGGTTGCTGACCGAGTTCGCCGACTCAATGCTGGCGTTCCAGCGCGACATCCAGAAACAGGGAAACGCCGACCGCGTCGCGGTGATGTGCTTCAGCGAATTCGGTCGGCGCGTCCAGGAAAACGCCAGCGGCGGCACCGACCACGGGTGCGCGGCGCCGATGTTTGTGTTCGGCGCCAAGATCAAGGGCGGTGTCCACGGCGCCCATCCCAGCCTGACCGAGCTCGATCACGGCGACCTCAAGTTCCACACCGACTTCCGCAGTGTCTATGCGACGCTGCTGGAGAACTGGCTTGGGGCGAAGTCCGTGCCGGTGCTCGGGCGTGCGTTTCCGAAGCTGGCGTTCGTGTGATTCGGAGTGGCCCACGCCTTACCGCAACGTCCGCACCCGGATCGTGTACCGTCGCGCCTTGGTGTTCTGCGCGATGCTCTGGTAAGTCGTCTGCGAAAGCTCGGTCAGGATGATCGTCTCCCACGCCGTTTCGTCGCCGGTGGAGAATCCGTTCTCGTCCTTGAACACCGTCTGCACCTGGATCGTCAGCCGCTTCGGGGTGCGGCTGCGGATGTTGGCGAACACCTGCAAGCGACCGTCCTCCGCGTACGAGGCGCGCTGGCCTTCGACGGCGAGCGAACCCGCGAGTTCGGAATTGAGCAACACGACATTGAGCGTGTTCTCGAGGGCGTACTCGGGCTGACTCGTCGGGGCGTAAGCGCCCTTGGGCGACTCGCAGCCGAGCGACAAAGCCAGCGCCGCGACGACGATCATAAGTTTGCTGTTCATAATGAGCTCCTGTTTCTAAGACCCGAATTCCCCTCACCTTTGTCCTCTCCCCCGCAGCGGGGGAGAGGAAATGTCCAAGGCGCACGACCGCACTGAGACACGATCTCCTCTCCCCCTGGGGGAGAGGCCGGGTGAGGGGGTGCCGTTTGCTGTGGAAGTGATGAGTTTCCAATTCACAGTTGCTGCAATCAATTCAAACACGCTGGCGCGACGGCTCTGACGTCGTGCCCACGACTGCGAGGGCTTCGACCTCCAGATCGGTGCCCCAGCGGGTCAGAGCCCCGGCGATCCGACGGCACGACGTCAGAGCCGTCGCGCCAGCGTTTGCAGAGTACGAACCAAATTGTTATCATTTGCTACCGACTGTGAACGATCACGACCTGTTCCTGGTTGCTTTCGGGGATCGTAACATCAAACTCCCGATCCAAGCCAGACACTTTGACTCCCTTGGCATCGAGAAATTCGATCCGAATCTTGTGCGGGCCCGCCGGCAGCTTGAGCGACGCGATCTCGATCAAATTCGGCAGGTTGTCCCAGTATCGTATGTCGGCCTCGGGATGTGCACTCGATGCACACATCTTGCTGATCATCCCCGCCGCCGCCGTCGCGGCACCGGCGATCATGAGTTCGTCACTGTTGCTGTTCGCGCCCGCAATCGCCAGACCGGCTCCGGTCAGCAGGCCGACGTCGCCCACGGTCTCGGCCGTGTCCTTGAACACCGCTTTGCCGGCCAGGATGCCATCCATCACGCGCCCGCCGCGGGTCGTGGCCTGCCAGTACAGGTTGTCCAACTCTGCCGTGCCCTCGGCGGCCTTGCCGTCCACGACGATCCGTGCCCGGGTTTCTGGAAAGTGCTGTTCCTGGAAACGCAACAACTCGCCGTGACGCCCCGTGGCGACCTTCGTCGGACCCTGTCCCAGGAAGCATGCGACGAGCAGGTTGTTGGCGGGATCAACGGAAGGCAATAGACCGCCCCGACGCAAATTCTGCTGCGCGCGCTTCATGGCGTCGTCGAAATCGCCCGTCTGGAGTTTCTGGCTGCACTTGGCGCTCAGGTATTCGAGACTGCAATAGTCGGCCTTGTATTGTTCGCCCTCGGCGTTGGCGTCTTCGAGCAACGCGCTGCGGAAACACGCCCGCGCGTTGTCGTACACGCCGTCGCGATAGTAGAACAGGCCGCGATAGAAATAGACCATCGCGCGCTCGTATGGCTCGCCTTTGAACGGTTTCACCTCCTCCGCCTTGAACGTGCTCCGCGCCGCCGCGGCCTGCGGGCCGGTAGTGATCCCCTCGATCCGACGGATCGCTTCGTCGAGCACGTGCTTGGCGTAGTCGTAGTAGCCGAGTCGGATCGCGACGCCCGAGAGCTTCATCGCGTTGAGGACGTAATTCCAGTCACCCTGCAGGTACAACATGCGATACAGCGGACGAAGTTGCTCGGGCGGATTCTCGTCATTCAACCGCGCGTCCACCGCCGCCAGTTGCTGCGGCGTCCAATGTGGCGTCGTGGCGCAGCCGGTAACCAGCAACGCCACAATGACCACAGCGAGACAGGCGCTCCAACAGAACCGTTGTAGGCCCGCTGCCCTCAGCGGGCGACGAGGCAGTAACCATGCAGTGAGAACAGCGACACCCCTCTCCTTTATCTTCTCCCGCAAGGGGAGAGGAAAAGAATTGTCGCGGGAGACCGGCTCGCCGTTCAGTGACTGATCCCAGGAAGCAGGGACACCAGAATTTCCTCTCCCCTTGCGGGAGAGGGCAGGGTGAGGGGCTGCGACTGTATGCAAAAAACTCCGAGCCAGTGTGGGAGGCGCCTTAGCGCGCCGACCGGATATGGACGTTCCTCGGCACCCTCGACTCTCGAGAGTCGCCTCCGCATGCTTCACCGCGTTTGTTCGTTTCCCGTTCAAGGCTGCATTCCGATCACCGCAACGTAACGATCCCGACTCATGTCATCAAGTGTCTCTTCGCTGCGGGAATGAACCGCAGAGTCCGAGAAAACAGAGGAGAACAAGAGGATGGCTCAAACAGAAGCTCGCAAAGCCAGCAAAGGATCCGAGACTTTTGCTGGCCATTTCTTCGCGTCCCTTGCGTCCTTCTGTTCACATTCCCATTTCTCTGCAATCCGCTGCGACGGCTGTGGTTCAAGACTGCGTTGTATCTCTTGTCTCGCTGGGGATTGACGAAAATCTCGTACACCTGTTCGATCTTGGATTGAACCGCAGAGTGCTGAGGATCGCTGAGGCGAATGAACTCCGCGCGCTTCCTCTGTGACTCTTTGCGCCCCCTGCGGTTCAACTTCTCTCGGCCCCGTCTGGGTTTGCAGATTTCTGAGTTTGGAATTCCAAGCTTACTTCGGATTTCGATATTCGGATTTCGGATTTGGTTGCGTGTGATCTTTGCGTCCTTCTGTTCAATTGATCCGCGGTTCCACATCTCTCCACAAACTTTTTTCCGCCTGCCTAAATCGCCGTCAAGCCGTTGAGCATGGCCAACTTCCGTCGAGGCCGGAGTTGTCAAGGGTTTCTTTGGTATTGATTTGAAGCCCAGCGCGACTTCACACTCACGGCCAGTTGAGGGAGCATGCGATTGAGTCATCAAACTCTGTCACTGACAGCGCCACGCGTTGCCTCTTTGGCGTTAAGCCTTCTGCTGCTGGGTTTCTCCGCGCTCTTCCCAACCAGCATTGACGCGAGAGGGATCGCTGTCTGCGTCGGTTTGAACAATCTTGATCCAAGGCATTACGGCGGCGACGGTCAACTCTCTGCTTGCGAAAACGATGCCCGCGATATGGCTTCCATTGCAGGGCAAACGGGATTCGAGACACAGATACTCCTAACGACGAATGCTACGCGTGAAGCGGTCACCAACCAGATCTATGCAGCAGCCAAGGTGCTAACCAATGGCGATATCTTCCTCATTACCTTTTCGGGACATGGCGGGCTCATGCCTAACACGAACGAGGTCAGTGGCTACGACCAAACTTGGTGCCTCTTTGATGGCCAGTTGACGGACAACGAATTATACAAAGCATGGAATCAGTTCGCCGCAGGAGTCCGCATTCTGCTCTTCTCCGACAGTTGCCATAGTGGAACCATTTATAAGATGCTTTTCAACGGTCCGCGCTCGTCGGTGGATGAGGCAAGACTGGGCGCGCTTACAGCCAACTTTGTCCGAATGACTCGATCCCCGTCGCCCATGATGGCGTTCGATGTTTCGAAATTCCTTCACGCTGGTTCCAACATCCTTAGCACGGCTCGACCCTCGTCGCTCCCCGATACAACACCCACAGTTGTCTCCAACTTGGTGTTCCGACCCCAACCGGCAGCAATCCTCTATACTCACAGAGTAAAATCACTCTCTCCAATTGGACTCGTCGAAACATACGAGAAACACAAAGATTTCTACGATGCCATCACGAGTTCAAGCAGTGTGAGCACGGGCCAACTCGCGGTTTCCGTCTTGTCGTTCAGCGCGTGTAGGGACAATGAACTTGCATTCGATGGTCCCACGAACAGTGTGTTCACCGCTGCGGTCAAGAAAGTGTGGGGCACCGGATTCAATCAGGACTACTCGCGATTCTACGTCGAAATCTGCTGTGCCGCGTTGGCAGAGAACTACGGACAAGCTGCTCAAATGCGGATAATTGATAAACCGGATGACCGATATGAGGCCCAAAGGCCTTTCACGATCGAAGCTCCCAATTGACACTTTCGTTCCAGGGAAGTTCCGAAATACAAATCAAACGAATGAGAAAGGATGACGAACATGAAACGAATGAGTGTTGTTGGTGGGTTCATAGCGGTAGCTAGTGTGGCGAGCGGGTTCCTTTGTAACTTCGCAGACGGTGATGATGGCTCAACTTACCCCATCGATGGCGTCACCCCGATAAGCAAGGACGAATACCCAAGCCTCACGCTGAAAAGTGTCTCCCCGCCCAACGCAACGGTAAAGTACGGAGAACCCTTCAAGCTAGAATACGATGTGGAGAATCAATCTCGGGCAGCATCTGCAGAACCCGCAGTAGTAGCATTCCTGCTAACCAAGGGTGGAAAAACAATAGCGAGACTTGGTTCCACAATCTTGCCTGAATTACCGGCCCGAACTGGGTGCAAGGGCACAGTGGAACTAGCAATCCCCGAAGAAGTTTTCAACCCAGGATACGGCGGCGCAACCGCAGGGAAGGTCCCGGTACATCCGTCCGACTACGATCTTCAGGTGGTTTTCATTCCCGAGATGGCCGTGCCGGACATCAAGGAAGTGGGCAATGTAGCGACCGTGAAGGTCAAAGTTTCAGTAGGAGGTGGACCAACCAAGCCAACATGCGACCTCGGAGTTCATGCACTGTCAGCGCCGAGCCATGCCGCACCCGGCGCGACAATCACTGTGAGCGACATCACAACCAATTGCAGCGGCGCTACGTCTTCCAGCTGCACAACATGGTTTTGGCTGTCAACGACTTCGAATGGTCCACCCTACAAGTATGTGAAGACTGACCGAACCATTCCCGCAATCGCAGTGGGCAGCTCATGGTCGTGGACTGGTACGATGAAGATTCCCGCTTCGACCGCCTATGGCAGCTATTTCCTTGTTGACCACGTGAATCATGATGGCGTAAATACGGACGGTAATCTCGCAAACGACAAGCGATCGGTGCCGTTTACCGTTCCGTAGGCGAACTCAACGATGCAAGAGCCAGTGCCTCCACCGTTAATCGACACTGCAATCGCATGACCACATGCAACCACTCAGGCAAGTTCTCTTGGTTCGGTTGTTTGCTGGTTCTTACGTTGGGCTTAGAGCTAAGTAGCGCCGGCCAGGTCACACTCGACGGTTCGTTTGGCACGAAGGGCGCGCTGGCGGGGCCGAACTATGACATCCCCGCCAGCGTCGGGAAGACGGCTGGCAAGAACCTGTTCCATAGCTTCGGGCAGTTCGACCTGTCTCAAGGGGATGCCGCGACGTTCTCGGGGCCGAACACAATCCAGAATGTCCTCTCCCGGGTCACGGGCGGGAAACCCTCCAGCATTGACGGCACGATCCAGTGCACGATTGATGGGGCGAACTTCTACTTCGTCAATCCCAAGGGAGTCGTCTTCGGGCAGAACGCCAGCCTGGACATCAGCGGGTCGTTTGTCGTCACCACCGCCGACCACATCAAGCTGGCCGACGGCACGAAGTTCGTGGCGACAAATCCCACTCCTGCCGACGACGCGCTGCTGACGAGTGCGTCGCCGGCTGCATTTGGTTTTCTGGGACCTGCGCCTGCGCCGGTCTTGCTGCAGGGGCCCGGTGGACAAGACCCGGGACCGACTCTCGCGCAAGTACCCGACGGGAAGACATTCGCCATCATAGCCGGTAATATCGAGATTCGAAACCAATCGTTGATTGCTCCTGCGGGGCAGGTCGCCTTGGTGAGTGTGGGGTCGGCCGGAGAGGTCGCCTTCGATGAAGAGGACTTGCGAAGCCCAGTGGACACCACTTCCTTCGATCAGTTGGGTAACGTGCTCATAGATGATCTGGTTCTGATAGACGTATCCGGCGAGGGTGCAGGCAGATTCATCGTCAGCGCGGATAGCCTTACCATACAAAATAACTGCTTCGTGTTCGCGGATACCTACGGTCTGGACGATGGCATTGGAATCGAAATTCGAGCGCGAGGTTCGGTCGAGCTAATCAACGGTGGCTTCCTAGAGGCGGCCACGTTCGGGGATGGCAACGGCGGGTTGGTTTACGTTGAGGCTGCGATGGTTCACTTCGATGGCCAACTTGACACGGGGGGCAATGGGGGATCGGCCATTGCCACAGGTTCCGGGGGCATCGGCAACTCGGGTGACGTTGTCATCGAGGCAGAGTCTATCGTGATAGAAAATGGAGCCGGAATCGGCGCCAGTGGCAGCGGATCGGGAAGCAGTGGGGCGATCAGTTTGCTTAGCACCACAATACTCCTGGACGGTCGCGGTGCCGCCGCGTCACTCGCGGTGGATTCGTTCGGCGATGGCCCAAGCGGTGATATTCATATTCAGGCTGACTCGGTCGAGGTCCGCAACGGAGGGGAAATCCTAGCACAGGCCCATGCTTCCGCGCCCGGTGGAAACATCATCATCGAAACAGATTCGCTCCTATTGGCCAATCGAGGAGTCGTCTCCGCGTCCACAGACGGTCCCGGCAACGGTGGAAGCATCGTGATCCAGACCTCATTTCTGACTCTCGACGGCGGAGGAGATGATTCGTTCCTGACCGGCATCACCTCCGCTGCTCGCGAAACGTTCGGAGGCGGAGGTCAGGGGGGCAACATCAGCGTAGTGCCAAGGGAAGACGGTATTCTTACCTTGGAGATTGCCAATGGAGCACAAATCTCTGCTTCAACGTTCCTTTCCGGCGACGGTGGAAACATTGACATCACGGCGACCTCGATCTCGCTGGACGGATCGGGCACGGGCATCTTCGCCAACAACATCATCGGCGAAGGCAACGGCGGCAGCATCCTCGTCCAAGCCGACTCGCTGGACATCCACAACGGCGCCAGCATCTCCGCCGCGACGGCCGACGCCGGCAACGGCGGCACTGTTTCCATCTCGGCCAATGCGGTGGTGGTGAGCGGCCCGGAGTCGGAGACAGGCATTTTCGTGGGAACGACTGGCGCGGGCGATGCCGGCGACATCACCATCCAGTCCACCACGATTGACATGACCGGCTTGGCGCGCGTTTCGGCGGACACCAGCGGCGACGGTGACGGCGGAAACATTGCTCTCACCGCGCTGGACTCGATCCGTCTTATTGACGGCGCACAAATCCTGGCCCCCACTCACGGCTCGGGAGAAGGCGGAGACATCCAACTGCGTACTTCCTCCCTCCTTCTGGATGGGCAACCCGAGCTGGGTGGCCGCACACCCTTCATCCAAACCGAGGGCACCGGCTCCGGTCGAGCTGGTGATATCACAATCGAAGCGGATGGGCTCGACGTGAACGTGGGTCGGATCACCGCTACATCCAGTGGAGCCGGCGATGCTGGCAACATTTCGATTACCGCAGACGCGATCCATCTGGATGCCCACGAACTCAGTGCCACCATCCAAACGGAAGCGTTTGAGGGGAGTGCGGGCGACATCACCTTGACGACTCAATCACTCGAAGCCCGGAACGTCGCTCTCATTTCAACCCGAACCCACGGTCCCTCGGAGGGTGGTGACATTTCCATCACGACGGACTCGCTGCTAGTGTTTAACGGCTCGAAAATCGCGGTCTCGACCGATGGAGACGGCAATGCCGGCAACCTTTTGCTTTCCGCCAACTCTATCCGGCTCGACGCTGGCGAAGGCATCTTCCCCTTCACCGGCCTCGAAGCGGTCGCGGAGGGTTTGCCGGACACACTCGGCGCGGGTGGCACCATCGAAATCCTTACCGGCTCTCTGGACATCCAGAACGGAGCATTGATCTCCGCTTCCACGCAAACCCTCGGTGATGGCGGAAGCATCTCCATCGAGGCAACCGACGTGACGCTCGGGTTCTTCTCCGCCATCCAATCCGCCTCCTTCGGCGAAGGCAACGCGGGACGGATCGCAATCGCCGCCAACTCGCTCGATATTTCCGGCGGATCGCTCCTCAGCGCCTTCGCGGGCGGAACCGGCGCGGCGGGCGACATCGAAATCAGTGGTTCCACCGTGCATCTCGATGGAGCGGAGTTTGGCGCGCTCGTTGACGCCAGCACGTTTGGCGGCACCTCCGGCAACATCCTGATCACCGCGGATTCTCTCCTCGTCGAGAACGGCGCGGTCGTTTCCACCCAGACCTTCGACCCCTCGGTCGCGGATGGCGGCAACATCCAGATTCAAGCTGGTTCGACCGCAATCCTCGCCGCCGGGCAGATTACCTCCTCGTCTTTCGGTTCCGGTGCGGGCGGCCAGATCCAAATCGCGGGCACGAGCCTCGAACTGGACGGCGGCAGTTCGATCCAGTGTTCGGCCCAGGGAACCGGCAACGCCGGCGGCGTCACACTGAACCTCGATGGGTCCGTGCGTCTTGCGCACAACAGCAGCCTGAGCGTGTCGTCCGCAGCCAGCGACGGCGGCAACATCAGCGTCATCGCCGGGGACGACATCCGAGTCAAAGACAGTTCCATCACAGCGAGTGCAGCAAACAACGGCGGCGACATCACGCTCAAGGCGGACAAGCTCGTTTATTTCCTCAACAGCACGCTCACCGCGGAAGCCACCACCGGCAACGGCGGCAACATCAACATTGATCCGCCGTTGGTCGTGTTCAACAACAGC
>CAZOTB010000106.1:0-22551 GCA_964582645.1 uncultured Verrucomicrobiota bacterium | reverse complement strand
TGCAGATTTGGCTTATTTTTCACAAATCGCTAAACCAATTTCCCAACACCCTCTGTCAATCTTTTCTTTTCGAACGATCAAGTTTACCACGGTGGGTGACCCGAGCCATGGAAGTACCCAAGGAGACGATCAGGCTCGATTTGGGCCTGTTTCGAGGCGTGGATGCTGGGAACGACCGGCGCAGATATCGTGAGCGGAACCGCGCCGTCAGATATACTGACTAGCAATGAGCTCTTCCCGGACTGAGGTCGCCGGGCGTGAATACGAGCGTGTTTCACATTTTCAAAGACGCGCGTAGTTGATTTGTGAGTCGCCTTGGCGACTTGGAGGTAGAAAGCCATTGCTGCAAGACCGGGGCGATCTACATGCGCCCGTGCATCCTCGCACACAATCACCGACATCACCAACCTGTCCTCAACCCAAGCCAAGCGGACTCGATCGTTGTGGACTCTTCGGCGTTCGCCCAACACCGCACACCGCAATCCCAGACATGCCGAACCCAACACTGCAACGAGCCAGGTGTCCCGGTTCAGGGATCGCGGGCGGCCATCCCAACGCTCACCCTCCACCCACACTTCCCGGACCAAATCGCGCGTGCCGAGTTGCCAATCGAACGTCAGGCTCTTGGGAAGGTTTGGCTCGGGACGAACGTTCCATCCGCGGTAGTAGTAACGCGTGGTGATCGGATCGAAGGAGTAAAACCCGAGCACCCGATTCGCACGCTGCTGGGATATGAACCGCGCCGCTCGCGGGAATGATGGCTTGATGTACACGCATCGCCGCGGCCCCTCGCCCCTTACGGCGATGAAGATCGGCACTTCCTGCGGGTGACAGAAGTTGCCAGTCTGGCTTCCGAGAGCGAACTCTGTCGCAAGGTAATCGGTTCGATGGATGCCGAGATTGGCGACATCGGACCGAATCTCAACCGGGAGCTTCTTGTGCAACGCGATGCGCGCGATGGATGCGGGAGCGACGTACCCGCTCAAAAGCCAGTTCACGATGATGGGCGAGTCGGGGTCGCAGTCGGTTCCCCACTGGAGGTGGGCGACCACGGCGGAATAACTTCGTCCCGGGATCATGTCATTTGGGTAGGCGCGCGACATGGCTCCGGTAAGGTAACCCGACGGCGCGTGCCAGCGCGCAGCGAACTCGAAGTAGAGATATTCGAGAACGCGCTCGAACTGTTGGCGCAGATCGCGCGGGCCGAACGCCCGGAGTCGTTCCAAGGCATAAATGCATACCGGCACGTAGGTCGGGCTGTTGTACTCGGTCAGCCCGTACCGCGCGGTGAAATACATCCAATCCCGCCATTGAGTCCGCGCCACGGCAGCCAGATCGCTTCGAGGCAACAGTGGAGCCAGAAGGAATTTCGAGAGCAGGCTGAGGAGGAAGATGTTCGAGTACTCCTTCACCACATGGTACCGCATCAACGCGTGAGCACAGAGCGGCCAGGCAGCCGACAGTCGTCGCCGCAACCGCGTGTCGAGCCGGTCACGATGGCGCGTCCACACGTACACCAGATTCGGCGTTAGGAAACAAACCGCGTTCGGATCGCTGACCTCCTTCCAGTGCGACATAAACGGAAAGTTGCCGTGGCCGGGATTGCGTTCCTCTCGCACCTGCAAGTCGAGGATGCGATGAAGGATTCGACGCGCCCGCCCGAGATCACCGCGGGTTTCCAGCAACGCGATGGCGTATTCGAGGCTCGTGTGGCCGACGGCGCATCCGCCATACGCGGGCACATCCGACCTCGTAAGGCGGACGAGATTCTCCCCGGGGTCGAAATCGCGCGCGCCGAGGTCGCAGGCGAGACGCATCAAAGCACGGCCCCGCGCGCACACCAAGTGGCCGCGTCTATTCACAGCAGCTTCTCCAGCGCGCGAATGGCGAAACAGGTGGCAATGTCGCGCACCTGATAGACATGCGCGCCCAACCCCGGCTTTGCACCCCACGCCTCGAAGAACGCACCACGGGCATTCTGATCCGGGAAGCGCTCGCCGTGTTGCGTTGTCAGGAGGAATGTCACCGCCCGCTCCAGCGGTGCCCGGTATTGCTTCTGTCCGAACTCGTGGAGGAGTTCGTGATAGAGCAGCGCCGAGCACGCGGTAGCCGAGCCGCAGATCGCGAGCATGGAACTCATTCTGCCATCGGTGAAATTCGAGTAACACATGCTGCCGTCGCGTTGCTGCACGCGCACGTACCAATCGGCGGCGCGCATCGCGGCTCGAAGATATTTCTTGAGGCCAAACTCCCGATACGCATCGAGCAAGGGGTACCCCCACCACCACGCCTGACGTGCTTGGAAACGTCCCACGAACGGGTCGCACGGGATGTAGCCGATCCAATTCCCCCATTCATCTTGATCTGCGACGAGCCGATCGGCGAGCCGGCGAAAGACGCGCAGGTATTTCGGATCGTCAGTGACGCGGTAGGCACGATGGAACATCGAGTCCTCGATCAACGGTCGCGCGGAAGCCCGGATACCGAGCTTGCGGATTTGCGCGGGAGTGAACACACGCTTGCAGTCGGCGTTTGGACGCAGGTGTGCGCCTGTTTTCCAGTCAAATGTATCGAGGATCAACCCATCTCGTTCGAGCCAGGCGTTGCGGATTGTCCACTCGAGCGCGTCGAGCAACGCGTCACGCCATTTTGCCTCCCCCGTGATCCTGTGGAGTTCGAGCAACCCCAAAAGCGATTCCAGAAATGTCGAGTTGTTCGACAGCGGACTGTCTGGCTTGACGTATCCGCGTATGTGACCGTGGCGAACCGGGTCGCCGCGCGACACAATCTGCTGACGCAAAATGTACTCGCCGCCACAGATGGCCGCTGCCCGGTAACGCTTCTCGCCACTTAACCGATGAGCGATCAGCAGCGCAAGTATGGCTTGGCCCGTGTGCCATACCGGCTCGAACCATTCCCAGTGCCCGAGTCCAACCCAGTAGCCGTTGCGCATGGCGCCGAAGGTCGGCGAGCGGCGATCGCGATCCTGCGCGCAGTCCACCAGCCAGTCTGCGCCGCGGAGGATGGCGGAAACGAAGTCGGCCTGCTTGTATTTCACAAGGATTGTTCTTAACGGCGCGAGCGTTTGGAGTACAAGCTTTAGCTTGCGGGAGATTCGCAGGCTGAAGCCTGTACTCCGAACCTGAACTCAGCCGCGTCCAACCCAGTCCGCAATCACCTTCCCAAAATACGCTTCGATTTTGCTCATGCACGCAAGCCCAAACTCCTTCGTCGCTGCCGTCGGCGAAGTCTTCTCGTTCCAGAAGCCGATCTTGTTCTTCTGCTCATCGCGCACGGCGTGCAAACGCGGTTCGCCGCACAACGCCATGTACGCCGCCGTCTCAACCGTGCCGGCATGGTCGAGCTTGATGCCGGCATCCTCTTCGTCAAACGCGATGATCCGCGCCGGGCACTTCGGCTGCATTTCCGCCGCGACCTGCTTGAGCAACTTCCCCTGCACGGCCGGGTAGTGGCCGCTGTTCAACACGATCAATCGAAACCCGATGTTCGCCAGGCCGGTGATGATGTCCTCGGCCAATGCACGAAGCGTGTCGTAGCGCAGATACCAATCGCCCACTTCCGCCTGCATCTTGCGCTCGGTTTCACGATCCTTGTGCCACGGATCGTGGATTCCCGCCACGTGGATGGCCGGCAACACGACACCGCCGAACCGCTCCGCGAGCCGGAGACATTGCGCGTGCGCCTTCAGCCCGTCGAGTCCCCACGGCAGATGCTCGCCGTGTCTCTCCAACGGCCCGAGCGGCACCCAGGCGATGGCGCGCTCGGCGATCCGGTCCTGCAATTCCGCGCCGAAGAGAAGTTCGTAACGACGCTCGATGTGGGGGCGGATGGGCATTGCGATTCCCTTCAATGAAAGCGGTGCCAAGCTAAAGCTTGAACTCCGAACGTGAGCGTCTGAACACGGGACGTGGAGAACATGCACAGCGAGCTGATTGTGTCCCTTGTTTGACGCATTGTAGCTTGCGTTTGGAGTTCAAGCTTCAGCTTGTCCGGGATTCATCCTCGAAGCAAGCTGAAGCTTGTACTCCGAACGCTGGCGCCAGGAACACGACGTCCCGCTCATCGGACAAACCTTCGCAGTACAACGTCCCTCAGTTGCGCCTGGCCGGGATCGGTGATTCCAATCGCCACCCGTCCGGTGGTCGCGTTTGTCCCGGTGGCCACCGGCAGAAACACTGTCATCCAGCCGGGCGTTTTCTCCCAGTGTTTCGGGTAGTAGTTCAGCTTGTATGTCGGCGTGTCGGTGTACGGAAACCAGCCTTCCTGCCCCTTCACTCCGCACAGGCCGAGAGTGTTGGTGGCGACGATGCCGTGAACGCCTTCGCCGGCAAGCTGGAGAGACACAGCGTGGTAGATTCCCGGACTGAACATCGTCATCACGTTTGGATTGGCGCTGCCTTCGCCCATCGGCTTGTCGATCTTCAGTTGCCCACTCACCACGTACACCGAGTTGGGTTCGAGCTTCACTTCGTCCGACTGCCAGGTCTTGTCCACGACGGCGGGCGTGTTGGCAAGCAGGTTGTCGCTCAAGGCCTCATCGCGGAACCGCGGAGGTTCGTGCGAAATCTTGATGAGCCGGTAACGTTGCCCATACACATCAAGCTTCATGGTGCCGTCGGCGCTGATCGCCACCGGCTCCAGCGTGATCGCGTCCTCGGCGTACACCTTGCCTTTCAGGCCGAGCTTCGCGAGATCGAGCTTCACTTCCACGTCGTCAAACGGCTCGGTCTCGTAGTTTCCGAGCACCAACAGCACACGTTTGAGTTTCGCATTCCACCAGAAGCTAGCCATGACCATTGGTAATTGGTAATTGGCTATTGGTAATTGGAGATTCGCGTAGCCCTGATTTTCCCAATGTCCGAGCCACCGCGCGTTCCACCGATCCACCCAATCGAACGCATTCCACACCGACACGGCGGGTTTGGCCTGCGCCTCGTACCCGGCTTTCCAGCCCCGATGGTCTTCAAATCGGGGCTCGGCGCCGTTGACGAGACACGCGGCGATTTTTTCGTTCCAATGCAATGGCCCGCCCTTGATGCTCACCTCGGCGCGGAAACCATACTGCCCGCCCGTCATGTTCGCGCGGATCATGTCGGGTGGCATGCCGTCCTTGAGCGTCTTCGCGTGCATGTAGTAGCCCTCGCCGATCTCGTGATGGTCGCTGAATGAATGCACCGCCATCAACGGCCCGGCGGCGTTTGGAGTCTGGATGCATCCCTTCTCGATCACGCCGCCGTGGAAAATCCGGTAGAGCCGCTTCCACGCTTCGCGCGCACCGAAGACCGAGTAACTTGGCCACAAGTTGCCGTCGTCGTCGTACCAACCGCAGTCGTGGACGAGGCTGCTGCACTCGTAGTTTGGAATGACCGTGTCGAAGCGGATGCCGTCGAACCCAAGCAACCGCGCATTGTAACCGAAGCTGTTCGCGAGTAAGGGTGCGTACGGCGTCTTGTAACACCCGGCAAACTGCTTGTTGTTCTCGAAGCTGACGTTCTGCAACGGCTCGAGGGCCAGCTCCCGACCCCAGATGTTCCACTCGGGCGGTTGCGCGGAGATGTTCCAGCCGCCGTTGACCAGTCGTTTCTTGCCGGCACCGTGCGTCGAGGCGATCCAGGTCTTGTTCGTCTCGATCCACCCGGGGTTCTTCACGGGCGGATGCCAGACCGGATACTCGCCCCACTGCATCGGAAGCAGGTACGGCGTGTAATCGTCGTAGAACCGCGCCCGAGCCAGGTACGGCAGCAACGTCTTCGTCGGAGTCGCGCACAGGCCAAAGCGAATCTTGCGCGGCTTTTCCGTGAGCGTGACCGGCTTGTTGATAAGATGAACCGTCAACAGTACGCGGTCGCCGTCGCGAGAGACTTCCATCGCTTTGTTCGGATCGCTCATCCCCCAGCCCCGAGAGGAATCGCACGACCATTCGAGGCCGTAGTGATCCGTGCCGATCCACGTCGTCAGCATCGGCGGCGTTTGGAGCGTGTACTCGGGCACGAACCCGACGAAACGGCGGCCGCGCTTGTAGGGATTCGCCTCATCATGCGGGTTTTTCCACTGGTAATCGCCCGGCCCGCCCGTCTTGAAGTAGTTCTGCATCAACGTGGCGTGCTCCCTCTTAAATGAGATGATGAGATCGAGCCTGTCGAGGGGAGCGCTTCCGGTAAGATCGAGTTCAACGTAAGTGAAGCCGTCGAACTCCACCTGCGAACGCACCTTCAGCCTCGTACCACCGGCCACGCTCTCGCTCTCATACACCGCGAAGTCCGGTTGGTTCTCCACGAGCTTGAGTTGCGACTTCTGCCACGGCTCAGCGGCTCGCAACTCGATCGGTCCCGCGAGCATCGGCACTCCGCGCGTGGTGAGCTGCGACGGCAACGCGAGTTTGTCGAACTCATACTTGCGCCCGAGCACCTGCACCGAACGCTTCCCGGCCTGGACGGGTGTCCATGGCGGCGGGATCAGCGGGGAGCTTCCCTCGTTCATCATCCACCAATCGGGGACCGTCTCCTTCGGCGGAGCGGTGAGAAACGCATCATTCCTGGCAATCACTTTGTCGCCTTCGAGGAGTGTGGCGACGACCCGGTAGTTCGCGCCCAGGTTTGGCTCGAAGCGGAACACGCCGTGGATTTTCGCTTTGCCCATGAGTCCGCGGAACTCCTCGTGCGCCACTTCCTGCTCCGACGGCCCTTTGGCCACGACTCGTAGCGTGGTGTTCGACGTGATGCTCTCTTTCAGCCTTTGCAGGTCAATCTCGTAATCGAGCGCCTTCGAGAGCAGCAGGTGACCCTGCACCTTCACGCCCAGAGGCGCCGGCACGCGGAACGGCACAACGCCTCCAGCGATCACAGCGTCGCTCCGCTGAACCGCGAAGCCAGCGAGATACTCCCCGGGCGCGTCCGCAACGGAAACGCGCGCCAACTCGCGTCCATGAGCAGGCACTCGCAACGCGATGTCCACGTTCGTCACGGTTGCAAACGCCTGCATCGCCTTCGTCACCTCTTCGGCCACTGACCCGCGCGGGCGACCGAGGTCGTCGGTGGTCGCGTCGTCCAGCGTGGGAAGAAGGCTCATTTCTTTCGCCTTCTCACTTGTCCGGACGTGTGCGGACAACTTCAGCGCAACTTCCTCAGCCGAGAAATTCACCGCGGAGAACACCAGTCCTGCCTCCCGGTTGCCCTGCAGCCATCCCGCGGGATCAACCCAGACCGCGAGCGGCGCGCCGGTGCATACGAGGTGGCCAAAGTTGCGGATGCCGGGAGGGAATCGTCCCGTGTACGACCAGAGCCATGCGCGGTCGGCCGGTGTCTTCTCCCGTCGGACAAAGTTTGCGCCGACAATCTGACCCGGCTTGGTCTGCAGTGGAATCGAAAGCTCGCCTTCCCAGCCTTGATCCGTGATCCGCGCCTTGTACTCGACCGCGCCCAGCTCTGTTGATGCGCTCAGCAGTTTCTCGAAGTTGCCTACAAGCGTCGCCGCGTTGTTGTGCCCATGATCGAGATCGAGGTGTATCTCGAAGACGTCCTCCATCGTGGGCAGCCGGGCGTGTTCGGGCCGGGCGAACTGGAACGCGACGAGCAAGTGCGTCGGCGTCGAGCCCACGGCGATCGCGGATGGCTCGATGCCCGCCTCCCCCGTCTTCTCGTCGAGCAGATAACCGATGCGGCTGGCGGCGAACCATTCGCGCGTGTCCACCGTGCCGTCAACCACCGGCGCTGTCTCGACGAGCGGGACGGCGAGGAGCGGGTAGCGTTGCCAATGGGCAATGTGGTTGTCGGCCGGAAGTTGGATGACTCCTGTACCACCTGCGACCGATAGGGTAATCAGGCTAACGACGATTCTCATGCAATGGTACGTTTCGAGTTACCGAGCGTGGTGACGTGTTAACGTTTGGAGTTCAAGCTTCAGCTTGTTGGGCAGCCGACCCAGGTTTCCAGACAAGCTGAAGCTTGAACTCCGAACGCAAGCTTGAAACCGGCTTTCTGCCGCTCGGTACTTTGTCCTGCTGCTCGCAGCGCTAAAGCTTCGCATCGTCCCAGCCCTTTCCGTACTCCAACACTGGATACAGCTTCCAGATTCGCTCCGCCTTTTCCCTTCCCGTCGTTTCGAGAAAGCTCGCGGCGCTCGAAAACGGCCAGTCCTGCCACTGCTCCACATAGCCGTGATGCACCGGATTGTGAGGGATGTAGTTCACCGTCGCCCAGAAATGGCGCTCGCCCCGGATCGCGCGCTCGGCGCAGTTGAACCAGACTTTGCGACCGCGTTGATTGTCTTCCCCGTTCCACTGATGCGACGACCGACCGTGCATGAGTCCGATGTCTTTCAGAACGAGCAGTACCTTCTCGGCTTCAACGAGCGCGTGATAGTGATTCGGCAACACGCACCACGCGATGACCTGACTGGAATGAATAAGCAAGGTCGCGAGCAGAGCTTCCTGAAAGCGTTGGAGGCGTTCGACGGTCACACCGACGAGGGGCTGGTGCTCGTAACACGCGGCGCTGAGATGGAAGTAAGGGGAATCAAGCTCAATGTGGCGCGGACTGTGCCAGGGGTATTGGGATGCTCGGCGCCATTCGAGAAGTCTCACTCGCTCCGAATCCGTGAGTTGTCTCCAGCGATAGGGCATGACTAGTTGGTACTCGCTCTGCAAGCTCTCGTTTGGAGTTCAAGCTTCAGCTTGTTTTTCTCCGAAGCCCGACAAGCTGAAGCTTGAACTCCCAACGCAAGCTGTTCAATGCCTCCTGTCATTCGATAACCCTCTCACGGCTTGTACAACGACAGTCCCTTCCCGAATTTTCCGTCCACAAACACGCACCCCGCGCTGACCTTGCCGCCCTCGCCATGGAGCAAGACCTTCGGCTTCGTGAGCAGCTTGCCGTCGGGAACGAAATCGCACTCGAACGAATCGAGCACCATCGTGTAAGGGTCGGGCTTGAGTTCGCCGACCGCGAAACCGAGTTCCTCGGGCCCGCGCGCGACCGCCGACACACGCACGTCGTCCAACACAAACCGCGCCGCCTTGTTCCACCGGCAGCCGAACATCAACGGCTGATCCGTGACCGACCCGAACATCTCTTCGAGCGTCGCCTGCTGGTCGCGATAGGTCACTTCCTTGCCATCGAGATACCCGCGCATCATCTTCCGTTTCCACGAGAATGCCACATGATGCCAGTCTCCCTTTTTCCACAACGCGGGCGCGCTGAGCCCGAACAACATCGGCTTCGGTCCGGGACGGAAAAACCAGCCGCCGTTGTTTTCGCCGAACATCGCCCCGACGAAATGGCTGGCCAACAAGGTGCCTTTCTCCCCTTCGATATCGAACAGCACAGCGAGCGTCTGGAATTCCTTCGCCGGCAGGTAATCGGAGAAGTTGAACGGGAACTGCACCCAGCATTCGATCGTGCCTTCGCGCAAATTGAAGTTGTCTTTCAGCGGATAGGTGAGGGTGCCGGTCTGCGCGGAAGCATCGAGGATCGAGGATAGAAGATAGAGGATGGCCGAGGCGGCAAAGCCAAAGCGCAGGCTGAAGCCTGTACTCCGAACGTATCGCTTGTGCGGACGAAGGTTTGGAATACAAGCTTCCGCTGGCAGTGACCGCACACTGGGCTGCCCCACGTTCATTTTACTTTCCTCACAGCAAAATCCCTCACCTGCGCCTGCCCGGCATCGGTAACGGCGATCGCCACTTTGCCATCCACGGCGTTCGTGCCGGTGGCGACCGGGAAAAAGACGGTCATCCAGCCGGGCGTCTTCTCCCAGTACTGGGGAACATAACCGCGGTTGTAGTGGTCGGTTTCGGGGTATGGTGTCAACTCGTCCGTGCCTTTCACGTTGCACAGGGAGATTGAGTTGGTGGCGTTGATGCCATGTACGCCGTCGCCTTCGAGGCGGATCGAGACGAAATGGCCGATGCTCGGAGCAAACATCGTCATCACGTTCGGGTTCTTGCTGTCGGCGCCCATGTGTTTGTCTATCTTGATCTGCGCGCTGACGGTGTAGGTTGAGTTCGGTTCGAGTTTCACCGGCGCGGACGACCACGTCTTGTCCACGGTCGCGCCGCCATCGGCGAGCAGGTTTGGCCCGAGTTTCGAATCGTCGAACTGCGGACGGTCCGGCGACACCTGGATGAGCCGGTAGCGCTGGCCGAGCACGTCGAGCTTCATCACGCCGTCGGCGCTGATGGCGACCGGCTCCAGCGTGATCGCATCCTCGGCGAACACCGACTCCTTCAATCCGAGCTTCTTGAGATCGAGCTTCACTTCCACATCGTCGAACGGCTCAAGCTCGTAGTTCCCGAGGACAACCAAGACCCGCTTGAGCTTTTCGTTCCAATACAAGCTCGTCAGCACCATCGGTTTCTGGACACTCGACACCCGACACTCGACACTCGACACTTCCTTGTTCTCCCAATGCCCCATCCATTTTGCGTTCCAGCGATCCACCCACTCGAACGCGTTCCAGATCGAGATCGCAGGATTGGAATGCGCCTCGTAGCCGATCCGCCAGTGCCGGTAATCGTGGAAGCGCGGCTCGGCGCCGTTGACGAGGATGGCAGCGTTCTTGTCGTTCCAGAACAACGGCCCGCCCTTGAGGTTCACCTCCGTGCGAAAACCGTATTGCTCGCCGGTCATGCTCGCGCGGATCATGTCGGGCGGCATCCCGTCCTTGAGCGTCGCGGCGTGCATGTAGTATCCCTCGCCGATGTGGTGCATGTCGGCGAACGAATGCACCGCCATCAACGGCCCGGCGGCGTTCGGCACGGGAACGCAGCCTTCCTTGATCACGCCGCCGTGGAATATGCGATAGAGCCGCTTCCAGATTTCCCGCTGCGCGAACGTCTGAAACGTCGGCCAGAGATTGCCGTCGTCATCGTACCAACCGCAGCCGTGTTCGAGGCTCTGACACTCGTAGCTCGGCACGACCGTGTCGAAGCAAATGCCATCGAACCCGAGCAGGCGCGCGTTGTAGCCGAAGCTGTTCGCCATGAACGCGGCATAGGGCGTGTTGTAGCACGCGGCGAACTGCTTGCAGTCGCTGAAGCTGACATTCGACAACGGCTCGGCGATCATCTCCTTGCCCCACGTGTCCCAGCCGTCCCACTGCGCGGAGATGTTCCAGCCGCCGTTGATCATCAGTTTCTTTCCGCTGCGATGGACGCTGGCGACCCACTTCTTGTTCTTCTCGATCAACTCGGGTTTCTTCAGCGGCGGATGCCACACGGGATACTCGCCCCATTGGCCGGGCAGGAGGAACAGATGCCAGTCGTCGTAGAACCGCGCCTTCTGCATGTAGGGCAGGATCGTCTTTGTCGGCGTCGCCACGAGTCCGAACCGGATGCGACGCGGCTCGCTCGACAACTTCACCGGCTTGCTGATGAAATGAACCGTCAACAACACCTTGTCGCCCTCGCGGGAAATCTCCATCGCCTCGTTTGGCTTCGCCATCGCCCAGCCACGCGACGAATCGCACGAGAACTCCAACCCACAATGGTCCGTGCCGATCCACGTCGTCAGCATCGGCGGCGTCTTGAGCGTGTACTGCGGCACCTCGCCCACGAAGCGGCGGCCTTTCTTGTAAGGATGATCCGGCTCGTTCGGGTTCTTCCAGTTCGGATCGCCCGGCCCGCTGGCCTTGCAGTAGTTCTGCATCAGCGTCGCGTGCTCTTTCTTGAACGGGATGACGAGGTCGAGCTGATCCACCGAACCGCTGCCGGTAAGATCGAGGTCCACGTACATGAATCCGTCGAACTCGACCCGCGTGGTCGTGCGCAGAGCGAAGTTGTCCACAGCGCTGTGTCCTTCATAGATCACCGCGTTGCCACTGTTCTTCAATACTTCAAGGCGGCTCTTCGTCCAGGGCTGCGCGGTGCGAAACTCGATCGGCCCGGCGAGGATCTTCTGGCCGCGGGTTTCGATCTGAGAAGGCAGCGCGAGGGACGCGAACTCAAACGTGCGCCCGAGCAGCTCGACCTTGTGCTTGCTGCCCTTCAGCGGCGTCCACGGCGGCGGAATCAGCGGCTCGAATCCCTCCTCCATCGTCCACCAATCGGGCGCCGCGGGCTTGGCGATGGAATGAGATGCCTTGCTGATGATCTTGCCGTCCGCGTTTTTTGCTTCCGCCGTGAGTTCGTAATTCCCCTCGGCAAGTTTGTCGGCCGGAAACCTCAGCGTCGCGCGACGCGCTTTGAACTCGCCCTGCATGCTCTGCCCGCCGGGATTCAGCTTCACCTCGACCGACTTCGCGTCGTCATTGTCGGCCTGCGCTTCGACGAGCAAGAGTTGCTTGCTGAGGAAGAACGGCGTCGCGTCCAAATCGAGTGGTGGCGGTTTGTAATACGCCTGCACGCCGCTTGCGACGAGCTCGTCGCCTGCTTTCACTTCGTATCGGAGCAGGTATTCGCCCGGCGGCTCGATCTTCGACGCGGGCTGGAACGGTGCCAGGGCGTCACCCACCATTTTGTCGAGGCTCTCAAACGTCCCGCCCTCGATCTGGCTGACCTGCATCGCAGTGTAGAGTTGCGGGTTGTAGCTCAGCTTCGATTTCTCCTTCCGATGAAGAAGTTTTGTCGTCGCGTTGATCTCACCCAGCGCCTTGACCGCGCCGTTCTCCTCGAAACGCACCGCGTTCCCCTTCTCGCTGAACACGAGGTAGCCGGTCTGCCCTTTCATCCGCCATCCGACGTACGGCCACGCGAACAACTGGTCGCCGCCCTTGCGCCAACCTGAATAAAGGTAGCTGGCCCACTTCGTGCCATCGGCCGGCGCGCCGGGGAGGTCCAGTTCCTTGAACGGAATTTGCAGCTCGCCTTCGAAGCCGGTCGGCAGCACGCGCGACTTGTAGGTGAGGTTCGGATTCCAATGAATGCCACCCTTGTCGAGTCGCCGATCGTAGAGGTTGGAGAGTGCGTTGCCGGAGATGTTGACCACCTCGGGGCTGGATTCATTCAGCCCGAGCCAGAGATTCACGGTATTATCGCTGCCTTCGCCGGTGTCCCGCTGCGTTGCCTTTGCCGTCACGGGCAGTTCCGCCGGAGGCAAATCCTGACGCCACGCGATGAAGAGCGAGTCGGCCGTGTACGCCATCCACACCCACGTCCGTTCCTTCGGCGGCAACCCCGGCGCGCGGATCGGGTCCATGCTCACCAACGGCGGAAACAACGATGCCTTGCTCCATTCCGCGTCGCCGATGGCCCCGTCCACGGTCGGCGCCTGCGCGATCTTCGGCACGACCATCGTCGGATACCGCCAACTGGCATCGTGCGATTCGACGGCGGGGCAGGCGCTTCCCGCGGCCACAATGCCAAGAACCAGCAGAATGCGTTTCATTGTGATCCATTTCCGGTCAACGCCATCAGTAGAATCCGCGATGGGTGCCGATGCAATCTCAAACATGCGCGGTGCCCCCGGCAATTTTCCTGCCGCAACCGCCCCCCGGCCCGTTTAGACGTACGATCGTACGTCTAAACGGTCACACGCAATGAACGAGACACGCGGCACCTTCCGAGGCGGCAGGCAGGCATACGCCCCTCACGGTTTCTGTTCGAGAAGCAATCGGCGCAGCTCCGTTCGCACCGTCTTGTGCAGCGCATCGGCCTCGATGCCGGCATAGTCCGAGGGCAACAACGCCATAGGCAGCAGCGGATCATCGCGCAGGATGTCGAAATAGGCCTGGCTCGCCCGACGCGCATCGCACCCCAACTCGCCCTCGAGTGCTGCGAAGCTGCGCGCGGAACGAAGCCTTCGTGCCACGGACCCAAATGCCGCGATGTGTTGTTTGTATCGCGAATCGAGTTCCTTCAGCGACCACACCCGCTCGGCGACCTCGACATCGCTCACCGGCCCCAACTCCGCGCTCTCGAACAGCAACACCCAGTCTGTGAGCTTGATCTCTTTGAGCAGCTTCTTCCACTGAGGGATGATGGGATCCGGTGAAATCCACACGCTCTTTTGAAGACAGCCGAGACGTTGATCCTGTAGCGTGCGGCGGAATGCGTCGCGCGCCTTGCGCGCAACCTCGGGAAAATCAAACACAACCATCCGCCATCGTCCGTCCCAGGTCCGCCGCCGCACATCCGCGGAGGGTCGCGTTCGTTGCAGCAAATCCCTCCCCTTGTCGCCGAGCCGGTAAAGCACCTGTTCCCCCTTGTACTCGGCTTCGAGATACTGAAGCCTTTCCCATCGTTGAAAGGCACGATACGCCGCTCGTTCCTCGGCGTAACCCCAGTAGCGGCTCATCCGAGTCATGCCCGGACGGCTTGCGAAAAATGCCATGTCCTCGATGAGGTCGAGAACATCGTACAAGAACAGGCTCAGACGCGGTGGAATCCGTGTTTTCATCGCCAACTTCTACCACAATCGCACTCAGTGGGAAAAGCAAATTTAGAGATACGATCGTGCGCCTAAACGGAACGATCGGGATACAACCGTTGCTTCCAAGTAACCGGGATCTCAGGAAAATGGAGCACCTCGTGATCGCCAATTTTGGCCTATATATGGGGGATTCCGAAGCAAGGAAGGCAGTGGAATCCCAGGACGCCATCCAGAATTGGTATCACACCTGGCAATCTCAATTGGGTAGTTTGTACCATTTGGACATACGATCGTATGTCTAAATGGTACTATGCGGAAACGGGGACTGGGAATCAACCAAGGGAATAGAGGCGGACCATGCCGCCTTCCAAGAGGCACAATTCATCGCGACCATCGGGTTGCACATCCACGATCACGATTTGTGGGTACGCCTTCGGAAACTCCAGCGGGTTGCGCGGCATGTCAAACGGCGCGGGCATCGGTACGACCAGGTGACCTTCGTCATCCCAGAGGCCGCACAGATGATCGTCTGTCGAGAGGAAGAGGAGGTCCCGACCTTCGCCGCCCCAGTTTTTGACCGGGAACATGCGCGCGCAATAATGAAACGGCTGGAATTGGAACAACTCATCGCCGGTGCCGCTGAAGAGCGTAACGATTCCCCAGTTGCCCCAGGCGGTGAACATCCACACTTCGCTGCCGGGCCGTTCGAGACAAACGTTGCCAACGGCCAATGCCTGAGCGTGACCGATGCGGTGGCGGGCTTTGGTTTCGCCAGTGCGAACATTCGCGAAGATCGCGCCGTCGGGGCCACCGGCAATAACTACGCTCAATTCCTTTCCGTCGAGCTTGCCGATGTGGACGATGTCGGGATGGCGTCCGCCGAGGTAGCAGTCGAAATACTCGCAGCCCTCGACGCGCCAGAGAATGCGTCCGTCATGGTCGAGCAACGTGTAGCCCGCGAGGATCTCGTCGCAGCCGTCGCCACTGGAGTCCTCGGCCAGAAGCAAGCTCTTCGGCGCGGGAGGCGGTTGGAGTTGGACGAAGTAGATTTGGCCCGGCGAGCAAGTGTTCCCTCGGAACAAGGGTTTTCGCCCGAGCATGTGTGGTCCGGCGAGTGGCAGGGCGATGGAGGCGCGAGGGGCCGACGTTGAGTTCGCGCCAGAGTTTCATCTGCGGACACCGCTGCCGGCGGCGCTCGGTTTCCTGAGCGCGCGCTTCCCGCGCACGAGCGGCGCGCACCGTGGTCGTTTCGCTCATGGGGACCGTCAAGCCCGCCAGCCGACTTTGCCGTTGGGATACGCCTCGTCGGTATTTGCAAAGGCGAGGTTGTCGTCCACGAAACAACGGATGCGAATTCCTTCGGTCTCGACGCGCAGCCGGTAGTAGCGCGCGCGATCCACCGGCTGGACGAGTTCGCCGAGCGCCACATGCTGGTCGTCGCGGCGACGGTACAACACGAAGCGTCCGAACTTCTCCATGCAGAATTGGTAGTAGCGCCGCACGGTCTGGACGCGGAACACGATTCCCGTCCGCGCGGTGATGCAGAACTCATCGGCATCGTTTGGTAGGGCCGAATCGAGGAATTGCCGGGTCTCCGCTTCGATGGTGTAGCCGTTCCATTCCGGCTCGCCGGTCAGGAGCGTGCCATTGTCCTTCATGCTGTGCTCGAGGACGACGCGTCCCGAGTCGTGTTCCTTCACCACGCAACACTGTCGCCAGCTTCCGACGTGGCCGGGGATGGTGGTGGCGTTGATCCAGCCGGGAAAGAAGCGCTTCTCGATGGACTGGTCCGGTTCAGCCATGCGGAATACGATGCCTTCCGGACAGTCAGTGGGATCCAGCCGGGCGACAAGGCGGCGGCCATCAGTGATTTCGCTCATCAGCGCCGCCATCATCAATCTCTGCGAGGATGAAGGCAACTCCAACTGATTCGATTTGCCTTCCGGCGAATTGCGTGTCTATTCTCGGCACGAGGGGAAGTTACACTGAGAGTCGTCAACCGGATGCGACTATGATTTATCCATTCTGGGACGTGCCGATTGGTTACGGAGTCTTGATGGGCGTCATCGCCGTCGTGCACGTATTCATTTCCCACTTCGCCATCGGCGGCGGGCTGTACCTGGTCGTGACCGAGCAACGCGCGCGGAAACGCGGCGACCAGCAAACGCTCGAGTTCCTGGAAAAACTCAGCAGGTTCTTCGCGTTGGTCACGCTCGTCGCGGGCGCGCTGACGGGCGTCGGCATCTGGTTCATCATCGGCCTGCTCAACCCACTCGCCACAGAAGCGCTGATCCACAACTACGTCTGGGGTTGGGCGACCGAGTGGACGTTCTTCGTCGTCGAGTTCGCCGCCGCCATCCTCTACTACTACGGCTGGAAACGAATGTCCGCCGAGGCGCACATCGCGGTGGGGTGGATCTACTTCATTTTCGCGTGGCTCTCGCTGGTCGTCATCAACGGCATCGTCACGTTCATGTTGACGCCGGGACGCTGGCTCGAGACCGGCAACTTCTGGGACGGCTTCTTCAACGAGACCTACTGGCCGTCGCTGGTCTTCCGCACGGGCGTCTGCATCATGCTGGCGGGATTGTACGGGCTGCTCGTCGTATCGCGATACGAGCCCGGCGACTTCAAAGCGCGGACGGTGCGTTACACATCGTGGTGGGGCATTGCCGGCCTGGTGGTGACGGTGCTGTCGCAGTACTGGTACTGGAAAGCCATACCTTCCGCGATCACGATCAAGGCGGCGCAAGTCATGCGGACACCCATGGAGGCGATGCATTATTCCATTTGGCTGGCGGTAGCGCTCGCGGTGGTGCTGGTGATTGGCATCTTGATCGCGCGGCGGTTGCCGGTAACCGTGGCGGTGGTGTTGATGGTGCTCGGGCTGGCGTGGTTCGGCGCGTTCGAATCATTCCGCGAGTCCATTCGCAAACCGTACATCCTTGCCGGCTATATGTACGGGAACGGCCTCGAGGTGGCGAAGGCTGAAATCTACAAGAAGGATGGCTATCTCACTCACATTGCGTACAGGACCGGCGACGACGGCGCGGACCTGTTCCGTCACTCCTGCCGGAGTTGCCACACGTTCGACGGGTACAAACCGCTCAAGCCCGCGTTCGACGGTACCGACCGCGCGTTCATCGCTTCGATCGTTCGATCCACGCACCTGCTGCGCGGGAACATGCCGCCGTTCCTCGGCACTGCGGAGGACGCGGACAAGACCGCCGACCACATTTTCAAACACATTGACCAGCGCCCGCTCGACGCGATCTGCAAGGAACAGGGGACGGATCTCGGCAAACGCGCGTACGACGTCCGTTGCGGCGTGTGCCACGAAGTCGGCAAAGCCAGCGACAAGTCGAAATCCTTTGCCGGCCTGAGCGCCGACGACCTGGGCGGCCTGCTCGATATTTCGGACACGCTCGGTGAAGGCATGCCCGCCTACACCGGCCCGGCTTCCGAACGCGCCGCGCTCATCGCCTATCTGCAGAAACTCGGCAACGAGGCAAAGAAATGAATTCTTCCGCTGTTTCCAATGAATTGAAGGTTGCGAGCAGTCTCAAGCCCCGTCAGGGGCGATCTGTTTATAGTCAACCGCAGGTGCATCGCATCAAGCTCGGTCAGGAGCGACATAACGAGGTCGTTGCCACCTCGATGCCGCCCCTGACGGGGCTTGGTCGAGGGGATTGTGTCGGGTTCTACAAACATTTCGCTCCTGCGGAGCTTAGGTTCGAACGGTCCAAGAACAGCAGCGGGGACGTGAAATGAACGGCCCCGCTCACGAATTCATCTCCGCGCCGCTCTGGGTGTTGACGACGCTCCACATCCTCACACTGACGCTCCATTTCGTGGCGATGAACTTCCTGATCGGCGGCATCATCATCGCCCTGTACGCCGCCGTTCGGAAACGCTGGGACGACCCGACGTTGCTCAAGTTCGCGCGCCTCTTCCCTGTCGCCATGGCGGCCACGGTGACGCTCGGGGTCGCACCGCTGTTGTTCGTGCAGATGGTGTATCACCGGCAGGTCTATTCCGCGGCGATCGTGAGCGGCTGGTTCTGGTTGATGATCGTGTTCGTCGTGATCATCGCCTATTACGCGCTCTACCGCGCTGCGTTCCAAGGAGAGAAAACCGGCAAGGTGAGCAAGGCTGCCCTATGCCTGGCGTTGATCGGCCTGGTCTATGTCTCGATCAGCTACAGCTCCGTGTTCTCGATGGCGGAAAACCCCAAGCTCATCCAGAGCCTTTATGCGCAGGATCAGTCCGGCCTCGTCTGGAATCCGGACGTGGGCGATTACCTGCTGCGCTGGCTGCACATGATGCTCGGCGCCGTCACCGTCGGCGGCTTCTTCGTCGGCATGCTCGGACGCAACCAACCGGAGACGTGCCGGGTCGGGAAGGAGTTTTTCGTAGGAGGAATGGTGTTGGCGTCATTGCTTGGGGTGGCATACCTGCTCTCGCTGCACGACTACCTCGCCGCCTTCATGCGCACAACGGCAATCTGGGGGTTGACGCTCGGCGTGGTGCTCTCGCTCGGCTCGCTGCATTTCTTCTTCAAGAAGAGCTTCTGGGTTTCCGGCGCGATGTTGTTCGTCTCGATGCTGACGATGGTCCACGCCCGGCACACCGTCCGGCTGCTGAAGCTCTCGGGCCAATTCGACCCCGCCGCGTGGCGTATCGCCCCGCAATGGGGGCCGTTCCTGATGTTCCTGATCTGTTTCGTGGTGGCGTTGGGAGTCGTCGCGTATCTTTTGCGTCTGTTCTTAGCCGCGAAGAAGAGCACGACGTGATCGCACGCCGAGGTCACCCGCTTTTCCATCCCCACTTCTAGCTTGGAACTTGGCGGCGTCCGGGCAACATGTCGCCGTGATTCCAGCGAAGGAGCAGTTCCATCTCTATCTGTTGATGGGGCAGTCGAACATGGCGGGGCGCGGGCCACTGCCAGCGGCACCCGTCACGCCCGACCCGCGTATCCTCGCGCTGAACAGAAATAGTGAGTGGATCGTTGTCACAGAACCACTCCATTGGGACAAATCCACTGCGGGGGTTGGTCCGGGATTGAGCTTCGCGAGGTTGATGCTGGCAGGCGAACCCCACGACGCGGTCCGGATCGGTCTCGTCCCGTGCGCCGTCGGCGGCACACCGCTGCGTCGTTGGCAGAACGGGGGTGACCTGTTCGAGAACGCCTTCGCCCGCGCGCGTGTCGCGATGGGGGCCGGCACCCTCAAGGGCATTCTCTGGCAGCAAGGCGAGAACGACTCGTTATCCGAGACCGAATCCAGCACTTATGCCGACCGCCTGTCGCGCATGATCGCGGAGTTTCACGCGACACTCGGCGCGGAGGAGATTCCGTTCGTGGTGGGAAAACTCGGCTTGTTTCTCGAAGACGAGCCGAGAGACCCGTTTTCGGCTACCATCAATCGCGCCCTGATGGAAATTCCCTCTCGCGTGCCCTGGACGGCGTGCGTGGACTCGGCCGGACTCGGCCACAAGGGAGACAGTGTCCATTTTGATTCGGACGCCGGCTTCGAACTCGGCAAGCGATACGCCCAAGCGATGATGGCGCTCTTGCGAGCCAGTGCCCTGCGCGGATGAACCCACCTCGCCCACTCGACGCAGTCCCCGCGCTCGTGTAGAGTCCGCGCCATGACGAACCGACACTACACCACCGGCCATCGCGAACTCGATGAACAGGCCGAGGCGCTCTCCCGCGCCGTCGGCGATGGGGCGAACGCGGACCTGATCCGCGAGATCATCGTTACCGCACTCAAACTCGGAGCAGACAAGGCCAATCGCGGCGACCTCAAGATCATCAACGCCGCACTCAAGGAACTGCGGTATGCGTTCAAGGTCTTTTCCCGCTACCGGGGCATTCACAAGGTGAGCATCTTTGGTTCGGCGCGCATCCAGAAACACGATCCCGACTACCAGCAGGCAGTGCGGTTTGCCCGCGCCATCGCCGAGAACGGATGGATGGTCATCACCGGCGGCGGCAGCGGCATCATGGAAGCCGGGCACGAGGGCGCGGGACGCGAGCGCAGCTTCGGCGTCAACATTCGCCTTCCGTGGGAGCAGGCTGCCAATCCCGTCATCGAGCGCGATCGCAAGCTGATTCTGTTCAAGTACTTCTTCGCGCGCAAGCTGACGTTCCTCAAGGAATCCAGTGCCATCTTGCTCTGCCCCGGCGGGTTCGGCACGCTCGACGAAGGATACGAGACGTTGACTCTGATCCAGACGGGCAAGGGGAAACCGATGCCGTTGGTGTTCCTCGACCGACCGCGCGGGACGTATTGGAAGACGTGGAAACGCTACATCGAAGAACACCTCGTGCGACGCGGCTTGATCTCGAAACAGGACATGGCGCTGTTCAAAGTCACCGACAACGCCGAGGAAGCCTGTCGGGAGATCACGACTTTCTACCGCAACTATCATTCGATCCGGTTCGTGAAAGACCTGCTGCTGGTGCGGCTCCAACACGCGCCGAGCCAAACATTGCTCGATAAGTTGAACAAGGAGTTTGCGGACATTGTGACGAAAGCCGGGATCGCTTTGTGCGACCCGCTGCCCGAGGAGGATGACGAACCGGAACTCGCGCACTTGCCCCGCCTGTCGTTCCATTTCGACAAGCTGCAGTGGGGGCGACTGCGGCAGATGATTGATGTGTTGAACCGGGAGTGACGATTGATCTCGGGAATGACGATGTGAGGCAAATGAAAAACACGATCAAGCAACAGCTCCAGTCGGGATCCATTTCCATCGGCACGTGGATTTCGATTGGCCACCCCGACGTCGCCGAGATTCTGGCGGGGGTCGGGTTCGACTGGCTGTTGTTCGACATGGAACATGCGCCGCTGACGTTCGAGGCGATGCACCAGATGATGCAGGCCATGGGCGGCAGCGCGACGACGCCACTCGTGCGCGTCCCGCGCAACGACTCGCATCTCATCGGCCAGGCGCTCAATGGCGGCGCGCACGGGGTGATGGTGCCGCAGAGAATATCAACAGGCGCTCGACCGGGTGGTCCGCAGTTGCAAGCGTCACGGCGTCGTGGCCAGCATGGCATACGTGACGCGCCCCGAGCAGGTCCGGGAGAGCATCCGTCGCGGCTTTCGGTTCATCGGACTCGGCGAGGACGAGGTGTTTCTGAGCGAGGCGGGGACGGCTGTGCTCGCGGCTTCGCGGGAATCGAAGCGCCGATGAAGTTGTCTTGCGAACTGACAAACGATCATCGCTTGCCCGATCCGTTCGGAACCGGCTAGCGTCGCGAATCGTCATGCCGATGAGAACTGCCATTCTTTCCGTTGCGCTCTGTTTGCTGATTCTCGCGCCCCCTCTCACGGCGCAGGATGCCGGCATTTCATTGATTGATACACCCGAGAAAGCGAAGGCAGCACAGGCAGCATGGGCGGCGAAGCTCGGCAAGCCGGTGCAGTGGACGAACGCGGCAGGGATGAAATTCCAGCTCATCCCGCCGGGCGAGTTCGACATGGGCGTGAAGGACGGCGACAAGGACGCGCCGTTGCATCGCGTGCGGTTGACCGAGCCGTTCTATCTCGGCACGTACGAAGTGACGCGCGCAGAATGGGAGAAGGTTATGAAGAGAAAGAACTCAAACTTGTTTCCAGGCCCGACACACCCGATGAACCACACCCACGCCTACCAAGCCGACGCCTTTTGCGCCGCATTGAGCAAACTGGAGGGCATCACGAACGCGGTGGCGCAATACCGGCTCCCGACCGAAGCGGAGTGGGAGTTCGCAGCACGGGCGGGACTGACGAGCGAGCCCGAGTTGGACAAAGTTGCGTGGCACGAGAAGAACAGCGGCGGCACGACGCATCCCGTCGGCCAGAAGGCGGCGAATGCGTTCGGGTTGTACGACATGCTCGGCAACGTCTGGGAATGGACGGGTGATTTCTACGACACCGACTTCTACACCAAAGGCCCGAAGGAGAACCCGTCGCTGCCGAAGGACGAATATCCGCACGAGTACCGAGTGGTCCGGGGCGGGTCGTGTTTCTACGATGCGAAGTTCTGCACAAGCTGGCATCGCGACCGGTATGAGCCATCGCGGACGTTGAACAACCTCGGCCTGCGTGTGGTGCTGCCGATTGCGAACCCCCGGCAGATTCAGGACAACCGCAGATGAAGCAGAGATTTCAGAAACCAATCTGCGGTCGTCCCGAATCTGCGGGGGGTATTATGCTGGCGTGCATCCTCTGGTTCG
>CAZOTB010000105.1:0-22623 GCA_964582645.1 uncultured Verrucomicrobiota bacterium | reverse complement strand
GAGGACATCCACGCGCGCACGGTCGTCATCGGCGACGGCGAACGCACGGTCGCTATCGTACTGCTCGACCTGATCGCGATTGACCGAACTCAATCCGAGCCGATCCGCCGCGCGGTGTGTGAGGCTGTCGGCATTCCGCCGCAGGCGCTCATGTTCGCTTGCACGCACAACCACTGCGGCGCGCACCTGACTTCCTGGGTGTTGATGAAGCCCGATCCGAGGAAGAGCCAGTACATCGAGTTTCTGAAACAGCAGATTGTGCAGGGCGTGAAGGAGGCATGGAATGCGCGGCAATCCGCGACCTGGTGCTGGGCGCGGGGCAAGGTGACCGACCTCGCCCGAAATCGCCGGCTCAAGACACCCGACGGCAAGGTCTGCACGCTCCGGCGAGGCGACCCGAAATCCTGGCCGCTCATGGACGACCCAACCGTGATGCCCGGCCGTGTGGACGAAGAGCTTCTCCTTCTCGTCGCGAAGGATGAGAAAGACTCGGTGCAGGGCGCGCTGGGCAATTTCGGCTGCCACAACACGCTCGCGATGTTGGAGAACGGCATCTGCCCCGACGTGTTCGGCGTGGCGATGGCCGAGCTGGAGAAGAAGTACCCGGGCGCGGTCGTGCTCGTCACCAACGGCGCGGAAGGCAACGTGGACGCCACCAAGACGATCCCGCATCTCGGGCCACGCGATTATTCCGAGTCGCGTCGCGCGGCGGCTTCGTTCTCGCAGCAACTCGAGAAGTTGATCGGCACGGCGACACCGTTGCGCGAAGCGGTCATGTCCAGTTCGTGGAAGGAAGTGGCGTTCCCCGTCAACGATGTCTTCCGTGAGATCGCGGCAGGCAAACGGGAGTTCGTGTATCCGGGGCTGTTCCACTCCGAGGGCGCGATGCCGGCTTTCGAGTCCGCCGTGCGACAGGGGAACATGCCCGGCGTGATTCAACGAATCTCGATCGGCGAGGCAACCCTGGTTGCGTTGCCCGGCGAGGTGTACGCGGAGACAGCGCTCCGAATCAAAGCGATGCGCCCGTCACGACCGACCGCCGTAGTCGGCGTCGCAAATGAATGTCTTGGTTACCTGCCGACCGCGGCAGCGTTCGCCGAGGGAGGTTACGACGCCGAGCCGAGCGAGTGGGTGCGCGTGACACCCGAAGCAGAGGGCATCATTTGCACGACCGTGAAGGAGTTGTTGGCACGATGAAAGCGGTTCGTAGTGAGCCACGTCAGTGGCGTCGGATCTGGTTGGCGTGTGCTCAGCTTCTGTTTGGAGTTCAAGCTTCAGCTTGCTTTGGAACGCGGAGGCCAGACAAGCTGAAGCTTGGACTGCAAACGCAACCGACCCGAGCGTCCGGAACGCAAAACGGATACGCGGCGTCATGGAGGACAAGTTGAATAAGAGAAATCTGCCAATCACCATCCGCATCGTGCGGCCGGGCGATGTACCACGATTAAAAGAGATCGTCGCGCTTTCGTGGAAAGACCAGGGCGTCGCGCACATCCTCGAAAAGCGTTACGGCCAGATGGGTGGCAGACCGTGGATCGAATGGAAATGGCCGCAGGTCGAAACCGCTTGCAAGCAAAGGCCCAAACAGGTGTTGGTCAGCGAGGTCAACGGCGAGGTCGCGGGCTTCGCGGTGTACCTGCTCGATCAGGAGCGCAAGATCGGCACGGTCGGCAACAACGCCGTTGACCCCAAGTTCCGCGGGCACGGCATCGGCAAGAAACAGATCGAGCGCATGATGCAGATCTTTCGCGAGAAAGGAATGAAGTTTGCCGATGTCACCGTCGGTCTGAATGAAGGCCATGCTGCCGCGCGCGCCGTGTACGAGAAAGCGGGATTCGAGACGGTCACGGATTCGCGGTACATGTTCAGGAAACTGAAATGAGTTCGTAGTCAGGCACGTCAGTGCCGTGGGGTGTGGCAACGGTGACGCCACTGACGTGGCTCACTACAAATGTTCGCGTGACCTGAGTTGCACTAACGGTAAATCTCCCTGCGATGTTCCACTGCCGTAAATGGATCTCGTTCATCTCGGCGTCGAAAGTGTAGATCACACGGTAGTCGCCTGCCCGCAGGCGATAGTGAGGGCTGTTGGTGAGCTTGTGATGCGGAAAATTGCCGAGTCGTTCGCCCATTTCATCAATTTTCGCCTGAATCATCGCTTGCCTGGCGGGCGGAAAACGGAAGAAGGCTTTGTCAAAGCCCGTTTCGGCAATCTGCGTGGCAGCGCCCGGCATTCAAGACCCGCGTTTGTGGACGCGGCCTTTGCCCTCACGCATGGACTGCTCCGACTCCGCGATCCGGGCCTCGAACTGGTCCGTGAATTCGAGTTGATCCTCGATGTAATCCTCAATCCAGCGACGCAACGCCTCCAGCTCGGTGCGGGACAGAGTTTAGATTGCGGATTCAATTTCTTGAATCCTGCTCAGGCAGTGCTAAATAGGGCAAGACGCGACCCAAATCCACTCTTTTGTAGATTCGATGGCTCTCGCGGGATGCACTCCCGCCTTGCGATAGGCCGCAGTATCCCGTAGGAAACAAGCATCATGTCCAGAAACGTTCGCGTCACCACAGTCGCTTTCCTTCCCGGCATCCCGCCGAAGCCTACCACGGATGATATGTACCGGGGTCTGCGAGAAACCTTCGAGTTGGTCGCGCTCGACAAACCCGACATCGCGGTCGTCTCCGAAGGATTCAACCTCGGCGCGTGCTCCGATTGGGCCAAGGTCGGCGACCCCGTGCCTGGTCCGGTCACTGATGTCTTCGGTGAGATCGCGCGCAAGTACCGCATGTACCTCTGGTGTCCGATGATCGTGAGGCAGGGCAAGCGCCGTTACAACGCCGCCGTCCTGCTCGACCGCCGCGGCGAGGTCGTCGGCGCGTACCACAAGATGTACCCCACCTCCGGCGAACTCGACGCGGGCATCCTGCCGGGGCGGAAGGTGCGCACCTTCGAGACCGACTTCGGGCGCGTGGGCGCGTGCATCTGTTTCGACGCGCACTTCCACGAGGTCGGCCATACCCTGGCACGCGAGGGCGCGGAAATCGTGTTCTTCCCGAGCATGTTCGTCGCCCACCGTTGCCTGATGTCGTGGGCGGTCGAGTTCGGCTACTTCGTCGTCACAAGCTGCGGCAACTGGAGCTTCATCATGGACAACCTCGGCCGCATCGTCAACGAGACCGGCTCGCGCTTCGATTCGGTGAGCATGGGTCACATCCCGCCGATCGCCTCCGCCGTGTTGAACCTCGACACGGTCGTCCTGCATCACGATCGCAACCAGGAGAAGGTGAAGGAGATCAAACGCAAGTACGGCGCCGGTGTGCAGTTCGAGTACGAGCAGCACGAATCCATGATCGCGATGAGTTCGCACATGAAGGACACCACCGCCGAGGACATTGTCCGCGAGTTCAAGCTCCTGAAGCGCCAGGAGTACTTCGACCAATCGCGCGCGGCCTGCAATCGGCTGCGCAGAAAGTGAGCGTCTGATTGCGCGAATCAGATCCACTTGGCTTGCGTTTTCTGGCTTGTAGCATTACTGCGCGCTTCCGCCGCCACCATGCCGAAGCAATCACCGGCTTCTGAAGGATAGCAGCTCTCGTCGTCACTACGTCGTGCCTGACAATTTCAAGCACACTTTACGGGAGATACTACGTAATGACTTTGGCATTGGGCGCGGATCGCTGTTTCCTGACTCTGCCGGGGCGGCAGACACGGCGCGTGCAGTTTTCTTTGGCGCAGTAAAACCTCGCTGACATTTGCCGATGCTGTGCGCTCTGAGCCTAACTCAACGCCGAGGGGTGACATTCCCGAGCTCTGCATTTGTCCTTGCACCTTCCCGCATCACGGAATTTTCCGGCGTCGTGACCGTCTGCATCGCGGTGATCCGTTCGTGGATTTCCCGACTTAACCCATCCCGTGACACAGCGTATGCTGAGTTGATCAGGACTTCTGCCGCGAGTGCTCGGATTCGATGAAGGCTTGGGTTTCTTCCCGGCTCAGGCCTGCCTGGCGTAAGGCGCTTTCGACATAAATCTCATCGAGTTCGTCGCCACGCGGAACGGCCTGATAATGCACACCACCTTTCCTGCGCCAGATGTCCACTCGTTTTTTCTGCTCGTGGTGCGTGTAATCGAGGGAACGAGGCTTGTTAACAAACGAGCGCTCCGAAATCATGAGCGGTGACCGGGCGGGTGTTCCATTCCACGTCGAAGCGCGCTTTGGATGGCTGTTTGGGTGGCTCACCCGCGAGCCGCCAGCCATGCTTTCGCAGAAAGCTCTTCAGATTGCCATTCGCAAGCAGGTCACGGAACACGGAGTCGAGTGTCTCGGAAATGCTCTCCATCAACTCCGGGTAGGTGTCGCTCTGAACCGTGAGCTTGAGGGCGTCGCACACGGCTACATACTTGCCGGATTTTGGGCTCTGACAGTATTCCCAGACAAGTTTGCCTTGGATCTTGAGAATGGGTTTCATGGCGCTTCCGCTCGCAATACCTTAGCGGACATTGTCGGATCGTCAACCACGGAAACGAGGGTGCGGGACTTCCCCAAATCTCTTGACGTGGAAACGAATGGCGGATTTGACATCGGCGAGCGCTTCGTCGTAGGTGTCGCCTTCGCCCACGACGACCCTTTGAGTCCGAGTGGGTAGGCCACATCTCCGCCGGGGTGTTCCTCGGCCACGATCTTGAATTGTTTGATGTGTGCCGCCTCGTCTGTTCGAGCAAAGCATAGGGCAAGGGCAGATAAAGGGCAAACAAATGTCGTCCGTGGGGAGATGGGGTCTGCGCCTGACCGCTGTTGCACCTGGTCAATACCCCAGCGTCACTGCGCCCTCGACGGGCAAGGCGACGCCGGTGACAAAGCTCGCGTCATCGCTGGCGAGAAAGACCGCCGCGCGGCCAATCTCCTCCAATGAAGCGATGCGGCCCAGCGGATGCACCGAATAAATGTAGCGGCGCGACGCTTCGGGATCTTTCTGCTAATTGAACCAATCCTCGACCAGCGGGGTCTGCACCCAGCCGGGACAGATGGCGTTGACGCGGATGCCGTCGCGCGCGAACTCGAGCGACATGCCCTTGGTCATCGCGATCTGTCCGCCCTTGCTGGCGGAGTACGCGCCCGCGTTGGATTGGCCGACCAGACCAACCATGCTGGAGATGTTGATGATGCAACCCTTGGTCTTGCGCAGGTGCGGGATGGCGTACTTGCTGCACAGGAACGTGCTCTTGAGGTTGGTGTGGATGATGTACTCCCACTCCTGCTCGGTCGTCCGTTCGACGTTGTTCGAGATGTGGTAGCCAGCGTTGTTGACCACGAGGTCGAGCCGTCCGCGCGACGCCACGGTGGATTCGATCATCCGCTGCACCTCCGCGCTGACCGAGACGTTCGTCTTTGAGCGGGCGGTCTTGTCGCGGCTGAACTCCTCGACGATCTTCGCGCCACCGGTGACGATCGCCACCTTGTCTTTCAGTTTCATTGTTCCTCCAATCTTCGGATGTTTCACCAGATGTTTTTCATTTCCCACACGTCGAGCGACTCGATGTGTGTGGCGTCCCAAGCGCCGACGGCTTCGACGCCAATGCTGTCCGCGCGCGTCGGGTAAATGCGAGCCGTGACGGCAACGCCTCCGTTGGCGACGACTTCGACCACGGAACGATCCACGAAGACTCGCAACGCCAGCGCCTCGCCGGGCGCAAGCCGCAATGGACAGACCTGCGGGCCGCGCTGGACGGTTGGGTCGAGACTGGATCGCTGGCGGTCAATCGTCAATGTGCCCGCCCACGGATCGTACAGGATGGCCGTCTCCTCCTCGCCGTCGGGAGAGCGCCGCACTTTCAAGCCGCACGCGCCAGCCTGAAGAGACATGATGCGCGCCTCGATCTCCACGCAGTCACGCTGAACTCCAGATTTGAGCGAGGGCAGCGTGGGTGTCAGGTCAACAGCCTCGGCGTGGAAGCCGCGTCCGCGCAGCAATTCCAGTTCGGGCACCGGCTGCTGGCTGAGATGGCCATCGGGGCGCAGCGACAACACGCGCGGCAGCGACATGATGCCGGACCAACCCGCGGCGACTTGCGCTTGGTTGGGCCTCGCCTCGCGCAGCCACGCGATCATGATTCGGCGTCCGCGCTCGTCCTGAAGAAAGTGCGTGGCGTAGAAATCGTCTCTGCCCCAGTCCACCGCGCCGCGCGTCTCGGGAACGAATCGGCGGTTCGAGTAGCGGCCAACGAAATAGATCGCTCGACCCAACGGGACCGGATGAATGACCAACACCCACTTTCCGCCGAGCGGGAAAAAGAACGGGCATTCCCACATGCAACCGCTCTCGCGCTCGTCGCCTTCGCACAGCGGATGCAGATATTCCCAGCGCACCAGATCGCGCGAACGGTACAACAGCGCCGCTCCGCCCGCGCCGGTGCGGCCCGAGCCTACCGCCATCAACCATTCGTCGCCCTCGCGCCAGGCCCACGGATCGCGGAAGCCCACCTCGAAGCCGGGCGGTGGCGTGGCGATGACGGGATTGCCGGGATGTTTCTCCCACGTGAGCAGGTCGTCGTGGCTGGTCGCGAGGCACTGACACTCAGGCCGCGCGCCGGTATAGACCGCAGTGGGCACGCCGGCGTTGTCCACGATGCAGCCCGACCAAATCCCGTCCTTGTCGGGCGAGCCGGGAGCCGGCGCGAGCGCGATGGGCAGATGCTTCCAACGGACGAGATCGTCGCTGATGGCATGTCCCCAGTGCATATCGCCCCAGAGCGGGCCGGACGGGTTGTGCTGATAGAACAGGTGATAGCGCCGCTTCCACTGGATGAACCCGTTCGGGTCGTTCATCCAGTTGGCGGGCGGCAGAAAATGGAAACGCGGCCGATGCGGATCATCCTGAGCGATCCGTGCTCGCGCTGCCTGGACGCTGGCGTTGGCTTTGGCGATGAACTGCTGGTGTTGAGTCACAGTTTGCTCCAATCTAACAGCACCGTGAGTCGGTCACAACGATTGTGCAGAAGATCCTGATAGGCTTGCTGAGCCTTGCTCGGCGGGAGCGCCACACTGAGTTCCTCGACTCGCACGCGTCCCTCGGCCAGCCAGCACAACGCGCCTTCGTAGTTGCCGTAAATACTGTTGCCGCGAAGATCTGGGCCGCGAGATTTCCGACCAGGCCGAGTCCGGTCACGAGGATCGTCTCGGGCGGACGCGCTTTCGTCGTGGCCTGCGTGCTCATCGAGACGCCCATCCACCGGACGAAGACCGCGGCCGATGGCGCGAGGCCCTTGGGAATCGGCACAACGCCCTTCCGGTCGACCCGCTGGAACGAACGATGCGATCCCATGCAGAAAACCGCGCCACCCACGGCGATGTCTTTCACGTCGTTGCCGAGCCTCTCCACCTGGAACGCGGAGGCATAGCCGGGGTGCGAGGGGAATCGTTCGCCCTGAAATCCCGTGGCCAATTCGGTGCCGGGGCTGACGAGCGTCGCCAGCGTGCGGCCCGCGACCTCGTCGGGCGCGAGTGGCTTGGCGTCGGGCTCGACGGCCAGCAGTTCCGCCCGCTCGCGGGCTGTGATGGTGACGGCGTATTCCTTTCGTACGGTCATCGGATCTTCACTCCAATCTCTGCCTCGATGGAGCGGACATGCTTCGCCGCCATCGCGTATTCTTCTTCGTTCTGCAAATGCTCCAGCATCAACGGCGTGTCGGGGTCGAGCTTGTCCAGTTCGCGCAAGAATGTGCGATAGTCCAACCCACCAAGCCCAGGGCGCATTTCATCGAGATGCACCGTCAGCTTGCTCGCCAGGGCAATGTCTTTGCCGTGGCAACTTCTGATGTGCGGCCCGAGCTTGGCAAAACACTCGCGGATCAACGCGCCGTTGGCCTAGAAGCGCTGCGGGCTGCAGACGATGTTCACAGGATCGAGGTGCACGGCAAACTGTTTCCGATCAATCGCCTTGATCAACTCCAGATAACTCTTGGGCGAATCGGGGTACATCCAGGGCATCGCCTCCAGCGCGTAGAACGTCCGCTTCGGTTTCACGCCGTCAATGATCGTGCGCGTTGTTTCCACGATCAGGTCGAATGTCTCCTGCGTCAGGTTGAGCGGGTGTGGGCCGTCCCAGACCGTGCCGCGCGAGCCGGTGATGTTGACGCAACACCGCGCGCCGATCTGGTCGGCGATAGCGAGGCATTTCCGGCAGTGCGCGATGGCTTCCTTTCGTTTGGTGTTGTCGGGATGCATCGGGTTGCTCCACGCGCCGCCCTCGGCGATCACAATACCCGCGGCGCACGCAGCCTTCGCATAGCTCTCGATCCGGGCGTCGTTCCAGTCGAGTCCGGCGGGACTGTACGCCGCGCTGTAGCCCAGCCGCTTCAGATCGGCGACCCAGCGGTCGGGGTCATGTTCTTGCAAGAATACCGGCCCACCAAGGTCTCATGGAATTGCCTTGCCCACCGCGACGCAGCCGTGAACCTCCAGGCGCGGCACGGTGACGCGAAGGATACCGTCCCGATAGGAGGACTCAAGCTTCGCGCCGCCGGGTTGCCAGGAGACTTCGCCGGGCTTCCCGCCGCACTTGATCCACAGATTGATCGGGCCGAGCGCGGGGATGTCGTCCACCCACCAGTCTTCGGAATTAACGAGCGAGATGTCGCGGCCCGGGTTGCCGTTCACCAGATGCAGCAGCAGCGTGCTCCCTTTCCGCCGCAGGCTCAACTCCACACAACCCGGCGCATCGGTGCGTACCATCGGCGACGGAATCATGTAGTCGAGAATCTCCCGAATCCACGCAAGCTGATCGGGGTTGCCGTACTGCCAATACTGGCTCATGAGCCGCGTCGCCACATGCACCGCCATGCCCTTGCCGAGCTTGCGCACGGTCGCGGCAGGCATGCCAGCCTTCTCAGGATGCTCCTCGTCCACGTGGCCGTGCATGGGCCAGTTTCCCTTGATGCGGCGCGCCTCGGGGTTGCAGTGATCCCAAGAGCGATAGAGCGGATAGAGTTTCTTCGCAGTGACAAGCCCGTACTCATCCCAATCCGCAAAAACGCCTGTGGGATCGCCGTCCCTACGGAAGATGTGGCCGTCGTTGAGCGCGGCGGGTTTCCTGAGCTTGATACCGAGCAGCCGCTGCAGTTCGGGCGAAACCGTCGCGGCGTCGCCGATGCTGAGAAGTCGGCCGCCTTGCTTCACGTACCGTTCGAGGCGTCGCACCGCGGACGGCGGCACGGTGCGGTTCTCGGGCAGCACGATCAACTCGTACGGCAGCGAGCCGCTCAAGCCCGTTTCGTCCATGTACACGGGCGAGCGATGCAACGCAATCAGCGCCTTGCCCGCGCCCATCATATGAGGGCTGCATTCGTTCCAGACGTACGCGCCGACGTCGGTGTTGAGCACGGCGGTCTCAGGAACGGGTTCGGTGTGCAAACAGATGTCGCGGCGCGCCCGGGCGAACTCGGCGGCCTTCTTCGCGAGGCGCATCCGGGACGGCACGAACGCGCCGTGGCCGGTCGGGTACGTCCAGTAACCCCACTGCGCGCCGTTGGCCAGCAGCGTCGCGCCCTCCTGCAGCAAGCGCGGCAGCGTCTTGGTGCGCGAACGCATCTGCTCGTGGCTATGCACGAAACTGGTGTCGCAGGTGTAAGCGTCGTAGGGCAGTCCCGTGGTCGCGTAGCGCCGCGCCGACACACTCATGTGCAGGCGATGGTTGTTGGGGCTGAACCAGTCGCCGCTACGCCAGTCGAACGCTTTCATAAACTCGTGCCGCGCCGACACGTTGCCGGCGCTGTACATGCAGTCCGGCTTCAGCGCCTTGATGAAAGTGCGGAAGCGCATCCGCCATTCGTGCATGATCCCCGCCCAGACTTTCATCCACGCCGCGCCCTCGGGCGTGCGCGCGTCGTAGTCGGGCATCGGACATTTCAGTCCTGTCTCTTTGCGGAAGCGCGCCTCGCAGCGCGGGCAGTAACACGGCCCAGCCCAGTCGCCATCAATCCAGAACCCGTCGGGGTCGTAGCGCGCGATCAGCTCGCGCAGATGGACGCAGACCCATTGGTCGAAGTAGCCGCTGAGCGGGCAATTGCCGTAGGCGAGGAACGTGTCGAAGTTGCCAAAATACTGCAACGGCTTGCCGTCCTTGCCCAGCATCCGCCACGCAGGATGACGTTGCCCCGCGATGCCGTCAAGCTGGCCGCTGTAGTAGAAGAACAGCCGCGTGCTTGTCTTGCGCGTGTACTCCCGAAACGCTTTGCACATGTCGCGTCCGAGCATCAGGTGCTCGGTCTTGAGCGAACTCGGAAACGTGGTCGTGCCGCTGTGCCCCTTGGCGTAGATGATGATGCAGCCCGGTCGCAGATCGCGCAGCATCGGTAACACGTTCTCCGGCGTCGCGCCCGAACCGTACGGTCGGAACGGAATCTCGGTGTAGTAGTCCACCAACAGGTTGAACAGGGATTCGGAAAACCAATTTGTGTTCGGTCGTTTCAGTTTCATGGGATTGGAACGGGTCAATACTCAATCACGAGGTAGCCGAGATAAGGGACTTCTGCGTCGCAGGGCAGCACGCCACCGTCGGAGCGCATCTTAATTGAAACGGGCTTCTGAAGAGGCGAAAGCAAGGTGATGCGCGCGCTGGATAAAGAACGACCGGGCAGTTTGACGACGGGCTTCGCGGGATCGACCGAGCCGTTGAAGATGACGACCAATCGCCTGGAGTCGTTCTCAAATTGGATCGGCATCAGATGCGGGCCGCCGGTCACGGTGACGATGCGGTCGCTCTTGCCCCGGAGATAATCCAGCGCGCGATGGACGATGGTTTGTCTGTCATCGCTGCGCAGCAGGGACGAAGACTCACAAGCGGCGAGGGTGACAACCCGGTTGCCGAGATTGTTCTCGAACGCAACCATCGCCGCGCCGAAACGACTGCCGTCGGCGTTCAGCAGCGTCGTCCACTCGTGCGCTTGATGCGCGGGCTGCAACCGGGCGACGCGGGCCTGCAAGTTGTGATTGAAATAGAAACCCTTCGCCAGACCCGTCGCAGCGGAAAGCACTTTCTCGATGGAGTACGTGGCCTCCTCGCGTTCGACCACGCGGACGCGGTCGAGACCTACGTGGCGGGCAAAGCCTCGCTGGCAGGGTATGTCCGCCGCCGTGCCGTCAAGGAACAGGCCGCCTCGAAGGTATCGCTCGATCACCGCGTCATCGAGCGCCCAGACCGGCTTGCCGAACAGCGCGTTGACGTGCTGCGGTTGCGCGGAAACCGGGATGCCATACGGCAGCAGGAAATCGCCGCCTGTGAAGGAGGAAGCAAACAGGCGGCGCATCGAGCCTGCCCGGTCAGTGCGAACGTGTGCGGCGGTGTCCTCGCGCCACGGGAGGCCGACGCCTTGGGTCTGGAGCGTCTTGTCAAATCGCGCGGCGATCCATTCCAGTGCGGGACGGCTGCGGTCGAGCATCTCGCCGATGCGTGGTTCGGTCTGGGGACGATTCCCTGAAAACGGAAAGAGATCCAGCAACAGCGCGTCCGAGCTGTAAAATATCGCCAGCGCCATCTGTGTCCACGTCATGCGATCCGATTTGTTCCATTGGGTGAACGGAAAGTTCTCGATCTCGGGCGCGACTTCGCAGCGAGCCGGACGGAACGCACGTTGGCGGTCGAGCATCAGGATGGAGTACGAATTCTTCATCCCCGGCCAGTCGTCGTACGACGCGAAATTCGGGCGATGCGCCACCTCTCCGCCGATGGTGAGCGCGGCGAACAACTTGTGCCAGTCCCGGCCCTCGATGCTATGGACGCCGGGATTCGAGCTCATCAGGCCGAGCTTTGTCTCCCGCGGCATCTTCGCTTCCACGGCGCGCGCGATCTCATCGGCGGTTTCGAGTTGAAGCTCGCGCCATGTCTCCAGCCATCGCGCCCGCCACGGATGCGGAGCGCCCGGCTTGGTGAGATTGCGCACGACCTGCTGCCGCGTGAGCGGCTTGCCGATCTTGCGCGCAAACCGGCGCAGGATTGCCGGCTCGAACCCGCCGCCCCACGCGACCGGTCCGTGATTGGGAGAACGGAAATCGTCCTCGACCCAGATGCCCCGGAAGCCGAGCTGCGCGAAACGCCCGTAGAGGTCGCGGATGTACTTGCGCCAGTTCGGGCACGCAAGCGACGCGCAACCTTCGACCATCTCGCCGAGCGGCGAAACCATCGGCTGAAAGCGGCGATCCTTCGGAAGACTTCGCCCGCGCGCGCAGTGGAGCACGGTCATCCACGGGTTCAAGCTTACGGCGATGCCCGACCGATCCAGGACACGCTTGGCTTCGCGCAGAGTCCGAAACCAGAGGTCCTCCTCGGCGCGCGAGAGCAGGCCGTTGTTCCATTCTTCTGCGGCGAAGAACAACACCGCTTCTTCAATCGCGTGCTCACGGCAAAACTCTGCCAGCGCCGCGGCGTCGCGGGCCACACTCCTGCCGGGCAGGAGTTGAAATCGCAGGTGATAGCAGAGGGGAGTATTCTTGGTTTCGTTCGGCTTCATGGACGCTATTGGACTCATTACCACGCACACGTTGTCATTTGCATTGTGTCTCACGACGAGTAGAGCAAACAGGGCCAAGGCGCAAGACGGTTATGATGAGGTTATGGTGAGGGTGCGATGCAAGGCGATGACCCGAACGCCGCGCGCCGCGGATGGATCAACGGTCGTCCAACCGGCCAATGGACGTGCGCGATACAAACGGAGCGTGGGGCGGCCTTTCCGACGCATGACGCTCCCAACGCGACTTGTGTCACGTCGGATTTGGGGTTTGACCGGGAGAATGGCACGTGGGTAGAATTGCGAAGTTGATCAACTCTGCAATTCTATCCGTGCATCAGTCATGGACGAAATCATAGTCCGAGTCGCCAGAACGGTCGCCTGCCACGCCAGACTCCAGATCCTGTCGGCGTTGGCCCGGGACGGCGAGTGTTCTCCCTCAGAACTGGCTCGGCAACTCGGCACCGGACTTGATTCGGTCTGCGTCCACCTCAAACACCTCACCACGGCGGGACTCATGCAGCGTCGCCGCTCCGGTGCGTGGTGCTACGGCGTGGCAGGCTCGCCCTACACCGAGCAGGCCTTCAGCGGGAAGGTGGCGGCCTGGCTGTATCGGTTGTTGCGCGACCCGTCACGTTCGCTGCGGGGGTGCGCGGTGGATACGGCTCGCAACCAAACATCGCCCGACGCCGAGGGCGCACTGCACGCGATCGTGTTCGAGGCGGCCACGGCCTTTGCCAATGTGCGCCGGCTGCAAATTCTGCGCCGGCTGCAGCTCAGCGGAGCGGCGACGACGGAGGTGTTGTCCGCCGAGTTGAGCATCTCGGAGTCCGCGTTGAGCCGTCATATTGCGAAGCTGCGGCGGCGGGGCTATGTGCAGGCCACGGATGACGGGCGGCTGATAACGTATCGGATGGCGGCACGGCCGAAGACGTCCGTTCACGCTGAACTGCTGGGATTCGTGACCGCCGAGTGGAGGAAAGGACAATTGCGTAGTTGATCAACTCTGCAATTCTCCTCCAATCCCTGCGAGATTTGTGTTCTCGGGCGGCTGGCGGACGGCACAGCCGTTGTCGCTGGGAGGGCAGAACGCCCGGTCCGCACCGTGGAACGAATCGCCGTGCAATTCCATCCACTCGCCGATCTGCGTCAGCCGCTCGACGAACTCAGGTTGGATGCGTCCGCGCGGGGTCGGCCCGACGTTCAGCAGCAGGTTGCCGTTTTTGCTGACACAGGTCACGAGATCGGAGATCAGACGCGCCGTGGATTTCAGGTCTCGGTCACCGCGATGATAACCCCACGACGCCCCGATGGTCTGGCACTTTTCCCACATCGGCGCAGCGTTGCCCTTCTTGGCCGGATCGTCTTCGGGGATGTGCTGCTCGGGCGTGGTGAAATCGGCGGGCATTTCTCCGGGCAGGCCGAGGCGGTTGTTCACCAGGATTCCCGGCTGCAGTTCCTCCACCATCTTTTTGAGTTTCTCCGACTGCCATTGCGGCGCGTGCTTGCCATCAAAACCCATCTTCGGATTCGCTGCGTGGGAATAATCGGGCCAGAAAATATCTATGCGCCCGTACCTGGTCATCCATTCGCGCACCTGGTTGTGCAGGTACTCGACGTACTTGGAGAAATCGCGGCCCTTGTTCAGCTCGGCGGCGCGCGCTCGTTCGGGGTGAAGGTGATCCACCGTGAAGTGCGGGTGATGCCAGTCGAGCAATGAGTAATAGACGCCGACCTTCAGCCCTTCGGCGCGGCAGGCGTCGAGCCATATGTTGAGGATGTCCTTGCCGTAGGGCGTGTTGGTGACCTTGAAAACCGTGTGCGCGCTGTCCCAGAGACAGAACCCATCGTGATGCTTGGTGATGAGGACCGCGTACTTCATCCCGGCCCGCTTCGCGAGCCGCGCCCATTCCTCCGGATCGTAGTCCATGGGATTGAACCTGCCAAACAACTGCTCGTACTTTTCCTTGGGAACTTCCTCGTGCGAGTAAAACCACAGATCGCAGCCCGTAATCGCGTACAGCCCCCAATGGATGAACATCCCGAAACGGGCTTGTTGAAACCACTCGCGGTTGCTGTCTTTGTGTTCTGCTTTGTTTTCATGTCTGTCTCTCGTTGTTGTTCAGTACTTCACCCCGTAGCCACACTCTGCCCCGCCCGAAACGGGGATGATCGCGCCCGTGATGAACGACGCGGCAGGCGAAGCGAGGAACACAATTACCGAGGCGATCTGATCCGGCTTGGCGGTGTAGCCGAGCGGATTGATCGTCTTCCGCAGATCGACAACCTGCGCGGCGTTGGGCAACGCCGCGATCGTCTTGTCCACGTTTGGCGTGAGCACGCTGGACGGACACACGGCGTTGCAGCGGATGCTCTCCGCGCCGTAGTCCACCGCCATGGACATCGTCAGCGCATTGATCGCGCCCTTGGTGGCGGCGTACGCCGCGTGATGCTTCTCACCGTGCACGCCCGCCATAGACGACAAGCTGATGACGCAACCCCGGCTCTGTTTCAGGTGCGGGTACGCGTGTTTGCAGCAGAGGAACGTGCCCCGCACGTTCACGGCGACGAGTTGGTCGAACTCCTCCAGCGACGTCTCGTGCACGGGCGCGGTCGGCACGAGCAAGGCGGCGTTGTTCACCAGGACATCAAGGCGACCGAACTCGTCCACGGTCTCATGGATCAATCGGCGGACTGCTGCCTCGTCGCGGAGGTCGGCGCGGAGAAACCGGCAACGATCGCCGCTCCACCCGGCGACCGGGCGTGCATCCGCGACGTCGCTCATCATCACCCGCGCGCCGGCATCGAGGAACGCCTTCACGCAAGCGCGGCCGATTCCGCCGGACGCGCCGGTCACGATCACCACGGAGTTGTCGAGTGTTTTCATCGCTGTTTCGAGCGGTAAATCGCTGGTTTCAACCCGGGGATGTCCTTGTCCGTCGGATAGTAAGGCCGTCGCAAGTTCTTGTATTTCACGTGGTGCAAGGTCGCGGGCGTCGGGCCGGGCGTGTCGAGAATGAAGGCTGCTTTCGAGATGCCCGCGTAACCGAGGCGGTAGTTCATCGGGTTCTTGACGACGACGAACTTGGCAGCGCGCGCATCCATGCCGACGGCACTGAATTGTTCATCGGCCCAGTCGTATGTGGCGTGGGTGGTGATGAGCGCCTGCACCGCGCTGATTTGCAGCACGGCGGATGCGCCCATGTTGCCGCCCTGGCCGCCCCAGACTCCGCCGCGATACTGGAATCGGCCGTCGCTCAATTTCAGTATCTTCCCCGTGACAGTGAGGGGCTTGCCCCATTGCGGGTCGAGCTTGTGACCAATCGAGAGCGTGACCTCGCGTCCGACGCCAGCGCGCTGGCACTGGGCCGCCGCCTCGGGGTCAACCACCGGCGCCAGGGAGAGTTCGTTCACCGGTGTCTCCAACAACGCGCGCAACGTGGCCACGCTGTCGCCCGCCGCGCCGCCGCCGGAGCAATCGGCGGTTTCCACCAGCAGGATCGGGCCTCCCGCGATTTTCCGGCCGCGCGCGATGGCCTCGGCCGGGGTGAATACGGGCGGGTCAAGATCAAAGCGCCGCTCCCAATACCGCATCGCGATCTCGCCCGCGAGCCTGACGGCCTTCTCCATGTCGTGGTCGGTGATCACGAGACCGCCGCCGCCCATGTCGGGCAGATCGAGGTACGGATGAACGAGGAACGCACTGGTGGACACAACGCCGTTCTTGCCCTCGTGCGACTTGGCGAACCGCATCACGTCGGCGAATGGCCCTTCGCCTTCAGTGTGACCGTGGACGCCGCTGACCAACACGGGGACTTTGCCCATGACCATCGTCGGCTTGATCTTGCCGTCGAGGATGTCGAACAGCAATCGCGCGCCGCGAATCCCACTCTCGAAGGTATCCTTGTGCGGATACGTTTCCCAACCCATCAGCGCATCGGCCTCCCGGACCATTTGGGCGGTCACGTGCCCGTGCGGGTCGAGCGTCGCGACGGTCGGGATTCGCTCGCCGACCAGGTTACGGACGGCCAGAAGAAGATCGCCTTCCAGGTCACCGACGTCCTCGACCGTCGCCGAACCGTGCAACGACAACAACACGCCGTCCACGGGAAGAGCCTTGCGCAGTAAATCGAGCATCTCCGATTTGAGATGCCGGTAGCACACTGATGTGAGTGGACCGCCGGGGCAGGTGGTCGCCACAAGCAAGGGAGCGATGTCCGCCTTTCGTTCCCGCAGTTCGTGCAGCATGCCGCCCACGACGCCCGCCGTAGAGTCGAGTATTTCCGGTCCGCGCCGCAGTTCGTAAAGCTCGAATCGGCGCAGATCGGTTGGCTGGCCGCCGAGATGGTTGCATTCGGTCAGCAGTGAGCCGATGGCGATCCGAGGCGGTTGATTCACAGCTTCTCCTGATACGGCCCTGCGGGTGTCCAGTACTCTTTGCCGAAGACCATGTCCGAGTACGTGCCGTCGGGAACGCGGAGCGGAGCGGCCATGCGGAATTGTTCAACGACCTTCTTGTCCAAACCAACCCCAAGCCCGGGCGCATTGCTGAGCGTCAGCCGGCCGTCCTTGATCTCGATCGGCTCGACCAGAAGTCGCTCGATGAACGGGTTGCCAGTTTGATCCACTTCGACGGTAATGCCGTTGGGCATGGCCGCGACGACGTGCGCGTTGGCAACAATGGCCACCGCATCGCTCCAGGTGTGCGGGGCGAACCGCAGCCCGGCCTGCTGCGCCATCTTCGCCACGCGCCAGACCTCGCTGATGCCGCCGCAGCGGGAGGCATCGGGTTGGACGATGTCCACCGCCTTGGCGCGAATCAGTTCGCGAAATCCCTGCGCACCGAACTCGTTTTCGCCCGCCGCAACCGGCACACCCACCTTGCCGCGCAGAGCGGAGTACGAATCAATGTCCTCGGGCGTGAACGGCTCTTCGAACCAGAACGCCCGGCATGCCTTCAGCACCTTGCCTACTCGCCGGGCCAGTTTCACGTGGTAACGCATGCCGGCGTCCGCCATTACGTCGGGTTTCGGCCCGATAGCTTTTCGCACGGCACGCACGGCGGAGGTGTCGTACTCCTCGCTCTTGCCCATGCGCATCTTCATGCGGCGGAAGCCGCGCGACAAGTGCCGCCCGGCTTCGTCGGCCAACTCGGAAACATTTTCTTTCCACAGCAGCGCGCTGGCGTAGGCGGGACACCACGCCTTCTCCCCGCCCAACAATCGCCAGACGGGTTTACGCAATGCCTTGCCGCGCAAGTCCCAGAACGCCACGTCGAGCGCGCCGAGCGCCGACATCGCCGCGCCTTTGCGACCGTACCAGCGCGTGACGCGATACATCCGATCCCAGAGATTCTCCACGTCCGTCGGGTCTTCACCGCGGAGCAACGGCGCGAGTTGGTGAGCGACGAGCAGGTGAACCAGGCCGGGATGCGAGTACGCCGAGCCGACGCCGACTTGGCCCGTGTCGGTGTGGACGAGCACGAGCGACGTCACGCGCGCCGTACATTGTCCGCCACCGTAGAGGAATCCTTTGCCCAGCGGGTATTCGAAGCGCAGGTGGATGACTTCGATGTGGTCTATCTTCATGCTTCGCGGCGTCTTCCTGTACTCAGTGTTGGTAGTAGTACTCGAAGAATTCCTTCAGCGTCCCATCGAAATCCGCCCAGGTAATGCCGCCTTCGCCCTTTTGATTGCCGGTGCCGTAGTAGGCTCGCACCTTGCCCCTGCACTCGACAAGATCAATGTCGCTGGCGTTGATCTGCTCCGGGCCTTCCGGGTCGAGCACCGGATTGCGCGGACTCGACTCCCAGTGGGCGAGATCCTTCGAGCGCACAAGGTACGTCTCGAATCGCCAGTCGGGCGTTTTGTATTCGAGGTGAAGCGTGTAAAACCAGCCGCCGATGTAACGGATCGTCGGGCAGGCAGTGTAGCGTTCCGGCGCGAAGACGGGCAGCGAAAGCCGCGTCCAATTTTGCAGGTCGCGCGACTCGGCGAAGTAAATCGTGAACGGCGTCGCCTTCAGGTCGCGGCTCTCGAACGCCATGATGAACCGTCGATCGGCTTCGCAGACCGATTCGTCGAAAAGTTCCTCCGCCGTCTCGGCGCGCAGGGCCAGCGTCATCTCCCACTGCTTCAGGTCTTTCGACCAGAAACAGTCAATGTGCTGCGCGCCGCTGCTGTCGTTCGGGATGGCATAGACATAGAGCGTGTCGCGATGGACGAATGCGCTGCATCGTCCGTAGCCGACCGCGAACCGGGAGATCACGCGATGCTCGGCGACGTGCTCGATCCAGAGGCAGCGGTTCGGCTTGTAGATATTCGCGGCGGCGGGAGGCAGTCCGCTCGCGACGAGCAGAAAACGATCTTGGAACACAACCGGCGTCATCTCGCCAAAGTCGCTCGAAACCTGGCCGCTGCGGACGAGGCGCTGGTTCGTGCGAAACGGGCGGCCTGCCATTCCGTTGGAGGCGTAGTTTACCTGGTCGGTCATTTGGAAAGCCCGTTTGTAGTGAGCCACGTCAGTGGCGTCACATGGTTCTCTCCCACGCCACTGACGTGGCTCACTACAAACATCGGCGAGCACTTGCCGCTCAGCCCGAATCGGTGCAGCCATAGTGAATTCATCGCGATTAACGAACTTTGAGTATGAACACGCCCGGCTCATCCCGCCAATCAATCTTGCCGTCGCCGTTGGTGTCGGCGAGCGTGGCGGTGAACGCGATGCTCGCCCCGTCGGGCGAAAACGCCGGCCAGGCGTGATTGGCCACGCGCTTTTGCGTGAGACGTTGCGTCGTGCCGCTTTCGATGGAGTGGAGTTGCAGGTCGCCCAGCGAACTGAAGACGATGGATTTCCCGTCGGGCGACCAGCACGGCTGCTGGCCGGGGCCGATCTCCTTTTTTCCTGAGCCGTCGGCGTTTACCAGGAGCAGGGTCGTCTTTCCGCCGCCGGCGTCCTGCTGGCCGGAGGAGACGATCACGATCTTGCCGCCGTCGGGGCTAACGGCGAGATTGGCGTAGTACTCGAGTCCGCTTTCTTGTGTTCCCATGCCCGCGTTGCGCAGAATCATCTTCTCTCCGACGCCGGGTTGCGCCGACCAGAGGATGCCATTGCCGGTGAGGAAGAATCCGGTTGGCCCGGCCGAGAGGCGGGTTTCGATCATCGAAGAATTAGCGAGCTTCTGTTCCGCGCCACCGTCGGCGGGAATCAGGAACGCCTGGCCAGCACGAACGAAACCGATCATTTTCCCATCGCGCGAGAACGTGGGCTCGCTGCCGCTCGTGAGGGTGTGTTCATTCTCGCCGGGCCACGAACCTACGACGATCTTGTCTTGCCTCGCGATGGCGAGCCGCTTGCCGTCGGGCGACCATGCGAAGGAGGAGGCGAGACCGAGGTCGCCGGTCTTGCTGTCGCGCGGATTGTGGACAAACAGGCGAGTGTCGTTCGCTGCGGTGGCGAGGAAAGCCAGTTCGTTTCCATTGGGCGACCACGCCAGACGGGCTTTCTTCCCCACAACGGAAGCGAAAAGCTGCGGTCCGTCTCCGTTGGCCCGAGCGAACCCGCACGAACAGAGCAGACAAGCAATCAGTATCTTCAACGCTTTCATTGGCTCACTTTCCCACGAACTTCAGCGGCAAGAACTCTTGCGGGCAATGATACCCGCCCGGCCCCATGACCATGGCGCTGTCTTCGCGGCCGGCGGCGCAACGCAGGCGAACGATATTCACCTTCCAACGATCGCCGACCTTGGGAGCGACGACCCAATTGGAAAACGAAATCGTCACGAACGTTTCCCAGCGATCTTTGAACCGACGCACCGCGTGATTCCATCGCACATCCCCGGCTGAAATGCCAAATGGATTGAGATGGCCAAGCCCGGCCGCGTTGACGCCGATCTGGAAATAGGTGGCGGGATCGCCGTCCGTGTCGAGGAGTATCTCGATGTGGTCGTCGCTGAAGAGCGAGAGCGGATTGTCGGCCTTGCCGTCGAGAACCAGGTTTTTCATGCGCGGTTCACCGCAGGTTAGTTGGAAATGGATGGCCGCGTCATCAAAGAAAGTCTGCACCTGCGTGAACGCGCGCTGGACCTGGTTGGCCACCACGGGCACGTAGAAGGACGGGGCAGATTCCCAGCGCGGATCGTTGTGAATGTGGGAGGCCGTCTCCGACGGGCGACTGTTTCTTGCTCCGGTGGTCGTGGGGGTCGCCCGTCGGAGACGGCCTCCCACATTCAGTTTCACGCAGCGGATACCGCTGACGGGCGGGGGAAGGATGGCGATCGGAGCGATGAGACTTTCCTTCGCTCTGACCTCGATCCGCTCCAAGCCGGGCTTGGTGGCTTTGGGCGCGGCAACATTGAATCGTCCGCACCAGACTTGTTTTTTCTGTTTCCACTTGATGGCCGAAACTTTCAATCCATCGGACGTACTGACGCGAACTTTCTTGTGCGCAGGGGATGCGTCGTAACAGCAAAGATCGAAGCTGCGGAATTGCCCGGGATGCAGCGCCGCCGCTTCGGGAACGAGTTGCATATGGATAACGCTCGACTCGGCGAGCTCGCGCGAACAGCACCCCTCACCCTGATCCTCTCCCCCAAGGGGAGAGGAAATCGTCTGTGCACGCACTGCCTCATTTGATCGCTCCCCGTCCACTGGGCGTTGAGGCTTTGGCGCGGTGCGTCCGAGTGACGAGACTGTTCCTACCCATGAACCTCTCTTCAGACTGGAGGGCGTTCGGTGTACCGACTTCAGTCGGAATCTGCGGGACGAGGGCCGATCCGAGCCGACTAAAGTCGGTACACCGAACAGGTTCACGGGCTCGATTCGCAACCGCGCGGTTGTGGATTCTCTCCCCTTGGGGGAGAGGCCAGGTGAGGGGTGTCGCTCGGGCATAGCCGCGCAATCGAGCAGCGCTGTCTCGCGAACGCGGCCTTCCCGATCCAATGCGAGTACCGCCACACGAGAACGAACCTTCGTGTCGCCCAGCGTTCTAGGCGGGAGCGTGGGGTCGGAGTCCCACGAGAAAAGAATCCGCGTCCCATCTGTGCGGCGCAGTTCAATGGCAATCCAACGTTCCTGGCCCTTGAGCGAGATTCGGCGGACCACGTGCGAGCTGGCAAACGGCAGGATCACCGATGCGAACACCGCGCTCGTGCCCTTCCGGCGCAATGCCAGGAGATTCAAGTCGGCTTTCGTCCGTGCGATGACGAACTCCATCGGGTTGCCCATCGGAAAGACCGCCTCGGCGTTGCCCAATGTGGCGGACCATGGCGCGGCCACCTTGCCCGCGCGTCGTGATTCGAGCGGCTGATAGTTCACGCTGCCGAACGCCGGGCCGCTCGCGGCCTTGGTCGCCACGTCGGTCTGCCACTCGGCCGGACTGTGCAACAGAGAATCGAAGGTGTGCTTGCGATCGCCGCGGACGTGAAACAGATCAATGAGACAATCGGGAAGCAGCGCTTGCACGCGTTCCAGCGTCACGCCTTGGGCGAGACAGGTTTCCTCGGCGGTTGAGCGAAGGACTTTCGCCCAGGGAAGGTTCAGGAATCCGCGCAGCCTTCCGCGCGTAGGGCCGTGGCTCGTCTCGTCCGTGACAACCGTGTTGTGGGCGATGGCCGTGTTCTTCCAACTGGCGAAGCCGTAGCCCGAGTCGGCCAGGAGCGGCACGCCGTCGTACTCGTAGAGAAAACCGAGGCGACCGGCGTGCTTGTGACCGGCATCCTGTTCGCCGTAGGTGAGCATGAGATAGGGCTTCTCGAACCCGGGATCGCCGCCGAGGCGCACGAAGCCCTGTTGAGGCAGAACGCGACTGTGTCGCTGGATCGGCTTTCCCTTTGGAATCTCATCCACGCCATAGAGAAGGGTCACCGGGAAAAAGCCGGTGCGCGGATTGCCCCAACCGGACTTGAAGATCGAGTTCGCACGCCGCAACGGATCGTCCCGATACGCCTCCTCCAACACATAGGCGAACTCAGGATCACCGAAGCGCGCCAGTGCCACCTCGTACAGCGCCAAAGCGCCCGTCCACTCGGAGGGCAGGAGTCGAGGCGAGTCATTGACCGCGGGGAAGGCGCAGTCTGAGCCGGCCAGCCGCAGCGGAGCGAGGAACATCTCACGGAGTTTG
>CAZOTB010000104.1:0-22763 GCA_964582645.1 uncultured Verrucomicrobiota bacterium | reverse complement strand
AGCCGCAAGGCGAAAATTCCGAGATTTCCCGTGTCGGTTGACGAACTCGGGTTAAAGCCCATCCCCACCGACACCGCGGTGGTGAAGTTCGTGTTCCGCACCGGCTGACTGCCGACGAACTCGCCCCACATCCACACCGAGCCGGTCGCATCGGCGACGATGGACTGATCCGACAACGGCGACGAAGCGATCGCCACCACGCCGGTCAACGAAGCCAACTGCACCGGCGTCCAGCGCGCCGTGGTCGTCCCATCGCCACATTGCCAGGCCCAATTCGCGCCCCACGTCCAGACACGGCCATCCGAGTCCAGCGCCAGGTTGTGATAGCGACCCGCAGCGATCGCGACGACGTTGCTCAAGTTCGACACCTGGACCGGCGTCGTGCGATCTGCCGTCGAGCCGTTGCCGAGCACGCCATGCCCGCCATAACCCCAAGTCCATACCGTGCCGTCCTGGCGCAACGCAATCGAGTGCAAATGACCGCCCGCCAGCGCGACGACATTGCTCAAGCCGGCAACCTGCACCGGAGCGTTTCGCTGCGTGGTCGTGCCGTCGCCAAGCGCGCCATTGAAATTGGCGCCCCACGCCCACACGCTGCCGTCCTCACGCGAAGCGAGCGAGTGATACTGTCCCGCGCCCACGACGGGCGCGTTCGTCTGGGCGGGAGCGGACGAGCAAGCCAACCACAAGGCAAGGAAGTAACGGAGCAAGTTCATGGACGATCCTCGGTGGTGTTGAGGCAAAGCGCGGGTGGAGATTGCGCTTGCGCTACGGTTGCGAGCGGAGAGAAACTGGAGAGAGGCCGAACGCCGAATGCCGAACGCCGAATGCCGAACGCCGAATGCCGAATGCCGAATGCCGAATGCCGAACGCCGAATGCCGAATTTGGCGGAGTCCGCTCTCAAAGTGGCGCGAAGACTGCGCCGGAGGAACAATCCGAAGCAAGAACGAATTTTTCCGGGGAAGAATTCCCGGACATGTCTTTCGAAGAAACTCTTGACATAACCAAGCTCGTGTCTGTTTCCTCTATCGATAAACTCACCTGGCAAAATTTCGGCTAAAGCTCTCGCAAAAAAAATCTGGAATCGCTCCGTCGTGATACGTTTTGGCTGCGACGACTGGTTCGACCGGCTGCTTGACGCTCGGATTGCGTCGCCTGCATACTGGCCCCGTCCCATGATCGCCTTCTACTCCATCTCCAAGTCCTTCGGCGGCGTGGCGGCACTGGATGAGGTAACCCTCACCGTGCAACGCGGTGAATGTCACGGGTTGATGGGCGAGAATGGCGCCGGCAAGTCCACGCTCGGCAAAATTCTCGCGGGCATCCACCGGCCCGACGCAGGCACGATTCGGATCGAGGGGAAGGAACTTCATCTCCACTCGCCGCGTGACGCCGTGCGCACCGGGATTGGCATGGTCCATCAGGAACTCGCCTTTTGCCCCGATCTGACCGTGGCGGAAAACCTATGCCTTGGCCAATACCCTCGCCGGCTCGGAGTGTTCACCGACCGAGCCGGCATGCGTCGCCGCGCGGAAGCGCTGTTGCGCGAGATTGGAATGTCGCTCGACGTACGTCAGCCGATGAAGCAACTCACCACGGGCCAGGAACAACTCGTCCAGATCGCCGCCGCCGTCGGCAGGGGCGCGAAGGTGTTGATCTTCGATGAGCCGACGAGTTCGCTCTCGGAATCAGAGTCGCAACGGCTCTTTGCGTTGATCGAGCAGTTGCGGCAGCGCGGCGTCACAATGATCTACGTTTCGCATCGGCTGCCGGAGGTGTTGCGCCTGTGTGACCGGATCAGCGTGTTGCGCGATGGTCATCATGTCGGCACATTGACGCGAGAGGAAGCGACGCAGGACAAAGTCGTGCAACTGATGATCGGCCGCCCCCTGGCCGAGTATTTCCCGCATCATCTCGCCGCCGAACCCGGCAAGGTTCTTCTTCGCGTCGAGAAGCTGTCGTCGCCCGGGAAGTTTGCCGATGTTTCGTTTACGGTCCGCGCGGGCGAGATCGTCGGTTTCGCGGGATTGGTCGGCTCCGGACGCAGCGAGGTGGCGCAAGCGGTCTTTGGGCTCGATCGTCACGCGACCGGCACGATTGAAATCGAAGGTGAACCGTTGCGTCTCGGCTCGCCACGGGTGGCGATGCGACACGGCGTAGGTCTGATCCCCGAGGACCGCAAACGCCAGGGGTTGATCCTGATGATGAGCGGTCGCGGCAACTTTTCACTCGTGATCCTCGACCGGCTGCGACGCTGGGGATTGCTCCGCCACAAACAGGAAGGCAGGGAAGCGGAAACTTTCTTCGCGCGGCTGCGAGTCAAGACGCCTTGCCTCGAAACCCCGGTTGCCGCTTTGAGCGGTGGCAATCAACAGAAGGTCGTCATCGCCAAGTGGCTCGCGCGGAAACTCAAAGTGCTGATCGTGGACGAACCCACGCGCGGGGTGGATGTCGGCGCAAAGGCCGCGATCCACGGATTGATTGATGAATTGGCGCAACAAGGCATTGCCGTGTTGCTGATTTCCTCAGAGTTGCCGGAAGTGCTCAACCTCTCGACTCGCATCCTCGTGATGCGCGATGGCAAGCTTGTCGGCGAAGTGCCTCGCGCCGAAGCGACGCAGGAGAAGCTGATGAAACTGATGGCGGGTGTGGCCGAGTGAAAGTGGACGTTCCCCACGGCGCCGGCGCTTGTAGTTCAAGCTTCAGTTTGCGCCTTCAGAAGCATTCCCAGACAAGCTGAAGCTTGAACTCCGAACGCAAGCGAAGAACGTCTGTACTCACAGTGTCCGCCACGGATTTCCCTGCTGCGGATTGCCGGGGCTGCCGTAGCCACCGGGGAACATCCAGTTCACGTACTTCTGCATCGGGATCCATTCGACGTGTCCGTCCACGAACGAGGAATGGAATCCTTCTGCACCCACGCGATACATCAGTTGCATGACGGCCGGTTCGCCGCTCGGCGCGCTGCCGCCGTGCCGATACACTGGTGGATCGCAACAGAAATAGTACACATACGCGTAGGTGCTTTCCATCACGCAGAAGGTCATATACGGAGAGGCAACCTGTGTGTGGGGTTGCGCTTGAATCGCGAAGTTGATGCCATAACACGCATCACCATTGTTCGCCGACCAATCGCCGCCGACGCTCTGGCGGAACCCCCCTCCCAAGACGCGGAGTTCATAGGGCATGGTATCGTAGGTGACCGGCTTGTTGACCGCGCTCGGACAGAACAACACGTGGTTCTGGTTCATCAACGACTCGCCGTTCTGGATGCCCAGATACGGATACACTCTCGTCCAGTTGCCCATGCCTGGTTCGGTCCAAGGAAACACCCCGTTCTCGTCGTGGTATAGGAGTACGCCCACGGTGAGCTGGCGGACGTTGCCGATGCAGCGGGAGCGCTTTGAAGCTTCTTTCGCCCGACTGAGAGCAGGCAACAGCATCGCGGCGAGCACGCTGATGATGGCGACGACAACGAGAAGCTCGATCAGCGTGAAACCGGATGTCCGACCCTTGGTTCTGGATATCCGATTGTTCATTGCGCTCTTCGCGTCCGACCCCTGGGCCACAACCTTCCACCAAAAACCCGCAAACTCGATTCAACACTTCCTGCGCGTCAGCGCCAGCAAGCTCACCACCCCGAGCATGGCCACACTCGGTTCGGGGATTTCCCACTCCAGACGGACGTAATCGTAGGCGACCTGACTGGGGACATCGGTGAGTGCCGGGTCCGAACCCAATCGGATGCGAAGCTGCTGCCCCAGATTTGGATCGGAGACCGTGGCGGTATAGGTGAGAACGATGTCGGTGAAAACGCCATCAGGCAGAGATTCGGAACTACCGGAGGCCGAGGCGATCGAGGTCGCCCCTGCGAAGAGATCGATGTAGTACGGCCCTATCGCATAGTCAATGCGGTCGCCGACAGCAACTCTCAGCGTGAGCGTTCCGGGGATCAGGAGGTTGTAGCCGGGGTTCAGCACCGCGGAAATGTCCTGATAGATGTAGCCGGTATTCTGCACAAACGCGATCTGGTCACCACTGCCGCCGGGGATGGTTCCGGGCGAGCCGGTCGTACCGGGCCATGAAGCGTCCTGCGGGTCCGCCAGGCCGTTGTAGAACCCGGCGAATGGAACTTCGATCCAGTCCGTGATGCTCGCGTCCACAAAACCGCCGTCTATACCGATATTGTAATCTTCAAAGCTCGGGTTGGCCACATTGATGGAGAGGCCGGATGATTCGATGGTCACCAGCGCGACCGACACGGAAAGCAACCACACCACCAGCCGGATGGAAATGATTCTTACACCTCTCCGCGCTTTCGAGTCTTTCACAAGAATGCCTTTGTTATGCAGAAGCATCGTACGCGGTGTCATGCCGGTTCGTCCATGGATAAACCTGCTCTCGTGCATGGAGGATCCTGATATCGCTGTATCACCAGACCGGATTGTGCTATAGAGAAGACCACCGTTTGGATCGCACAGTAGGGGACAAACACAATGGCACGAGCGCGACCGCCTTTCCTTCAGCATTTGCATTTTCTTGATGAACGCCTGTGGGCCAGCTCGCCGCTGAGAACACGTTCGAGCGAGCTTACGACGCTGTATGTGGACCGCTTCCGCGGGCCGCGTTTGGGCACAGCGCTGTGGTCGCACGACCATTGGGAGTTGAGCTGCACGGTTTCCGGCAAGGGAGCGCTCGTGGCACGCGATGAATCGCCGCTGACATCCAACACCACCTGCCTGATCCCGCCACGCGTGCGTCACGACGAACGCGCCAGCGGGGACCTCGACACGATCTGGATCGGTTTCCGGGGATCCCGTATTCCGCGACTGCACGTGAAAGGGCCACAGTTGGTGCAGAGTCGTGGGCTGGCAAAATTCATCGAGCAAATCTGGGTGTTCGCCAAGCAGCAAGGTGGCCCAATCGGTCCCGAACTCGACAGCATGACAACGACTGCAACGGCCTGGTTCTTTCGGATCCTCGCGGAAGGGACCTCGAATGCCGACACGGCGGTGATTGATCCAGCCGTGCGGTACTTCGAACAACATTTCGCGGAGCCGGTCTATATCGCCGACCTCGCCGCGAGGTTGGGGTGCAGTGCGGGCCATTTCCATCGCTTATTCAAGCAACACACCGGTCGCTCGCCGATCCTTTACCTGGCCGAGCTTCGCGTTCGCCGCGCCGCGCATCTCTTGAGCAACACCCAACTGCCCATTGCGGAAATCGCGCGCATGGTGGGGTTCGAGGATCAGTTTTATTTCAGCCGCGTCTTCCATAGAATGATGGGCCGAACAGCCAGTGAGTATCGCAGGAGGTAGGTCAGGCACTTTCCACTTGCCCCGTCTTCAGTGCGCCGGCAACATCCTGATTCCATGACGCCGGGCGCATTGAGACTCGACCGACACGTGCTCATCCCGATGCGGGACAGGGTGCGATTGTCGGCGCACGTGTGCCGTCCCGACGCGCCCGGCAAGTTCCCCGTAATCTTCGAGTACACTCCTTATCACAAAGGCCCTTCCGTTGAACCTTGGCCCCGGCATCGGCATTTCGCGGGGCGCGGCTACGCTGTGGTGGTCGTGGACATCCGCGGCACGGGCGATTCCGAAGGCGCGAGCACTGATCCCGCCGACCCGCGTGAGATTCAGGACGGACTGGAAGTGATCGAATGGCTGACGCGGCAGCCGTGGTGCGATGGCAACGTCGGGATGATGGGCATCTCGTACACGGCGTTCGTTTGTTACCAGATCGCGATGCACAACCCGAAGCCGCTCAAGGCGATCATTGTCCAGCAAACGCCTGTGGAGCTGTACCTGAGCTGGGCGTGTCCGGGCGGGAGTCCGAGACCGTTCGTGTACGAGCAGACCTCGGCGTTGATGACCGCGTACAACGCCGTGCCTCCGAATCCCGACCTTTGGGGCGAGGAATGGGCGAAAGTCTGGCAGCAGAAACTCGACGGCTGCAAACCATGGGGACTGGCGTTCCTCGCCCACATGCTCGACGGCCCGTACTGGCGCGCGCGATCATTGCCGCCCGACTACGACCGAATCAAGTGCGCGACCTACTTCATTGGCGGCTGGGCGGATTGGTACCCCGATGATTTCCTGCGCGCGTTCACGGCGCTGAGGTGTCCGAAGAAGGTTCTCATCGGTCCGTGGGCGCACTCGTATCCCGACGGAGCGTTGCCGTTGCCCCGAGTGGACGACGTGCGCGAGATTGAGCGCTGGTTCGACCAGTGGCTCAAAGGCAAGGATACCGGCATCACAAAGGAGCCGCCGGTGACCCTGTTCATCCAGCAATACTCTAAGCCGGCTGTGTTCCGCCTCTCCGAGGAAGGCTTCTTCCGTTCCGAGAACGAATGGCCACTCACCCGCGCGAAAGAGATGACAATCCCGGTATCGGGCACGGTCAAATACGAGCCCTCGGTCGGTGTCGCAGCGGGACGCTACGTCATCGGCCAAATCCCGCCAATCTGGGGGATGCCGCTCGACCAACGACTCGACGAACCGCACTCGCTCGTGTTTACGACTGAGCCGCTCGAGGAAGACACCGAAGTCACCGGCCATCCGCGTGCCGCGCTGCGGATTTCATCCACTGCGGACGTCGCGTATTTCAGCGTCAAGCTATGCGATGTGGCGCCCGACGGTGTGTCTGCGCTGGTGAGCAAAGGCGGGCTCAATGCCACCCACCGCGAGTCGCACACGACCCCGACGCCCTTGGAGCCGGGGAAGACGTACGAACTGACAATTGATCTCCAAGCGATCGCCTATGTCTTCAAGAAGGGCCACCGGATCCGCGTCATGATCGCGTGTGCCGATTTCCAGAACGTTTGGCCGACGCCGAAGCCGGCATTGAACACCATCCGCAGCGGTTCGCGCATGTTGCTGCCGATGGTGCCGCCTCAAAACCCGAAGCTACCGCCACCAAACCTCGTGCCGAGCGAGGCACCGCGGCCACGCCGCGAGGAATTCCCGCCGACCGAGCTTGCGATCAGCCGGGATCTTGTTCGCGAAACGACTACCGCCAGCTACAAGCACCGCACGGGCGTGGGGATCAACACCTCGAGTTTCATGGTGTCGGCGAAAAACCCGGCGATCGCCGTCGTGAATTCCGGCTACGAGTACCGAAAGGAGTTGCCGGGAATGAATGTGGTGGTCCGCTCGACCTGTGTGACCAGCAGCGATGAGCGGGCGTTTCATCACGCCGTGCAGTTGGAGATTACCATCAACGACCGCCCGCATTTCCAGAGGAGCTGGACGTCGTCGGTGCCGAGGAACTGCTGCTGAGAGTGGATTTGACGCGAAGCGGGCAGCTTCGTGTCGGCGGAGAAAATCAGTCTGCGGTGGAACGCGCCTTCGCTCCCACCCCGTACGTGAGGGTCAGCCGGTAGCGCAAGACGGTTCGACAATGCACGGTGTCAATGGTGGTCTTGCTAAGCCATCCCGGGCAGTTCATTTCACCTGTGACCTGGGTGCGACGTTCGGCAATGGCATCCGCGAGCGCGTCGCTCAGATCGAAATCGCCCCGAATGCACTCGCTGTTGGGACAGCGAAATCGAAAAACGGATTTGGAGGCCTCGGGGTTGAGGGTGTACTTGATGCGGCTGTTGAAGGTTTCCTTTCCCGAGTCGGAAAACTGCAGTTCGGCCGCGAGTGATTTCAACTGGGGAAATTTCACCGCGAGAGTGGGTGAATCGGAGACGCGCTGGGCCTCCTCGTCTCGGAATTGTTCCCGCGGGCCGGGTTGTCGTTTTGGATACATAATCACCTTGCCAGCCTGGCTGGCGCGGGAATTTTCCTTTCTTCCCGCGCCAGCGGCTGTGAATCGAGCGTCAATCGCTTAGTAGCGCTGACGACGTCCGCCGCCGCCACCGCCGAAATCGCCACGGGGCCGATCTTCCTTGGGACGAGCGATGTTGACCGTGAGAGCACGGCCATCGAGGTCCTTGCCATTCAGCGTTTCAATCGCTTTGTTGGCTTCCTCGGTCGAAGACATTTCCACGAATGCAAATCCGCGGGACTTGCCCGTGAATTTATCCTGGATCATGTTGGTGGAGGTGACCTTGCCGACCTGCGAAAACAGGTCGCTGATTGAATTCTCTGTCGTCTCGAAGGACAGATTACCGACGTACAACTTGGTGCTCATGTGAGTTACTAACCTTTCACTGCAAAGAAAAATCCTCAGCGATCGTTCCCGGTCATCGGGTTTCAGAAGGTCACTGAGGATTACAGACTCACCTGACACTCTACCAAATCAACTGGAGCAATTCTTATTTGCGACAGGGCGAGCGTACACGAGATCGCAGGATTAGCAACAAGCATTTTGAGGAATCTTGCGTGGCTGCACCGCGCTCTGTCGGGCGTCCGGGTCGCGCCCAAAGTAAGTCTTGACTGGCCGGCGCCCCGCATGTCTAGCCGTGCTTATGCGAAATGCGAATTCTGTGAACATTCTGAATAAGCGCGTGTCACAAATGCGCCTCTACTTTGCACCAAATGAAGACACCACCGCCCGGTTGATCTGACTGTGGAACGCCCTTCGCACAAGCAAACTCGCCGTAAGAAGTGGAAATGTGTCCGCAGAAAAGCAATTTCCCAAAACTTCCACCGGAGAACACAACCGGAGAAGCTATGACGACTGAAGGTGTATGCCCGGTAATGGGCGGGACTCTCAAACACACGGCCGCGGGGGCGCCCTCGAATCAAGACTGGTGGCAGAATCCGTTGAACCTGAAGATGCTCCGCCCGAACTCTCCCGCATCCGACCCCAGGGGCGGGAAGTTCAACCACGCCGAGGAGTTCAAGACACTCGACCTGGATGCCCTGAAGATGGACATCGAAGCGGTGATGACGACCTCGCAGGACTGGCGGCCGCCGACTACGGCCACTACGGGCCGCTCTTCATTCGCATGGCCTGGCACGCGACCGGTACCTACCGCATTCACGACGGTCGCGGCGGTGCGGGAACCGGCGTGCAGCGCTTTGCGCGGCTCCACAGTTGGCCCGACAACGGAAACCTCGACAAGGCCCGCGGGCTCCTCTGCCCGATCAAGGTGAAGTACGGCCAGAAGATCTCTTGTGCCGACCTGATGATCTTCGCCGGAAACTGTGCGCTGGAGTCGATGGGTTTCAAGACCTTGGGCTTTGCCGGCGGACACACGTTTAGCAAGACCCGCGGCGCGGGCCCGGCAAGCGATATCGGCCCGGAACCGAAGGCCGCCCCCTCGAGGAAGTGTTCGCGTGCAACGACGCCCAGCGGAAGTTTGTGCAGGACTTCGTGGCCGCGTGGGCCAAGGTCATGAATCTCGATCGCTTCGACCTCAAATAACCGGCTCGACTCACAGGCAGGGGCGCGGCACACCACCGCGCCCCTGCTTTATTCTCGGAACTCCGAAGCCGTCTGATCCGGCCACGCGCGAGCCTTCGGAGTTCTCATCAGTGACGTGGGGATGTGTGTACAGGAAGAGCATGAGACTGCATCTCGCAGAGGTGCTTTGCGTTTGGATTGCGCAATCTGGTATGGGTGGAGCTGAAACCATGAACCAAGCACCGAAGTCACTGCCGATACCGGGGGAAATCTTCACGGTCGAAGGACACGAGGCGTTTCTTATCCTGCCCGCCCAGAGAAAGTCAACCCACGCGATACCGTGGGTCTGGTACGCGCCGACGCTGCCGGGTCTGCCGGCGAGTGAGGAGAAATGGATGTTCGAGAAGTTTCTCGCCGCGGGAATGGCCGTGGCGGGTGTGGACGTGGGCGAATCGTACGGCAGCCCGGCTGGGCGAACGCTGTTCACTGCGCTGTATCAGGAACTCGTCGCGAAGCGTGGGCTGTCGAAGCTACCGTGCCTTCTTGCGCGCAGCCGCGGCGGTTTGATGCTCTACAACTGGGCGGTCGAACATCCTTCGTCGGTAGCGTGCGTGGCCGGCATTTATCCGGTCTGCAACATTGCGAGTTGGCCCGGCATCGAGCGAGCCTGTGGCGCGTACGGCCGGACCGTGGAACAACTGACCGCGAAGCTCGCGGACAATAATCCGGTCGATCGCATGGAACCGCTGGCGAAAGCGAAAGTGCCCATCTTCCACATTCACGGCGACGCCGACGCCGTCGTGCCGTTGGAGCAGAACAGCGCATTGTTGGCCGAACGCTACCGCCAGTTCGGCGGCGAGATCACGATTGTTGTGCCCAAAGGGCAGGGGCACAATTATTGGACAGGCTTCTTCCAATGCCAGGAGTTGGTTGATTTTGTGATCGCCCACGCGAGCTGAACCCGATCCACCCAACGTGAGCAGACGATTCAGCCGCGAGAAGCACGCGAGGGGCGTGGGAGCGTTCCGTTATTTGCCCATGAACTCTCGCAGCTTGCGCAACCACTTGAGGCGTTGTTGTTCCTCCAGCGGCGTGGGACGTCCTTGTTCGTCGAAGAGGATCTTTGGTTCTGTGGAACGCGTCAGGGGGCCGTACAGGTCGGGACGCCGTCCCATGAAACCGGGTGCATACAATCCCGGGTCGTCCTTCCGTGGCGAATCGAACAGGTCCATCCGCTGGACGCTGACGCACTCGGACTCGTATTTTTCGAGATAGAGTTCGCCGCGGGCGCTGATGATGGCGCAACTGCACGTGTTGGCCAGCACGATCCAGCAGAAGTTGTCACGCGCGCGTTGACGGAGCATCTGCATCACGGGTGGATGCGCGCCGCCGTTGTTCGGAATGAAGATGATGTCCACCTGCTGGGCGGCGAGGGCGCTGAAGTTTTCGGGGACGCTCGCGTCGTTGCAGATGAGGAAACCGACCCGGCCCAGCGGCGTATCGAATGGTCTGAGTTCGCGGCCGGGAGTGATGGCGAATTCGTTGGTGGGATGGATCTTGCGATACCGGGCGACAATCTCGCCCTGCGGATCGAGCATCACGCAGGAGTTGAACAACTCCTCAGCCGCCTTCTCCAGGAAGCCAAAGATGAGGTAGATACCCAGCTCTTTGCTCAACCGGGCCGCCCGCGCGAGGTAGGGACCATCGGGCACCGTTTCCGCCACCTGCCGCATTCGTTCTCTTGTGGTGTCTGGGTCGTTGCCGCACACGTACCCATCGAGGACCGACTCCGGTGCGATCACCAACCGCGCCCGCCGCCGCACGGCTTCGCGGACATAGGCCTCCATGCGCTGGAAATTCTCCTCCCGTTGCCACGGGGTGACGTCCATTGTCACGATACCGACCTGTAGTTGGAACATGATAGCGATTCCCTCCGACCCGGCGGTGTGCATCTAGTGGATGGCGGCGTTCCTGTCGAGCGGGAAGATTCACGCGAGCGCCGGATTCTTGCCGGCAGTGAACAGGCCCCGAACCGCTCCAGGCTATTGGGAATGTTCCGCGTCAGTGACCGCCCGCGGATCGGCGGGGACCGCTTCGGCGTGTTGATGGCGGATGCGGACCATCTGCACAGAACCGATGCGTCCGGCGCCATCTATCGTCACGCTCATCCGTCCGCTGGTCTGTACCTGCGCCAGTACGCCGACGCGACGATGATTTTCACCATTTGGGAAATTATCGATGCCTACGCGGTGCGCGGCCCGATGGACCGCAACTTCCTCCACGCCGACGGCTCGGTGCGCAGCTATGGCCAACCCAAGTTCGCCGGCACGACGAAGTTCCGTCGGGTGTTGAGCAATCCCCCGTGGGGAGTGAATTGGGGCAACTTTTATCTTCCGCCCGATCAGCCGGAGCGACTAGCTTTTCCCATGCAAGTCACACAGGCGAGTTACATCGCGGCAGCACCTCCAGCTTACGCCGTGCTTGCGTACGGCCATGGCTACACGAGCCGCACGGGCCGCCGGCTTGTCGAATCGGTCGTGCATCACGCGTTTGACGGCATCTGCTGTTGCGCGGCGAGGCTATGCCGCCGCGTCTCCGACGTTCATGGCCGAGCATGGGCTTGCTGGCAAACAATCTGCGCTTGACCATCACGCGCAGTTGCTGAATAGAAGGGAGAAGCGAGGCGTCTATGGACTGACGCGTTGTAGGGCGGGCAGGATGCCTGTCTCCTTTTGATTTTCGCTTGCAAACGCAGGTACGGTTTGAGAGGAGCGGACTCAATAACAAAGAAAGGACAGTTCAGTTACAGAAGCATGAAGGCACTATTGAAAACATCATTGGCTGCCGCGCTGGTCGTCGGCGTGGCGGGGATTTCCAACGCCCAGGACGGCACCGTCACGGGCAAGGTCAATTTCAAGGGCACCGCGCCAGCGGAAAAGACCATTGATATGGCCGCCGACGCGTCGTGCAAGGCGCTCCATACCGAGGCGCCCAAGACGCGGCATTACGTCGTCAACAGCGACAGCACCATTCAGAACGTGCTCGTGTACGTGAAGTCGGGGCCGAGCGTGGACGGCAAGACCTTCGAGGCGCCCAAGACAAAGGTGACACTTGATCAGAAGGGTTGCATGTATGTGCCTTACGTGATGGGCGTGGTTGCCGGGCAGGAACTCGAAATCCTCAACAGCGATCCGACGTTGCACAATGTGCACGCTTTACCAACCGCGAACGATGAGTTCAACAAGGGCCAGCCGGTGCAGGGAATGAAGTTCAACCACAAGTTCACCAAGCCGGAGTTTGCGCCGCCCATCAAGTTCAAGTGCGACGTGCATCCGTGGATGTTTGCATACGTCGGCGTGTTCCCGCATCCGTTCTTTGACGTGAGCCGGGAGGAAGGCACGTACAAGCTCACCGGCCTCGCTCCTGGTAAGCACGTGATCGAGATCTGGCACCACAAAGCCGGCACGCAGACCGCCGAGATCGAGGTTAAGGCGGGCGAGAACAAACTCGATTTCACCGTCGAGCCAAAGTCGTAGGGATTCAGATATCCTTTCCAGGCGGCCACGCTTTCAGGAGCGTGGCCGTTTTGTTTTGGGGGCTAGCGTTGTTACGGTCGGCATTCGGGGAACGCCTCTTGGCGAATTGGCGTCGAAGCGGGCGGTTGATAAAGGCGTTCCCCGAACGCCCGCCCTGCATTCTTTCTGCGTGTTTCCGCGCTCCGCAGCCCATTCAAAAAGAGTGAGTTCGACCTGTTGACATGGTTCCTTTTTTCTGTAATATCCGCGCGCATGTGATTGGCTGACTGTGCCCTTTCACCCCTCGACGGCGCTCACGGATGGTCTCAGTGCTTCGGGGAATTCGTGTTGAGATTTGCAACCACATTACTGAAAAATACATGAAAGCAACCGAGTCCGCTCACGAGCACGCGCACGATCACCCGGCGCATGATCACGAGCATCACGAGCTCCGTTTCGTCCAGAAATACGTCTTCTCGCAGGACCACAAGGTCATCGGAATCCAGTACGGGATCACCTCGTTGATCTTCCTGTTCTTCGGGTTCTCGCTGATGATGATCATGCGCTGGCAGCTTGCCTACCCGGGGAAGGCGTTGCCGGTCATCGGCGCGCTGCTCGGTTGGCCGGGTGGGATCATGCCGCCCGAGGTCTATAATGAATTCGGCGCGATGCACGGCACCATCATGGTGTTCCTCGGCGTAGTGCCGCTCGCGGTGGGCGCGTTCGGCAACTTCGTCGTGCCGCTCCAGATCGGCGCGCCGGACATGGCGTTCCCGAAACTCAACATGGCGAGCTACTGGGTTTATTTCGTCGGCGGCCTCATCATGTTGATCAGCTTCTTTGTGCCGGGTGGCGCGGCAAAATCGGGTTGGACTTCATACCCGCCGCTGGCGACCGTGACCGACCCTGCGTGGTACGGCGGTCAGACGTGGTGGTTGATCGGCATGGTGTTCCTCATCACTTCTTCGCTGCTCGGTTCGATCAACTTCATTGTCACCATCGTCCAACTACGTTGCAAGGGTCTGACCTGGATGCGACTGCCGTTCTTCGTCTGGGCGCAGTTGGTCACGTCCTTCCTGCTGTTGCTGGCGTTTCCACCGCTCGAGGCCGCGGGCGTGTTGCAACTGATGGATCGCGTGGCGGGCACGAGCTTCTTCTCGCCTGACGGTTTGGTGGTGAGCAGCAAACTCTGGCCGGGCGCCGGCGGAGGGAGTCCGGTGCTCTGGCAACACCTGTTCTGGTTCCTGGCGCATCCCGAGGTGTACGTGTTGATCCTGCCGGCGATGGGCATCGTGGTCGAGATCGTGTCGAACAACACCCGCAAGCCGATCTGGGGCTACCGATCGCTCGTCTATGCGGCGATGTTCCTCGGATTCATGTCGTTCATCGTCTGGGCGCACCATATGTTCATGACCGGCATGGGCTCAACCATCAACGCCTTCTTCCAGACCACGACGATGATCATCTCGATCCCGTCGGTCATCATTCTCTCGTGCCTGTTTATCTCGCTCTACGGCGCCTCGATTCGGTTCAACACGCCGATGCTGTTTGCGACGGCGTTTCTGCCGATGTTCGGCATCGGCGGACTGACGGGCCTGCCGCTTGGTTTGTCGAGCTCGGACATTCATCTGCACGACACCTACTACGTCATCGGCCACTTCCATTACGTGGTCGCACCCGGCACCATCCTGGCCTTGTTCGCGGGCCTCTACTTCTGGTTCCCGAAAGCGACCGGTCGTCGGATGAACGAGACGCTCGGCAAGATCCATTTCTGGGGCTCGCTCATTGCCATGAACGGCGTGTTCATGCCGATGTTCATCCAGGGACTCGCGGGAGTGTCGCGTCGCTTGTACGACGGCGGCGCGCAGTACGCCCACGCGCAGGAGGTGTTGCACTGGAACGAGTTCATGTCTGTTTCGGCGTGGGTGCTCGGGTTGTTCCAGATTCCGTTCATCATCAACTTCTTCTGGAGCATCGGCAAAGGCGAGAAGACCGACCGCAATCCGTGGCACGCGACCACGCTCGAATGGGCGGCGCCCTCCCCGCCGGGGCACGGCAATTTCGATTTCGATCCGGCGGTGCATCGCGATCCGTACGAGTACAGCGTGCCGGGAGCGAAGAAGGACTATACCCCTCAGAACGAAACCGAGGAGAAAAAGTAAGCTCATGCAAATCCCCCACACCGTAGAACCAAGGCAGGACACCGGCCTGTACAACGCCAAGCTGGGCATCTGGCTGTTTCTGGCTTCGGAAGTGATGCTCTTCGGCGGACTGTTTTCCGCCTACATCGTGTTGCGAGTCTATTCCGACCACTGGCCGCGCGGCACGGACTTCGGCATCAGCGTTCCGCTCGGCACGCTCAACACCATCATCCTCATCAGCTCGAGCATCACGATCATCATGAGCTGGGCTTCGTTGATGATGAAGAGTTTTGGCAACTTCAAGAAATGGATGGGCCTGACGATCCTGCTGGGGATCACGTTCCTCGTCATCAAGGGCTTCGAATACTACGGCAAGCTCCACCACGGCGACTTCCCGAGCAAGGACATGTTCCTCGGGATTTACTTCACCATGACCGCGATTCACGCGCTGCACCTGATCGGCGGCACGATCGTGAACAGCTACATGTGGCTCTCGGCGGAGAAATGGTGGCGCCAGGACCCCAAACGCTTCACGAACCGGATCGAGGTGGCCGGCTTGTACTGGCACTTCGTGGACCTGGTGTGGCTGTTCGTGTTCCCGACCTTTTACCTGTTCTAGGAGAAAACTCATGAGCGAAAACCAATCCGTGGACGTCCAAAAACACGTGCGCATGTACGTCGGCATCTTCGTCGGCCTGATCGTCATGACGCTGGCGACGGTCCTCTTTGCGCACTTCGTCAAAAGCGTGAACGCCCGCATTACCATCGCGGTGGTGTTTGCCTTGCTGCAGGGATTTTTCTCGGTCGCGTACCTGATGCACCTCAACGCCGAGAAGCGGCTCATCTACATTGTCCTGATCCTGACGGTGGTGTTGTTCGCGCCGTTGATCCTGCTGCCGTTGTTGACCACGGCAGATACGACCGCGATTTCTCATGTCCCTTAAATTCGTCCATCTCATCTTCATCACGGTCGCGACGCTGCTGGCGCTGCTGTTTGCCGGCTGGTGCGCGCGCGAGTACATGGCGCAAAAAAGAGACATCTACATAGGGATGGGCGGCTCGTCGTTTCTGGCAGCCATCGCCCTGATCGTCTATGGCGTCCGGTTCGCGAAGAAGATCAAGACGTTGAAATAGCGATGAACACGGCGCGAATCACAATCCACATCCAGCGTGGCATTCAAGCGTTCAGAGTTCACGCTTTAGCGTGTCCGGCTTCGCGTTGGCTCCGCACTCTACAGCGTGAACTCTCAACGGCCGGTTCGCTCGCGATCATTGCTGCGGTATGCCTGGTTTCCGAAAACGCCGTTGCCTGCTCGACCTGCTTTGGCGCGCCGGATTCGCCGATGACCAAGAGCATGCAAGCCGGCATCTGGGTGCTGCTTGCCGTGACGGGCGTGGTGCTTGCCTGTTTCGGCGCGTTTATCATCTACCTGGCGAGACGGGCCAGGCAGTTTCGCGACGCGCAGACATTAGATTTCGGTTTCATTCATAACAACGAAAGGGTTCACTAAACCATGGAACACTTCTGGTTGCCGGTTCGGGCTTCCGAACACGCCGGCTCTTTGGATCAACTCAATGCCATGCTCCACTGGCTGATGCTCGTGCTGTTCGTCGGCTGGGGCGCGTTCTTCCTCTACACCATCTTCCGTTTCCGTGCTTCTCGAAATCCAAAGGCGGATTATGTCGGCGTCAAGAGCCACACCTCGACCTACGCCGAGATCGCTGTCGCCATCATCGAGGTGGTCTTGCTGGTCGGGTTCTCGATCCCGCTCTGGGCCACGCGCGTCAATGAAGGCAACTTCCCCGATCCCGACAAGGCCGTGGTCGTGCGTGTCATCGGCGAGCAGTTCGCCTGGAACGTTCACTATCCCGGCGCGGATGGGAAGTTCGGTCGGCAGGACGTCAAGCTCATCAGCAGCGACAACCCCATGGGCATTGATAAGAACGACCCGGCCAGCAAGGACGACATACTTACCATCAACGATCTGCATCTGCCCGTCGGACGTCCCGCGATCATTCAGGTCAGCTCGAAGGACGTGATCCATTCGTTCGCGCTGCAGCAGATGCGCGTTAAACAGGACGCCATTCCCGGCCAGCGCATCCCGCTTTGGTTCGTGCCCAACAAGACCTCCGCCGAAATCCAGGAGGAAATGACCCGCACCGTGCCGACAGTCGGGACCAAGCTCCCCACGAGCCACGTCGCGATGGCGGATTACGAGGGCGTCGTGAAGAAGGGCGGGAAAGTGGACGATGCCGTCCTGAAACAACTCGCGGATGCCGGTATCAAGGAAGCCAGCATCGCGCCCGCCACGCCCACCGAAATCACCTGCGCCCAGCTCTGCGGCCTCGGCCACTACCGGATGCGCGGTTACTACACCGTGGTGTCGCCCGCCGACTTCGACAAGTGGCTCAAGGAAAAGGCCGAAGCAGCCGCGAGCGGCGGCGGTGGATACGAATAGCGAGCCACCCATGGGACGTGCCTCCATGGAGTCGGGTCATTCCGTCTGGTTGCATCGGTTCGCCGTGTTCGCGGCGGTCTGCGTCTTCCCGTTGATCTTCATCGGCGGACTCGTCACCAGCAAAGGCGCCGGCCTCGCCGTGCCCGACTGGCCGAACAGTTACGGCTACAATATGTTTCTGTTCCCGCCGTCGAAGTGGGTCGGCAACATCCTCTACGAACACAGCCACCGGCTCTTCGCGTCGTTCGTCGGACTGCTCACCACCATCCTCGCGGTGTGGCTCTGGGTGAGAGAGCCGCGCCGGTGGGTGCGCTGGCTCGGTGTGATCGCGTTCTTCGTCGTGATCTTTCAGGGAATCCTCGGCGGCCTGCGCGTCGTCATGCTCCGGGACGAAATCGGCATCTTCCACGCCTGTCTGGCGCAGGCGTTCTTCTGCTACCTCGTCGCCATCGCGCTCTTCACTTCGAAATGGTGGAAGCAGACTTCCCCGGCCGCGGACGCTCGTGCGGGCACCCTCCGCCAACTCGCCATCGCCACGACTGTCCTCGTCTTTGCGCAACTCGCCCTTGGCGCGACCATGCGTCACGAGCATGTCGGTCTCGCGATCCCCGATTTTCCCCTTGCATACGGACAAGTCATTCCTCCCGGCATCGAAACCATCAACGCTCAGCGCGCCCGCATGGACTTGGAGGCGGTCACGTCGGCGCAAGTGGCGGTTCATTTCGCTCACCGGATCGGCGCCATCGTCGTCGGCATCGCGGTTCTGGCGCTCGCCGTCACGATCTTGCGGAAATGTCGCGAGCAGACGATTCTCACCCGCATGGCGGTCGCAATCGTTGCGTTGCTCGTGATCCAGTTCGCTCTCGGCGCGTGGACGGTCCTTTCCGGCAAGGCTGCCGATGTGGCGACGCTCCACGTGGCGACCGGTGCGTTGTTGTTGGCGGCAAGCTTCATGATCGCGTTGTTGAGCCACCGGCTGTTTGTTCCGCTCCCTCAGGCTTCCGTGTTGAGTGCGCAGTCCTTGGCTGTGTCATGAAAACCATCGCCCACGATCTTTCCGCCGAGGCCGTGCCGACCCGGTCAAAGGCCGCAGATTACCTGGCGCTCACCAAGCCGCGCCTAAGCCTGCTGGTGTTGTTCACGACGTTAACCGGCTACTACCTCGGCAACGAAGGCCCGCTGAACGTCCTCTGCCTGATTCATACGCTGCTCGGCACCGCGCTCGTAGCGGCCAGTTCGTGCGCGTTCAACCAATACCTTGAACAGGAGGCCGATTCGAAGATGCATCGCACGCTGGACCGTCCGCTGCCCGCCGGGCGGTTGCGTCCGTACGAGGCATTTTGGTTCGGCGTCCTCGGGGGATTGATCGGCACCGCGTATCTCGCCATCGCCGTCAATCTCTGGAGCGCGTTGCTGGCCGGGTTCACGTGGTACGCCTATCTGTGCCTCTACACGCCGATGAAGTCACAGACGTGGCTCAACACCGCCATGGGTGCCGTGCCCGGCGCGTTGCCGCCTGTGATCGGCTGGGTCGCTGCGAGCGGCAAGCTCACCCTCGGCGCGGCCGTGCTCTTCGCCATCCTGTTTCTCTGGCAGTTCCCGCATTTTTACGCCATCGCTTGGATCTACCGCGAAGACTACGCCCGCGGCGGGTTCAAGATGCTCTCCGTGGTGGACGCGACCGGGGGGCGCACACGCATTCAAATGGTTGTGTTCGCCGCGCTGCTCCTGATCGTGAGTCTGCTGCCGACCGCTCTCGGGATCACCGGCCTGTGGTATCTCATTGGCGCTATTGTGTTGGGCAGTGCGTATCTTGCGGCCTCGCTTGCGTGCGCGCTCTTCGGCCTCGAACGCCACGCGCGCCGGTTGTTCTTCGTGTCGATCATCCACCTCCCTCTGCTGTTGCTGCTGCTGACGCTGAACAAGGTTTGACAACCTCTGCCGCGCCCGGTAGTGGAGTGTCATGACTCGAAAGACTTCCTTCTTCCTCGGCGCGTTCCTGATCATTGCTTGCCTCGTCGTTCTGTACAATCTGCGACAACCGAAACCGCGGACAGAGACGGCAAACGCCGAACCGGTCGAGACGCCTACAATCGTCGCCCCGCCGAAGAAGCCGGTGGCCAAGCCGGCTGCGCCGAAGCCCGCGCCCACACCTGACACCGTCGCAGCCACGAGCACTTCTGCCCCGCCAGCGACGACGCCTCCTGCCGCGCAAAAAGGCGGCACCATCAAGGGCCAGGTCGTGTTCAAAGCGACTGCGCCCGGAGAGAAATCGGTCTCGATGGCCGCCGACCCGGCTTGCGCGGCGCTGCATTCGGCAGCCGTGACGACGCGGCATTTCGTCGTCGGCACCAATGGCGCGCTCGCGAATGTCTTCGTGTCCGTGAAGGACGGGCTGGCGGGCAAGACGTTTTCGCCGCCGAAGAAGGCCGCCGTACTCGATCAGCAGGGCTGTCTCTATTTCCCGTACGTGTTCGGCATGCAGACCGGCCAGGACCTGGAAATCCTGAACAGCGATGCCACGTTGCACAATGTGCACATTTTCCCAAACAACAACCCGGAGACGAACAAGGGCATGCCGGTAAAGGGGATGAAGTTCACCGTGAAATTTGCAAACCCCGAGGTGGACGCGCCCGTGCAGTTCAAGTGCGACGTGCATCCGTGGATGTTTGCGTACGGTTTTGTGTTGCCGCATCCGTTCTTCGCTTCCACGGGCGAGGACGGCTCATTCGAGTTGAAGGGGTTGCCTGCCGGCACGTACACGATCCAGGCGTGGCATCATAAAGCCGGCAAGCTCACGCAGTCAGTTGCCATCGGAGAGAACGAGACGGAGGACATCAGTTTCGAGTTCAGTTCGCCGCCGTAGGTTCGCAGTAGAGCGCTTCACTCCCGGATCTCGCAGCCCAGCTTCGCTTTCAGCCCGGTCTTCACTTTCTCGTGCAACGCGTTCACTTCGGCATCGGTGAGGGTGCGCTCCAGCGAACGATATGTCAGCGAGTACGCCATGCTTTTCTTGCCGGCAGGGATCGAGCCGCCGCGGAAGATGTCGAACGGTTCAACCCGCGTCAGCCAGTTCTCCTTCGTTGCATCGCGGTAGGATTGCCGGACGGCGTCCAATATCTCCTGGTGCGTGCAGGTCTCGTGCAGCACCATCGCGATATCGCGGTTGATTGCAGGGAACTGCGGCAACGGAGTGAAGCGCTTCGTGTCCGGCAACGACTCCTCGATCAGATCCACCTCCAGCTCTGCGTAGAGTACCGGAGCAGGAATCTTCAAGCGCGATGTTTGGGCGGCATCCACTTCGACAAGCGTTCCGAGCGTCTGTTTCCCATAGCGAATCGCACCGTTGGCTTCCAAGGACCAGACGTCGAGACCGAGCTGACCCAGGAGTTCCTCGATCGCGCCTTTCAGATCAAACAGATCCATGAGCGGCGGTTGACCGCCCTCCCAGCGTCGAGGATGGCGGCGTCCCGTCATAAGCAGTCCGAGGACGCTTCGCTCTCGGCCATCTGTGGTGAACACGCGTCCCAGTTCGAACACTCGGAGGTCGGGAGTCTTGTGGCCGACGTTGTGCGCGACCGTGGCAAGCAACCCCGGCAGCAAGCTGCTCCGCAGCACTGCGTAATCGTCGCTCAACGGATTCGCAATCCGCAGCCCATTTGCTTCGGCGGTCGAGGACAACAGCGTGTAGTTCGTCGTTTCATCGAAGCCGAGCGACGCCGCAAGTTCCCGCAGTCGGGAATGATAATCGTACCTCCCATCGTGCGGCGACTGTCCTGGCACCGCCACGGGCGTCACCTGCGGGATGTTGTTTGCGCCGTAGATGCGGCCGGCTTCTTCGATCAGGTCCACTTCGCGCTCGAGGTCCACGCGGAACGTGGGAACGGAGAACGTCGCCTTCGTGGCGTCGTCGTTTTCGAGTGTCAGACCCAGCCCGGTGAGGAACTGGCGCGTCCGGTGCGGCTCGATCTGAACGCCGAGCAGTTGGTTCGTGCGGGCGTAACGGAGCTCGATGCTGTGTTTCGCCGCCGGCTTCGGGTACACATCCATCGCCTCACTGGAGACGCGCCCGCCCGCCAACTCGGCCATCAACGCCGCGGCGCGTTGGCTTGCCCAATCGCAGATGCCGACGTCGGCCCCGCGCTCGAAGCGATACGATGATTCGCTCTTGAGGCCAATCTTCTTCGATGTGGCCCGGATGTTGGGCGGGAAGAAATAGGCGCTCTCCAGGAGCACGTCCACGGTCGTGTCGTTGATCTCGCTCTCCGCGCCGCCCATGATGCCGGCGAGCGCGACCGCCTTCTCAGCGTCGGCGATGACGAGCATGTCGGGTGTGAGCGTGCGTACCTTGCCGTCTATCGTCTTGAGTCCTTCCCCCTGCGCCGCGCGGCGGACGATGATCTCACGGCCCGCGAGCAGGTTGAGATCGAAGGCGTGCAGCGGATGGCCGCATTCGAGCAGGACGAAATTGGTGATGTCCACGATGTTGTTGATGGCGCGAACGCCCGACGCCTCCAGTCGCTCCTGCATCCACTGGGGACTGGGCTCGATCTTCACTCCGCGAATGATCCGGGCGGTGTAACGAGGACAGAGTTCAGGATCGTCAATCCGCACTTTGGCGCCGGCAGGTTCACTCACGGTTGTGAGCTTGAGCTCCGGCAGTGTGAGCGGGTTGCCAGTCAGTGCCGATACTTCACGGGCGATCCCAACCACGCTCAACCAATCGGGACGGTTCGGCGTGATTTCGAGATCGAGCACCGTGTCGCTGCCGCCCATGATCTGCGCAAACGGCACTCCCACCGGCGTGTCGGACGGGAGGATCATCAATCCCTGCGATTCCTCGGCGAGACCGAGTTCCTTCGGCGAGCACATCATCCCTTGCGAATCCACGCCGCGGAGCTTGGATTCCTTGATCGTGAGAAACTTCCCGTCCGGCAGCGGCGCCGGCAGTGTGCAGCCCGGCAATGCCAGCGGAACGATGTCCCCGACTTTGTGATTCTTTGCGCCGCACACGATCTGGCGTTCCTGTTTCCCGTCCGTGACGCGACACACGGTCAGCCGATCGGCATTAGGATGCTTGTCCACTGAGAGAATCTTTGCCGTGACGATCTTATCGAAGCTCGCGCCTCTTGCTTCGATCCCTTCGACCTCGATCCCCGCCATCATCAACCGTTCCGCCAGTTGCTGCGGCGACCAGTCGAAGTCCACGTACTCTTTGAGCCAGTTGGTGCTGAGTTTCATAGTGCGCTAGAACTGTCCCAAGAACCGCACATCATTTTCGTAGAACAGACGGATGTCATCAATGCCGTACATGATCATGGCGAGACGTTCGATGCCCATGCCGAAG
>CAZOTB010000103.1:0-22823 GCA_964582645.1 uncultured Verrucomicrobiota bacterium | reverse complement strand
GGATGCAGGCGGCGCTCACGCCACAGTTGTGGCTGGCGCGTTCCACCTCCAGCAAGCGCCGGTTGATCTGGCGACCCAACTCCTGCTACAGCGGCAGGTTCTCCAACCCCTTCTTCAGATCGAAATCTCTCGCGTCGCGGAACGTCCCCTCCGTCCGCAACGCCCGCCCCTCCTTGAAATCCTGCTTCAGATCGAAGTGCTTGTACTCGATATGCAAACTCGGATGCACCCCCTGCTGGATCACCCGCGTGCGAAACCGACCCGGCGTGCGCCGCGTGATCTTGCGCGGGAAAAGCAACTGCACCCGATCCGGCCGACCCAGGTCCAGATTATCCCGGATAACCTCCTCGAAAAACTGCCGCCCCGCCAGCGGCCGATCCAGCACCTGCGTCAGACTCACCTCCACCTGCCAGAGCGACAACTGATAGTCGAAACCGGCCGCCCGATCCTCCTTCGTCAGCGGCAGCGGCAACCGCTCCGACCATTTCGCCAGAAACGCCTTCACGTGGGCCGGCGCGAGCGCATCGGCCAGTGCCTGCAACCGCGCCGGCGATTCACAACTCAAAAACCCGTTGTCCAACGCCTCGAAACGGATGCCCTCCCGGGCCAATTGCCGCTTCAGCCACTCGTGACCGTTGAGATACAACTTCAACCCCCACGGCGCGTAGGTGCATACTTTGAGAAACCCCTCGCCCCAGTCCGCGTCATCCAGGTAATAGTAGTGGTAATTGACAAACACCGACTTGTCCCGTGTGAACTCAAACCGGGTCGGGCTGCCCGGGAGCTTGCGCGCGTTAAACGCCTTGGCCTTTTCTTGGGCGACGCCGCTAAACACGACCTCATCGCGCACCCCCCCCGCTGGGCGCGCAGGTGTTTGGCGAGTGCATCCTTGGACTGACCGCGCTCGAACGGCACCCAGGGAATGTTCTGCTGTTGGGCGAAGGCACGGGCACGGGTGACATACTCCTGGGTGATCTGCCCGAGCAAGGCCGGCGAGGCGATGGGATGACGCCGGTGCTCGGAGAGGAACGAGATGAGGCCGCCGACGGTCTGCAAGCGGGGGACGTAGCCATGGAGGTAGAGCCGGTCGAGGCATTCGAGTTGGAGGGTGACATGCCCGTCCAACAACGTCTGAATAGTGATGGGAGTGTTCACATGGCTGGAGACTACAAGCTCGTCGGTTTGAGGTCGAAGACTTCGCCACAGTGAGGTGTGAATGAGACTTCGGAGACCACGCGCGACTTGAATGTGAAATGCTCGGGTCAGCGATGGCCGTCCCGCATAACGCCTGACCTTGCTCTCAGGATGCGAAGGTCGCATGAAATCACAAGAAAAGGCCAAATTCCGCAGCATTTCGCCTATGATGAAATATTTTATTGCTTTGTAAATCTTTTTATGCTCCATCGCAGTCAACAGAAGCTTCATGGTTAAGCGACCCAGACCTTCGCGACTTGGATCGCGCCGCACCACGGTGGTGGACGTGGCGCGCGAGGCAGGCGTGTCGCCGGGCACGGTGTCGCGCGTGATGCACCGCCGGCCGGACGTGGCGCCGGAGATTTGCAAGCGGGTGATGCTGGCGAGCCGGCAGTTGGGGTTCATGCCGAAAGTTTCCCATCGCTGCATCGCGGTGATCGCGGGTCATGTCGAAGACTGCTTCCCCACCGGCTACGTGACGACGATGCTTGCGATGCTGGCCCGGCAACTCGCGTCGCGCGATTACTCGATGGAGTTGATCAGCTCGGAGGACATGGACTTGGCGCAACAGGCGCACGTCGAGGGCGTGCTCGGGCTGGTGTTCGACGACCGGATCGCGTCGTTGCGGGAAATCCCGAATCTGCCGATCCTCACCATCAATCGTCCGATGTCGAGCTACGGCATCCACACGGTGTGTACGGACCATCATCAGCAAGGTGTAATCGCCACCGAGCACTTGCTCAAGCGCGGGCATCGAAAGATCGCGTTTCTCGAAATGCTGCCCACGAGCTGGAGTTCAAAGCAACGGCTCGGGGGCTACCGCATGGCGTTGGAAGGCAAGGACGTCGAATTCGATCCCGCGCTCGTGCATTACACGAGCGGCCGTCCGCTGTACGACGTGCTTGCCCGGCTGGTCCGCACGGGCGCGACAGCGATTGTGAATTTCAGCGAGGACAGTTATCTCGAAGCGATCCATGTCCTGACGAACATCCTCGGCCGTTCGATCCCGAAGGACATCTCGGTGGTCACGATCGAGGCGATGCCGGTGTTCCAATATCTAACGCCGCCGCACACGGTGGTGCGCCAGCCGCTCGAACAACTGGCGCGCGTGGCGGTGGAGCAGATGTTCCGATTGTGCAGCCGCAAACGCGGCGAGGCCGGTGACGGGGATATCAAGGACATCACCCTCCCGTGCGAATTGGTCGAACGCGACTCGGTGGCGGACGCGCGGGCGGGCGGGACATGACGAATTTCGGTTGGCGGTTTCCAAAGCAGCAAGAAACAGCAGGAGACAAGAATGAAAGCAGCAAACAAAGCCGTGGTAATGGGCGCGTGCGGCGCGTTGTGTCTGTTCGGGCAGGTGTCGCGCGCGGGTGTGGTAACGAACGTGTTCGAGGACTTCAACCTCATCAACGACTGGGCGTACGTCTTCGGCGGCACGTATGCGCTGACAATGGATTCGGGGCGCACGGTGGCGTATTCAACGGCCAGCACCTTCGGTGCGCCGCAGTATGGCCAGGCGGTCATGAAGCAGGACCAGGGGACGCTCACGCCGCCGACCCGCATCAACGTATCGTTCATGAATCTGGACATCGCACTGACGATGCGCTTCCCGGTGGCCGGGAGTCTGTACGGCGAGTTAAGTCTGTACAAAGACCCATCCGACCCGATCGTGGTGGGACAGTCGAGCATCTGGACCTGTTCACGCGGCAATCGGGCGCAACTGAATTGTACGTCCATCGCTACACGAACCTGGCCGGCAACCCAGAGCAGATCGTCACCGGCATCAGCGCCTCGCAGACGTTCCCGACTGCGAGCTACGTGACGTTGGACGTGTTCCGCGAGATGGGCGGGTTGTGGACGGTGACGCGGAGCGACACCTCGGCGACGATCCTTCAGGCGTGGGAGAGCGCGCCGGTCACGGGAAGCACGCTGGGCAAGGTGCAACTGGCCACTCTGGGTGTGTCGCCGGCCCACTACTACGACCAATTGACGATCACGACGAGCGTGCCCGAGCCGGGAACGATGGCGCTGGCAGGAGTCGGGGTCGTGGCACTGGCCTTCCTGCGCCGCCGCCGCTAGAATGGCTTGGTGAACCGAACGCACAGGACGGCGTTGGCAGTGCGACGAAGCATCGCGTCGCGGGGCCGGGCCTTTACGTTGATCGAGTTGCTCGTGCTGATCGCCATCATCGCGGACCTGGCGGCGATGTTGCTGCCCGCTCTGAGGAACGCGAAGGACAAAGCCAAACAAGTCTCTTGCGCGAGCAACCTGCGACAACTCGGTCTGGCGATGATCTCCTACGCCCACGATTGGGGCGGGAAGTATCCCCCGCAGGCGGCCACCGCGCTGGACTTCAATCTCGGAGTCCCGAGCAACTCCTCTCATTACCACCCGGACGTTCTCAACGACGACTACAGTTGCCCGTCCGCGAACTGGATCAGCGAATCGTTCTCGTACACGTCCAACAACAAAAAGCTCTACCTCTGCCCGACCGTCCCGAGGTTGCGTTCCGATGGCGCGCCGGCCTCTGAGCGCGGCTCGACGTACAGCTACAACGCCTGGGTCGCCAACCACGGTCAACTCACGCTCTACGCCGCCGGCCGATACGTGTGAGGCGGGCGCGACATGTCGGACAGCAAGAACCCGAGCGCGATCGTGATGGTGCGCGATTACCTCGCGCCGTATCCGGGCGACGCGGGCGGTTACTGGGCGCGGATGTATCCCGCATGGGCGTCAACGTGGTGTGCGTTCTCCACCTATTGTCTTTATGGCAACGACAACGGCGCGGCCGCACCGAGCTTGCACGGCGGCGGCGGCAACTTTCTCTTCTGTGATGGCCACGTCGAATGGGTGAAGAAGGAGAAGGTCAACGTCTGGATCTATCGCGAACCGTAACGTATGAAAACACTTCGCATCGGTGTGACTGGTTTCTGTTTCGCAATCCTGTTGTCCACGTACGCTGCCGACAACGCAGCGCTCAACGGGGACTTCGAGTCCGACCTCAGCGGGTGGGTCGGTTACCTGGTCGTGACCGTCAACAACCAGCCGAGCGTCGCGCAAAAAGATTCGTTGCTGATGCGGGAAACCAAAGACACCGCCAACGGCTCGAAGGGCAGCCTGCACGGAATCCTCCAGTTCGAGCCATCCGAGACCGTGACCTCGCACAACTCCGGCATCGTCGCGAACCTGCGCCGGCAGTGTGCCGCCAACTCCGTGCTCAAAGTCGGCTTCCACGCGAAGAGCTTGTCCGGCTCAAAATTCCTGAGCGCGACCCGCATGGGCGGCGGCGGCAAATGGTGCGTCGTCGAGTTGAAGCCGACCTGGGAGAAGTACGCAGTCGAAATGCCCGTCCAGGTCGCGGGTCAACAGATCCTCTTCTGCACCGTCGTGAGCAAGGAGGCGCACACGCTTGCCGCCAACGGGGAATTCTTGCTCGACGACGTGAGCGTGGAGATCATCCCATCCAAGAGCGCGCCGTGAAGCCGGCCAGGCGCGTTTGGTGTACCAACTTTAGTCGGCTTATGGCTCTGGCCGCCGCGCAGATTCCGACTAAAGTCGGTACACCAAACGGTCGAGCGTGAAACATCCAGCCATGCAATACACGAACACCAAATCCCTTCGCATCGGTCGTCACACCCAAATCGAACTGCTGCTGCGCGGCGACGAGTTTCTCGGCTTCGGCAAGATTGCCATCGGCGGCGTGCCGGTCCGCGCGCGCGACGTGCCGTTGCGGCCGCTCGTCGAGACGCCGGAAGGACATCAATTCCGCCGGCTCACATTGCGCGGCATCCGTGAGACGGCCGGCAGCACCGTTCTGCACCTCGATGCGCTCGGCGAACCGGGGTTCTATGGCGGCAGCCAGATTGACTATCACTACGAACGCGTGCCTGCCCGCTCGGTCGGGTGCCGGCAGGGTAAGCTTGAAATCATTCTCCAGCCGGCGAGCTTCGCGATCGAAGGGCTGACCTATACCGGCTTCTCGTACCAGTACCGGCTGCGACTGCGGGGTTGCCAAGCGCACCAGCTTCTCGACCGGGCGACGTGGGAAATCGGCGGGCGCGCGGCCGGCAACATCATCGTGTCGCAGAGCCAGTGCTGCGAGCCGGAACACCGTTGCACGCGGGACAGTTCCTTCCACACGTGGGTCGCCAACAAGCGCGTCACGAACGGGCGCGATGAGTACAATTTTCTCTCCTACTGTTTCACGCCGCGGTTCTCCAGCATGCAGTGTTTCGATTGGCTCGACGCAGCGGCGGGATCGCTGCTGGTGTTCTACGACCGGCTGGAACACATCAAAGGCTCGGTGTTCAAGGAGTCCGGTCAGCCGGTCATTCATCATTGCGATCTGCACTCGTTCGCGTTGACGGATCGCGTCGCGGTGCCGGCGAAGTTTGTCGTGTTTCATCCCACCCGGCAGCACGCCGACCACGAGTTCCGCAATCGGTGGACGGCTTGCCGGGATTTCGTATTCCGTCGCTATCAGAAACAGTACGGCATCCGGGAAGATTACCCGCGCACGGAACATCACTCGTGGCTGGATTGGGAGCGCGACCACGTGTTCGGCCACCACATTTGCCCAAAGAACGCGAAGCGCTGGTACTACGACCTGGCCGATCCGGTTGTGCCAGCCATGAAACGGATGGGCTTCGAGAAGTATTTCGACGGGGCGTTGTTGAAGAGTTTGTACACCGAGAATCCCAAGGAGCATTACCCGAACTTCACGATGTGGGACTACGTAATCTCGGAGAAATTCGGCGGGATGGCCGGTCTGAAGTATCTCGTCCGCAAATGTCATCAGCACGGCATCAAGTGCGAGTTGTGGATGGATTGCGGGCTGAACCAGAAATCGCCGATCCTCAAGCAACATCCCGACTGGGTGCTGCGCGACCCGCACCTCGGCCCGTACAACGGCGCGCTCGGGTTCATCATGGGCCTGGACCTGAACAACGACGAGGCGTTCGCGTTCATCAAGCAGCGGTACACCCGGTTCGTGCGCGAGGCGAAGATTGACGGCATCTTCCACGATTCGTTTCCAAACATCAGCGGCATAAAGAATAAAGATCAACTACGGCGACCCGCGCCGCCGCCCGCATCATCGGCGGCTAATCGAGTTGATCCGGTATTTTCAGCAGCTTGGGCTGGAGTATGCCGGCGAGGGGAGCGGCCCGTTCGTGTTGCAGCACGGGGGCATCGGCCACACGGACGACCGGGCGATGGGCGAGGTGAACTACTGGTGGTTTCACGGGCGCGAGTACGGCCTGTACCGCACCTGCCGGAGCATCCTCATCAACGAACTGCTCGACGGCAACGTCACGAACCGGGATTACTTCCGGCATCTTGCGAATCAGGCTCCGCTGTGCATCGGCACCGGGCATCGCGGCCTCGGCGTCGCCAATCCGTATGGCATGGGCAGCATCGTCAAGCTCGGCGACGAGTTTGCGCGGATGCAAAAGGCGTACAACGCCACCCGCCTGTTGATGGAGAAGCGCACGCTCCTGCCGGATGAGCGGGGCGTCCTCTGGGTCAATCATGCCGACGGGCGGCTCGTGGTGTTCACTTATGAGAACTTCACCTTACCAATGCGAGGCCCGTTCCGGGGGATCGAACTTCAGAGCGGACGCGCCCACAGGGGATCCTCGGTTTGCCGGCTCAAAGCGCGCGGCATCTCCGTGATCGAAGGGGTGCCTCGCATCGCGTGATGCAACGCGGGGACAGAATGCGCGGGACAACCGTAGTGTGGAACCCTCAATGGCACCCTACTGATGTTTCGCCGGCGCGGGGCTCGTTGCAATGACATTCGCCGTCAGCGGAGTGCCGTCGTCCGCGACGCCCTCGGCTTCGCTGGTGGCCACTGGGGCGGCGCCGTCGGTCGTCAGAAAATAGAACTGTTTCCTGGTGAGATCAAACCGCAGCAACGGGTAGAAGTAGTAATCGTTCTCCCGTCTGGTGCCCTTCTCCGGTGAGCCGTCTGGTTTGATGAGGTTGCCGCGCACGTCTCGCGCAAGACCGCAGCCGGCGGTCGTCGCCATTCGATCGTGGTGGTTGCCGAAGGGGCAAAGCCGGTAGGCGGCGGCGTGATTCTGAAGGCCGCCGCGCAAGCCGGTCAGGTCGAGCGCCTTGGCGGCATCGGCGAGGTCGTCGCGGAGGTTTTGAAGGAACTGACCGGCAAGGAGAGCCGCGCCGTGGTGCTCGGCCATCTCCTGCGCGGTGGACAACCGACCTCACTCGACCGGTTGCTTGGTTTGAACTTCGGCGCGGCCGCCGTCCGCGCGCTGGCCGAAGGCAAAGATGGCGTGATGGTCGCAATCAACCCGCCACGCACCGATTTTGTCCCGTTGAAACAAGCGGTCGCCAAACTCAAACTCGTCCCGCTGGACGGTCACGGCATTTTGACCGCGCGAACGCTGGACATATCGTTTGGAGATTGAGATGGTGTCAGCGTGGAGATATGTGGCTGACGTGGCCATCGCTTGCGTTCGGAGTTCAAGCTTTAGCTTGCTTTGGGACGCCCCACGCAGACAAGCTGAAGCTTGAACTCCAAACGCAACCTTCTTCCGCGGCCGGGGTAGCACAGTAACGTGCGGCGAAGTGAGGTTTCAGATGAAAGCCAAACCCGACATCGTCAGCTTCCTCCACAGCCGGGTGCCGCTGTTTGCCGGCTTCACAGGGGAGCAATTGAGCAAGTTGGTGGACAGCTCCCGCGTCGCCTCATTCGAGCCGAACGAAGCGATTGTCCACGCCGGCGCGGAGGCGACGCATTTCGGCGTGGTCGTGGCCGGGACGGCCACGACGGCGGTGGGCAAGCTCGAAGCCGGGGGCACGTTCGGGGAACTGGCCTTCATGACCGGCGAGCGGATGCCGTTGGAACTCGTCGCCGCCACACGGTGCGACGTGCTGCTCATCCCCGTCGCCTTGTTTCGATCCGTCGTCGTCGCCCAGCCGCAGGCGGTGCAGCAAATTTCGCGGACGATCTCCGAGCGATTCAAGATGATTCTCGCCGATCCGGCCAAGGTTGCGGCGCTGCGTCCGAACGATGACACGCTCTCGTTGAAAGGCGAGCGCCCGGAGAAAATCCTCGTGGTCAATTGTGGTTCGTCGTCGCTGAAATACTCTTTCTACGACACCGAGGACGAAACCAAAAACAAGCGCGGCCACGTCGAGCGTATCGGCATTGACACAACCTTTCCCGACGCGTTTGCCGCGATGGTCAAAGCGCTCGGCGACGCATCGGAGATCAGCGTTGTCGCGCATCGCGTGGTGCACGGCGGGGAGAAATTCACCGAAGCTACATTGATCACGGATGACGTGCTGCGCGAACTGGAGAAACTCAGCCCGCTCGCACCGTTGCACAACCCCGTCAACCTTGCCGGTATCCGCGAGATGGCCAAACTGTTGCCGGCCGTGCCGCAGGTGGCGGTTTTCGATACTGCGTTCCATCACACGTTACCGTCGTATGCCTATCTCTACGGTTTGCCGTACGAGTTTTATGAGAAGAAGGGCGTGCGTCGGTACGGCTTTCATGGCACGTCGCACTCGTACGTTTGCCTTCGCGCGGCGCAGTTCCTCGGAAAGCGACCGAACGAACTCGAAATCGTGAGCTGTCATCTCGGCAACGGCGCGTCGTTGTGCGCCGTGGATCACGGGCGCTCGGTGGACACGACGATGGGCTTCACGCCCGTCGAAGGGCTGATCATGGGCACGCGCTGCGGCGACGTGGACGCAGGCGCGATCACTTTCCTCGAACGCGAGGGCGAGAAAATTGATGAGTTGATCAACAAGAAGAGCGGCCTGCTCGGGTTGTCCGGCATCTCCAGCGACATGCGCGAAATCTTGAAAGCCGCCGATGCCGGCAACGCGCGCGCCCTGGTCGCATTGAAAGCGTACTGCTATCGGGTGCGCAAGTACATCGGCGCATACGTTGCCGCGATGGGCGGTCTGGATGCCGTGATCTTTACCGGCGGCGTCGGACAGGGCAGCGCGATGGTGCGCGCGCTGGCGTTGCAGGGCTTGGAGTGCATGGGTATCCGGCTCGACGACCAACGCAACCGGGATGCCCGGGGTTTCGAGGAAACCTGCCGCGTCTCGACGGACGATTCAAAGGTCGCCGTGCTCGTCGTGCCGACCGACGAGGAACGAATGATGGCGCGCGAAGCGTTGCGGGCGTTGAGCCGGTCGTACATCACGCGAGTGCTCGAAGCGCAACGGCAACAGCCGATTCTCGTCGAAGTGTCGGCCCATCACGTTCATCTCACGCAGGAACACGTCGAGGCGTTGTTCGGCAAGGGACATCAACTCACGCCACACGCCGACCTGTCGCAACCCGGCCAGTTCGCCTGCAAGGAGCAGGTCACGCTTGTCGGGCCGAAGGGGCGCATCGAACGCGTACGGGTGCTCGGCCCGGTTCGCCAGTTCACTCAGGTCGAGATTGCAATGACCGAGCAGTTCAAGCTCGGCGTGCATCCGCCGATCCGCGAGAGCGGCGACATCAAGGACACGCCCGGTTGCACCCTCGAAGGCACAGCCGGCAGTGTGAAACTGGATCACGGCGTCATCTGCGCGTGGCGACACATCCACATGACGCCCGAGGACGCGCTCCGCTACGGCGTGCGCGACAAGTCCGTGGTGCGCGTGCGCATTGCCGGCGACCGCGAGTTGGAGTTCGGCGACGTGCTGGTGCGCGTCTCGCCGAGTTACCGGCTCGCGATGCACATTGACACCGACGAAGCCAACGCCGCCCACGTGCAGACCGGCGCGCAGGGATTCATCAAGGGAATTCAGAGCGAAGGGTGAAAGCCGTGTTCCACATCCTTGATTCCAGCCCTATTGTGCGGTATGAATCAGTGCGGTTCACCGATGAGCACGCTGAAGGAAATCGAAAAGGCCATTGAGACGCTGCCACTGCCCGAGCGGCTGCGGCTTTACAAAGATATGCCGCAATTGATCGGTCGGGATGTCGAGGACCTCGACTGGCAGCGGCTGGCACTCGAAAACTTTTTCCAAGACGACTCACCGGACGACCAAGTCTATGACCAAGTGTAAGGTCGGCGACATCGTCTCTGTCGAGTTCCCGTTCTCCGATCTCCAAGGGCAGAAACGCCGGCCCGGTTTGGTGCTTGTCACCGAGGGTGTGGATGTGCTCGTGGCCCGCGTGACCACGCGTCCTCCTCGCGATTCATCCGATGTCGCCCTCGTCCGTTGGTCGGCCACTGGGTTGCCGCGGCCTTCGACGATCCGTCTAACCAAACTCGCCACGATTGACCGAAGGCTTGTCCATCATAAGGTTGGCCGTTTGCACACCGAGGATGCCCGCGCCGTCGCGCAAGCATGGGAGCAACTGACGAAAACCGTTGCGACAGAACTGAGCAAGTAAGCGGAAGCGCAATCAGCCCTCTGAAATGCCGGGGTTGAGGCGTGTCGGCGAAGACCGACCTCACGACTTCTTGGGGTGGCCCTTGGTGTAATGAGCGTGGTTGAGCGCGAAGTCCTCGGGCCAATCGCTCGGCTTCGCCAGCTTGAGGATGGCCTTGAGAAATGGCGGATCATCGGCGCGGATGGACACGGGAATCACATCCACCTCTGCTCCCTCCGGCAACTTTTCCTCCGGCGACAACACCACCACGCCGTTCTTGACTATGCCCTTGTAGCTCACGGCCTGTTCCTACCGCGGATTGGCGGGGGAATCAAGTTGTGGATATTCGCGTTTCAACCGAGTGCCGATTTCCACAACGGCATTGGACCAAGGTCCTATTGGCGGTTGCAGCCTTCTATTGTACGCAAATCGTTGTTGGTTGATCTGCGAGCCGGGCGCTGCAGGTCGATCAGCGAATGCCATTTTCCATAATGAAGGGAGTCGTCATGAAAACCACAACGCCGTTGAAGTCTCGCACCATTAGCCGCAGCAAACGAAACGGCGAGGGCCGTTTGTCGGCGGAAGAACTTCGCAAGATCCATGCGTACTGGCGGGCTTGCAATTACCTCGCCGCAGGCATGATCTATCTGCAAGAGAATCCGCTGCTCCGCAAACCGCTGAAGCCGGACCACATCAAGAAACGCCTGCTGGGACATTGGGGAGCAAGCCCGGCTTTGAGCTTCACTTACATCCACCTCAATCGTCTCATCAACAAGTACGATCTCGACGCCATCTTCCTCGCCGGGCCGGGTCATGGCGCGCCGGGCGTTCTCGGGCCGGTATATCTCGAAGGCACTTACTCGGAGGTGTACCCGAACAAGAGCGAGGACGAACAGGGGATGCTCGAGTTCTTCCGGGAATTCTCGTTCCCGGGCGGCATCGGCAGCCATTGCACGCCGGAGACGCCGGGCTCGATCCACGAAGGCGGCGAACTCGGCTACAGCGTGTCGCACGCGTTCGGCGCGGCGTTCGATAATCCCGATCTGCTGGTGGCGGTGGTCGTCGGCGACGGCGAGGCGGAGACCGGGCCGCTTGCGACCTCGTGGCATTCCAACAAGTTTCTGAATCCGATCACCGACGGCGCGGTGTTGCCGGTCCTGAATCTCAACGGATACAAGATCAACAACCCCACGTTGCTGTCGCGCATCTCGCACGACGAACTGGAGAAGCTGTTCCAGGGCTACGGTTGGACGCCGCATTTCGTCGAGGGAAGCGATCCCAAGGAGATGCACCAGGAGATGGCCGCGACGATGGAGGATTGCGTGCTGGAGATTCGCCGCATCCAGCAGTCTGCGCGCGCCAACGGCAAGCCGACCCGGGCGCGTTGGCCGATGATCGTGTTGCGCACGCCGAAAGGCTGGACCGGGCCTCGCGAAGTGGACGGCAAAAAGGTGGAAGGCTTCTGGCGTTCGCATCAAGTGCCGCTCTCGGGCCTGCACGACAACCCCGCGCACATGAAGCAGCTCGAAGGTTGGCTGCGTAGCTACAAGCCGGAAGAATTGTTCGACAAGAGCGGGCGGCTGATTCCCGAGTTGAAGGCCCTCGCGCCGAAGGGCGATCGTCGCATGAGCGCCAACCCGCACGCCAACGGCGGCCGGCTGCGCCGGGCGTTGCGCATGCCGGACTTCCGCGATTACGCACTCGAAGTTCCCAAGCCCGCGCAGATCACCGCCGAGAACACGCGTCCGCTGGGCAAATTCCTGCGCGACATCATGAAGCTGAACCCGACCAACTTCCGCGTGTTCGGCCCGGACGAGAACTCATCGAACCGGCTCGACGCGATCTACGAGGTCAGCAAGAAACTTTGGCTCGCCGATTACTTACCGGAAGATTCCGACGGCGGCCAGCTCGCGCCGGATGGCCGCGTGTTGGAGATGCTCTCGGAACACACGCTCGAAGGCTGGCTCGAGACGTACCTGCTCACCGGCCGCCACGGGTTCTTCTCGACTTACGAGGCGTTCGCGCACGTGATTGATTCGATGTTCAACCAGCACGCGAAGTGGCTCGCCATCTGCAACGAGATGCCGTGGCGCGCGCCGGTCTCGTCGCTCAACCTGCTCATCACCTCGACCGTGTGGCGTCAGGATCACAACGGGTTCACGCACCAGGATCCTGGCTTCCTCGACGTGGTCGTCAACAAAAGCCCCGAGGTCTGCCGCATTTACCTGCCGCCCGACGTGAACACGCTGCTCTGCGTCGCCAATCACTGTTTGAAGAGCACGAACTACATCAACGTCATCGTCTGCGACAAGCAGAAGCACCTCCAGTACATGACCATGGACGAGGCCATCGCGCATTGCACCAAGGGCATCGGCATCTGGCAACGGGCCAGCAACGACGAGGGCGCTGAGCCCGACGTGGTCATGGTGAGCGCGGGCGACATTCCCACCAAGGAAGCGCTCGCGGCGACGGCGATGCTGCGGGAGTTTTTCCCCGACCTGAAGATCCGATTCGTGAACGTCGTGGATCTCTACAAACTCACGCCGGCGAGCGAGCATCCGCACGGGCTTTCGGACCGGGACTTCGACAGCCTGTTCACCGCGGACAAGCCGATCATCTTCAACTTCCACGGCTACCCGTGGCTGATCCATCGGCTCGCGTATCGGCGCACGAACCACAAGAACATGCACGTGCGCGGTTACAAGGAGAAGGGCAACATCAACACCCCGCTCGACCTCGCGATCCAGAACGAAATTGATCGGTTCAGCCTGGCGATTGATGTCATTGATCGCGTGCCGAAGCTGCACGTCGCCGGCGCGCACGCGAAGGAGAAGCTGCGCAACATGCAGATCGCCGCGCAGCGGTACGCGTACGAGCACGGCGTGGACAAGCCCGAGATTGATCAATGGACCTGGCCGCTCAGGTCGGGAGCAAAATGAGCCGACGGACCACGCCCGGCGGTTCATGCTGACCACGGCCAGCCTGTGCGCGCTCGGCTACGAGAATTCGTTGGATCGGCCGGTGATCCGACTCTGGAACGAAACCCGGCATGTGGAGGGATGATCCGGGGCTGCCGGGTGCTCGTGTCTGCAAGCACCTCACTCCCTGGCGATGGAATCACAGTTCGTCGCCTGGCAGCGGGGAAATATCCGGGACGGCGGCCAGATACTTCTCGAAATCCTCGCGGCGACCGGCAGCGGCTTCGCGGCGCAGGAAATCCATGGTCAACACGACCGCCAGCTTCTCGCCGGCAGCGCTGGCGAGGAACTGGCTGACCGAATAGCCTTCCTTGGCGGCGATGGCCTCGATGCTCTGCTTCAGGGAATCCGGCAATTGAATGGTCAGTGTGCTCATGGTTTCTCTCGAATCAACTTCAGGAATTCACGCGGGGACAACGCGGTGACGCCGAGTTGCTCCGAGCCGTGAAAATCCTTCATGTTGTGCGTAACAATATACTGGCTGCCCGCTGCGAACGCCAGTTCCAAAACCATGTCGTCATCCGCGTCGCGGAGGAACGGTCGCCACAGGAAATGGATCTCCTGCAAATGCGCCTGACTCGCGAGATAGCGTACAAACCGCAGAGCGTCTTCTGTGGTCCGGCCGGGAGGCAAATTTTCTGGCCGTGACAATGCCGCCTGCAATTCCGTGTAGAGCCCGATCGAAAGGCAAATCTGGAATTCCGGTGTGGGTATGGAACTGACCAGTGCGTAACTCGCCCCTTGCCGCGAGCGAGCCGCGGCTATAAAAACGCTGGTGTCGAACACCACTCTCATCTCCGTTGACAGTCCATGTCCGCCTCACGTGTGCCGAATGTCGGAACGATTGACATTGCCGCGCAGTGTAGTGACCCAAGCTCATTTCGACAAGCGCGGCTTCGAACGATTGGCAACCAAGGTTGCGCTGCCCGATGCTTCGTCGCTCGATAGGACCAAGGTCCAATAGCCCGCGACGCACACGGGCACTAATCTGTTTGGTCAAAAGCCGATAGGTTCGCGAGCATGAAGTCGGTATCCAAGACGGCTTTGCTCCAGACCCGGCATGTGGAGGGATGACACCATGATTTCACGTGTTCCAAAAAGTGAGCAAAAGAGTTCAGTGAGGAAACCAACCATGAACGCACTCAAAGAGCAAACGAGGGTGAAACCGGGACTGACGGAGTCTGAGGATCTGTCCAAGCTCCTCACGCAGTACGGCTGCGGGCCGGTCCGGCTTACGGGGACGGATGACGCGCTCTACAAGCGTCACCTTCTCTTCGACAACGTCATGGACCTGAAAGCCACCGGCCCGCGCGAACGTTTCGAAGCCGCTGCCCGTTCGATACGGGATGTTCTTTCGCAGCGCTGGGTGAAGACCGAGGCGACCTACGATCAACAGAACCCGAAGCGTGTTTATTACCTCTCGATGGAATTCCTCATCGGCCGGTCGCTGGCCAACAATCTCACCAACCTCCTGCTCACTTCGCACGTGCAACGGGCAGCCGAACGCGAGAATATCGACTGGCTCGCGTGGCTGGAACAAGAGCCCGACGCCGGCCTCGGCAATGGAGGATTGGGCCGGCTGGCCGCGTGTTTCATCGAATCCATGGCAACGATGGCGCTGCCCGGCATGGGTTACGGGCTGCGTTACGAGTACGGCATCTTCCAGCAAAAGATCCGCGACGGTTGGCAGAACGAACAGCCCGACCACTGGCTCGCCCGACCCGATCCTTGGGAGGTCGCGCGCCCCAACGATGCGGTCGAGGTGAAAATCAATTGTTCGTTCGAGATTCGCGAAGGCGCGCTGCGTGTCGTGCCCGGGCGGCCGTCGAGCCTGATCGGTATCCCCTATGACCGGCCGGTGGTAGGATACGGGGGCAAGACGATCAACACGCTCCGCCTCTGGGCCGCGAGCACGCCGGATTTCTTCGACTTCGCGCAGTTCAGCACCGGCGACTTCGTCGGCGCGCTCGCCGAGACGCTCACCGCCGAGACCGTCACGCGCGTACTCTACCCGGACGATTCGACCACCGAAGGCAAGGGGCTGCGTTTCCTGCAGGAGTATTTTCTTGTCGCATGTTCGCTGGCGGATTTGGTGCGCCGCTTCCGTCGGAGCAATTCCGATTGGAGCAAGTTGCCGGACAAGGCGGCCATCCAGCTCAACGACACTCACCCGACGATGGCCGTGCCCGAGTTGATGCGTATTCTGCTCGACGACGCGAAACTCGGCTGGGACGAGGCGTGGGATATCACCAAGCGCACGCTCGCCTACACGAATCATACACTTTTGCCGGAAGCGTTGGAGAAATGGCCGGTCGGCTGGTTCGAGGCGTTGCTGCCGCGCCATCTCGAAATCATCTATGAGATCAACCGCCGCCTACTCGACGACGTGCGCGCCAAGTTCCCCGGCGAGGAAGGACGCGTCGCGAACATCAGCATCCTCGAACCCGGCAAGGTCCGCATGGCCAACCTCGCCATCGTCGGATCGCACAGCACCAACGGCGTCGCCGCAATCCACTCCGGCCTGTTGCGCGCGATGACCGTCAAGGATTTGGCGGAGATGTTCCCCGACCGTTTCAACAACAAGACCAACGGCGTCACGCCGCGGCGCTGGCTTTTGTTGTGCAACCCGGCCCTGGCCAACACGATCACCGGCGCCATCGGCGACGGCTGGATCGCCGATCTCGATCAACTCCGCAAACTCAAACCGCTCGCCGCCGACAAGGGCTTTCGCGACGCGATCCTGCAGGCCAAGCGCACCGCGAAAACACAGTTTGCCGATTGGCTGAAGACGGCCACCGGCCAGGTCGTTGACCCCGACAGCATCTTCGATTGCCAGGTCAAGCGCATCCACGAATACAAGCGGCAGTTGCTCAACGCGCTGCGCGTCGTGGTGCTCTACAATCGCCTGCGCGCGAACCCGAAGCTCGACCTGCCGCCGCGGACGTTCTTCTTCGCAGGCAAAGCCGCCCCGGCCTATCACCTGGCGAAGGTCATCATCAAGTTCATTAACAATCTCGCCGGCACAATCGACGGCGACCCGGCGATGAAAGGTCGGCTCAAGGTGGTGTTCCTGCCCGATTACTGCGTGTCACTGGCCGAACGCCTGATTCCCGCCAGCGATGTGTCGAATCAAATCTCGACCGCGGGCTACGAAGCCAGCGGCACGAGCAACATGAAGTTCATGATGAACGGCGCGCTCACCATCGGCACACGCGACGGCGCGACCATCGAGATGGCCGAGGAAGCCGGCGAGGAGAACTTCTTCCTGTTCGGTCTCACCGCCGACCAGGTGGCCGGCAGCAGCGGCTGGTACAGCCCATACTGGCACTACGAAAACGATTCCGAGACGCGCGCCGCGCTCGACCTGATCCGCGACAGCCACTTCAGTCGCAACGAGCCGGGCATCTTCGCTCCCTTGCTCGACACGCTCCTGACCAAAGGCGACCACTACATGCACCTGGCCGACCTGAATTCCTACCTCGAAGCCGACCAGCGGCTGGTCGCGCTGTATGCGAACCCGAACGCGTGGGCACAGAAGGCCATCCTGAACGTGGCCGCCTCCGGCAAGTTCTCCAGCGACCGCACGATTGCCGAGTACGCCACGGAGATTTGGAATGCAAAGCCTTGCCCGGTAGGGTAAGGGATCGCTGACGGTGGCGACGCGTTCGAAATAGCAGCCCAGACCCTGGAGGCCGGGAGATGAAGGTGCTTGTCATTGATATCGGTGGGACAAACGTCAAATTCGTCGCGACGGGACACAAGTCGGCGCGTAAGTTTCCGTCAGGCCGAACCATGACGCCCCGCAAGATGGTCAGTGGGGTCAAGGAACTCGCCGGGAATTGGAAATACGATGTCGTCTCGATCGGCTACCCGGGGTTGGTGCGTCGGAATCGGATCATCGCCGAGCCGCACAACCTCGCGAAGGGATGGGTCGGATTTAACTTCGCGGCGGCGTTCAAGCGTCCCGTCAAGATTCTCAACGACGCGGCGATGCAGGCGCTCGGCAGTTACCGCGGCGGGTTCATGGTGTTTCTCGGTCTCGGCACCGGCCTCGGCTCGGCCATGGTCGTGGATGGCGTCGTTGTCCCGATGGAACTCGCCCATCTGCCGTATCGCAAAGCGACGTACGAGGATTACGTGGGTGTTCGCGGACTGGAAAAGCACGGCAGAAAGAAATGGCGGCGCTACGTCGCCGACGTGGTGGGACGCCTGAAAGCCGCGCTCGCCGCCGACGAGGTGGTTCTGGGCGGCGGCAACGTCAAGAATCTCAAGACGCTGCCGAACGGTTGTCGCGCGGGCGACAATGCCAACGCATTCCTCGGCGGTGCTCGCCTCTGGGACACAAAAGGAAAATGGAAATGACGACAGTGATCAAACCACTCACCAGCCGCCCGGCATGGAAAGCCCTCGGCGCGCATCACAAGAAAATCAAGTCGGTGCATCTGCGCAAACTGTTCGACGCCGATCCCAAGCGCGGCACGCGATTGACGGTCGAGGCTACCGGCTTGTTCCTCGATTATTCGAAGAATCGCGTCACCGACCAGACGCTCAAGTTGTTGCTTCAACTCGCCAGGGAATCCGGCCTGCGCGAGCGCATGGACGCGATGTTTCGTGGTGAGAAAATCAACATCACCGAGCAGCGTGCCGTGCTGCACACTGCGTTGCGCGCGCCGTATGATACGGTCATAAAGGTGGACGGCAAGAATGTCGTGCCGGACGTCCACGCGGTACTCGACAAGATGGCCGGCTTCGCCAACCTCGTTCGACGGGGCGAGTGGAAAGGTCACACCGGCCAGCGCATTCGGACCATCGTCAACATCGGCATCGGCGGCTCGGACCTCGGGCCGGTCATGGCGTACGAGGCGCTCAAGCATTACAGCGACCGGTCGCTGACGTTCCGGTTTGTGTCGAACGTGGACGGGATTGATTTCATCGAAGCCACCCGCGACCTCGACCCCGCGGAGACGTTGTTCATCGTGTCGTCGAAGACGTTCACAACGCAGGAGACGATGACGAATGCGAACTCCGCCCGGCAATGGTTGCTCGCGGCGCTGAAGGACGAGAAAGCGGTGGCCAAACATTTCGTCGCGGTCTCGACGAACGCGGAGAAGGTGTCGGCGTTCGGAATTGATACGGCCAACATGTTCGGCTTCTGGGATTGGGTCGGCGGCCGGTACTCGATGGACTCGGCAATCGGTCTCTCGACGATGCTGGCCATCGGCCCGGACAATTTCCGCGCGATGCTCGACGGCTTCCACGCGATGGACGAGCATTTCCGCACCGCGTCCTTTGAAAAGAACTTGCCGGTGTTGATGGCGTTGCTGGGGATTTGGAACACCGATTTCCTCGGCGCGGAGTCGGTGGCCGTGTTGCCGTATGAGAATTACCTGAAACGTTTCCCGGCGTATCTCCAGCAGTTGATCATGGAGAGCAACGGCAAGTACATCACCCTCGATGGAAAGAAGGTCACCTACGACACCAGCCCGATCTATTGGGGCGAACCCGGCACGAACGGGCAGCATTCGTTCTATCAATTGATCCATCAGGGCACGCGCTTGATCCCGTGCGACTTCATCGCCTTCGCGCACGCGCTGACGCCGCTCGGCCGACATCACGATCTGCTGATGGCGAACGTGTTCGCGCAGGCCGAGGCGCTGGCATTTGGGAAGACGATGGAGCAGGTCAAAGCGGACGGCACGCCCGATTGGCTCGTGCCGCACCGCGTCTTCGAAGGCAACCGACCATCGAACACGATTCTCGCCGAGCGACTCACCCCGGCAATCCTCGGCGCGCTGATCGCGTTGTATGAACACATCGTCTTCACGCAGGGCGTGATCTGGAATATCAACTCGTTCGACCAATGGGGCGTCGAGTTGGGCAAGGTGCTGGCGCAACGCATCGCTCCCGAGTTGGAGAGCAAGACCACACCACAACTCGGCCACGACAGCTCCACGAACAACCTGATCCGGCGCTACCGAAAAATGAAAAGCTCGGCATGAAAACCAGCGCCACGCAATTACCTGACCACAAAACCAGGATCGTCGCCACCATCGGCCCGGCGTCGGAATCGCCGGGCGTTCTCAAACAGATGATCCGCGCGGGCCTGGACGTGGCACGGCTCAATTTCTCCCACGGTGAGTTCTCCGACCACAAACGCGTCATCAGAAACATCCGCGCCGCGTCGGAAGCGGTGGGGCGACGGGTCGCCATCATGGCAGACCTTTCCGGGCCAAAGATGCGCGTGGGCAAGTTCGGCGTGGAGAAGATCCAGTTGAAGGCGGGTGAAAAGTTCACGCTCACCACGGACGACATCGTCGGCGACCAACATCGCGTGTCGGTCAGTTTCGCGCGGTTGCCGAAGGTCGTGAAGCGCGGCGATTTGCTCTCGCTCAATGACGGATACATCCAGATCGAAGTGACCGGCGTACGCGACACCGACGTGATGTGCATCGTAAAGGTTGGTGGTGAATTGCGCTCGCGCAAAGGTTTGAACCTGCCGGGCATTGACCTCGGCATCAGCGCGTTCACCTATCGCGACCGGGAATGCCTGAGGTTCGCGCTCGAAAACGGCGTGGACGCCGTGAGCCAATCTTTCGTCGAGGGCGCGGCGGACCTGATGGCCGTGCGCAAGGCGGCCCGCTCGCTCGGGCATAATCCGTTCCTCATCGCGAAGATCGAACGATCGCGCGCGCTTGAACGGCTCGACGAGATTCTCGAAGCGGCAGACGGCATCATGATCGCGCGCGGTGACCTCGGCGTGGAAGTGCCGATCGAGCGCATCGCCATTGTCCAAAAAGACATCATGCGCCGCGCCAACCAGCGCGCCAGGCCGGTCATCACTGCCACACAGATGCTCGAGTCCATGACCACTTACCGGTTGCCGACACGCGCCGAGGCCACCGATGTGTCGAATGCGATCCTCGACGGCACGGATTGCGTCATGCTGTCCGGCGAATCTGCGATGGGCGCGTACCCGGTCGAATCGGTGGTGATGCTGGCCCGAATCGCCGCGGCGGTTGAACCGACCCGCCGTCGCGTTTCGGTGAAAGAGAAATATGCGGGCGTGGACCTGCGCGGCCGCATTCGCCCCGAGCACCTGATCGCGATCAGTATCGAAGCCAGCCTTGCATACCTGCAACCTGCTGCGATCTTCGTACCCTCGGCAAGCGGCGCGACCGCGCGGCGTTTGGCGTCGTTGCATCTGCCCGTTCGGATCGTGGCAATCAGCGCGAACAAGAAGACCTGCCAGGACCTGCTGTTTTCCTACGGCGTGACGACGGTCCATGAAAACATCACACCGTCACCCGAGTACGTGAAGAACTGGGTGAGGAAACACAAGCTGGCCGGCGAGTTTGCGATCCTGACCCAGCGCGTTCCGCCCCACGACCCCGCCGGCAACCATCGCATGGAGATCATCAACCTATGAAAATCGGCATGGTCGGCTGCGGCATGGTGGGTTCGTCTTCGGCGTACGCGCTGGTGATGTCCGGCGTGGGCCGCGAGATCGTTCTCGTGGACCTCAACCGCGCCCGTGCCGAGGCCGAGGCCAACGACCTGTTTCACGCCGTGCCGTTCGCGCATCCACTCACGGTGCGCGCGGGCGATTACCCCGACCTGGCCGGCGCGCGCGTGGTGGTCATCGCCGGCGGCGTGGCACAGAAGCCGGGCGAGACGCGCCTGCAATTGCTGCAACGCAACGCCGAGGTCTTCCGTCAGATCGTGCCGTCGGTGTTGCGCCACGCGCCCGAGGCGGTGTTGCTCGTGGTCAGCAATCCGGTGGACATCATGACGCTCCTGGCCGCGCATTTTGCCCGGGAGTTCGACGTGCCGACCACGCGCGTCATCGGCTCTGGCACGACGCTCGACACAGCGCGCTTCCGGGCGTTGCTCGGACGACGGTTCGGTGTTGATCCGCATCACGTCCACGCCTACGTGATCGGCGAACACGGCGACTCGGAGGTGTTGACGTGGTCGCTGGCAGCGATCGCCGGGACGCGTATCGAGGAGTTCGCGCGAATGCGCGGCGGCGAGGTGTTGACGGAAGCGGAACGAAGAGAGATCGACGAGAAGGTCCGCCGCGCCGCATATCACATCATCGCCGGCAAGGGTGCGACCTATTACGGCATCGGCAGCGCCGTCGCGCGCATCGTGGATGTGTTGCTGCATGACCAGCGCGCCATCCTCACCATCTGCTCTCGCATTGAGAACGTCCCCGGCTGCGAAGGCGTGACGCTGGCGTTGCCGCATCTGGTGGGCGGACAGGGCGCGATGGCCACGATTCCGCTCCCGCTGGACGCCACCGAGCAGGAAGGTCTGCGCCGCAGCGCGGGCATTTTGCGCGAGGCGATTGAGTCGCTGAAACTGAAGTGATGGGAAGCCTTCAGCCACGAATTGCACGAATCCGACGGCGCGGTTCTTCATCGCCTGATAGGACCAAGGTCCAATAGCCCGCAAGCAGGCAAGGGCTAGACTCGTTGGGTAACTCCCAATCAAGCGAGGAAATATGGACACCTTCAATCTCAAAGACCATGAACTCACTGTCGGCGAGGTTCATCGCAACCTCCCGCCGAGTTCCCTCTACGAACACGCCATCCGCCATGAAAAGGACGCGAGTATCGCCGAGAACGGGGCGCTGGTCGCCTACTCCGGCGTGAAAACGGGACGCTCGCCCAAGGACAAGCGGGTGGTCAAACACCCGGACTCGGAAAAGAATGTCTGGTGGGGGAAGGTAAACATCCCCTGCAACGCCCAGACCTTTGCCATCAATCGCCAGCGCGCGCGCGATTACCTCAACACCCGCGACCGGCTCTACTGCTTCGACGGCTTTGCCGGTTGGGATGCGAAGTATCGTGTGAAGATCCGCGTGATCTGCGAGCGCCCCTATCACGCGTTGTTCATGCACACCATGCTGATCCGGCCCACGAAGGAGGAGTTGGCAAACTTCGGCCAACCAGACTTCACCATCTACAATGCCGGCGCGTTCCCGGCCAACCGGCTCACCACCGGCATGGGTTCGAGCACGAGCATTGACCTCAGCCTCGAAGACCGCGAACTGATCATCCTCGGCACGGAATACGCCGGCGAAATGAAAAAGGGCGTCTTCACAGCGGCCAACTACATCGGTCCGAAACGCGGCATCCTCTCGATGCATTGCTCGGCCACCGCCGACAAGCACACCGGCCGCTCCTCGTTGCTGTTTGGCCTGAGCGGCACCGGCAAGACCACGCTGTCTGCCGACCCGAAACGCCATCTCATCGGCGACGACGAACATTGCTGGAGCGACGACGGCATTTTCAACA
>CAZOTB010000102.1:0-22844 GCA_964582645.1 uncultured Verrucomicrobiota bacterium | reverse complement strand
CGCCCACATCTCCCGGTAGGGAATCGAATCGAGCGCGACCCACATCGGAATTGCCTCATCCGTCTCACGTGGTTTGCCTCTGCAACTCCGCGCACAGAACACCTCGACGTGGATTTTGAACCCGTCAGCAAACTGGAAGAACAACTCGCCGGCGTGACTGGGACGCACCGGCGTGACACCAATCTCCTCCTGCGTTTCCCGGACGGCGGACTGGAGGGCCGTCTCGCCATTCTCGATGCGTCCGCCGGGCCCGTTGATCTTGCCCGCGCCGAGGCCGCGTTTCTTGCGGATGAGCAGAATCTTTCCGTCGCGCACGACGAAGCAGAGATTGGCGCGCTCAGTCGGTTGCCAGGCGCTCCAATCAATCTTCGCGACGTCGGTCTGGACGGTCACGCGTTCCGATATGCCACCGGCGAGACCAAGATTCAATGGAATTTCCGTCGCCGTTCCGCTACAAGCCGAGGCGTGACCCCGACCGAGCGAGTCGCAGCACCGCCATCGAAACCGCTGCTGGTGTTCGACGGCGACTGCAACTTCTGCCGTCGCTGGATCGCCCGGTGGCAACAGGCAACGGGCGACCGGGTCGAATACCTGCCGTACCAGGATGCGAGCATCGCGGCGCGGTTTCCCGAGATTCCGAAGGAACAATTCACTGTCGCGGTGCAGTTGATCGAGACCGACGGACGGGTCACCCGTGCTGCGGAGGCGGTTGTGCGTTCACTTGCGTACGCGCCGTATGCGGGGGTATGGGCGGCACTGTATCGCAGCTTGCCCGGCTTTGCGTCGCTGAGCGAGCGGGCTTATCGCATGGTTGCCGGCAACCGCGCGGCTTTCTCGCGTCTCACACGGCTGCGATGGGGAGACCCTCCAGAGCCGCCCAGCTGCCAGTTACTGCAGGGGTTGTTTCTGCGAATGCTCGGCGTCATTTACTTCATTGCGTTCGTCTCGCTCTGGACGCAAATCAGCGGGCTCATCGGCAGCAACGGCATCCTCCCGGCGGCGCAAACCATGCAGGGCGCGCGCGAGTACGTCGCCGCCGGGCAACTCGGGATCGGACGCTACTTGCTGCTGCCGACGCTGTGCTGGCTGAACACAAGCGACGGGTTCCTCCAATTCCTCTGCGGCGGCGGCGCCGTGCTGGCGGCGCTGCTGATCGTCGGAATCGCGCCCGTGCCCGTGTTGGCGTTGTTGTGGCTGTTCTATTTGTCGATCGTAAGCGTGGGAAACGTCTTTCTCAGTTTCCAATGGGACGTGCTGCTGCTGGAAACAGGGTTCCTCGCGATCTTCTTCGCGCCGCTGCGATGGCGGCGCAAGCATCCTGCTTTCGATTCGCCACCCTCCACCGCCGTTCTCTGGCTGCTGCGACTGCTCTTGTTCAAGCTGATGTTCTTCTCGGGCGCGGTGAAATTGACAAGCCGCGATCCGACGTGGGCGAACTTATCGGCGTTGAAGTTTCATTACTACACGCAGCCGTTGCCGAACCCGATCGCCTGGTACGCGCATCAATTGCCCGATTGGTTCCAGGAGATGTCGGTGTTCGTGATGTTTGTAATCGAACTCGTCGTGCCGTTCTTCCTCTTCGCGCCACGACGCTGGCGCCTCTGGGCATTCTGGCCGCTGGTGGGACTGCAACTGCTCATCATCGCCACCGGCAACTACTGTTTCTTCAATCTCCTCACGATCGCCTTGTGCGTCGTGATGCTGGATGACCGAGTTCTGGAGAGAGTCAAGGCGGGAGGCGCCTCAGCGCGCCGACTGCTTCTGTCACCGGAACCGGGTCCACGCACGGAGGCAGCTCCCGCATTGAGCTCACCTCTGCGTTGGCCCGGTTGGATCATCGCGCCGGTCGCCATCGTTGTCCTCACGATCAACTTCATGCTCATTGGCCGTTTGTTCGGATCGAACCTGCAACGCTGGCCGGCTCCATTCCTGAAACTCTACCAAACAGTGGCCCCGTTCCATGCGGTCAACAGCTACGGACTGTTCGCTGTCATGACCACCTCCCGGCCCGAGATCATCCTCGAAGGCAGTCGGGATGGACAAAACTGGCAGGCGTATGAATTCAAGTACAAGCCCGGCGATCTCACTCGCGCTCCGTGCATCGTCGCGCCGCACCAACCGCGCCTTGACTGGCAGATGTGGTTCGCCGCGCTGGGCGACATCCGCGGCAACCCGTGGATGCTGAGCTTCTGCGAGAAACTATTGCGCGGCTCGCCGGAGGTGCTTGCTCTGGTGAAGGACAATCCATTCCCGGAGTCTCCGCCGCGCTACGTTCGGGCCGTGCTCTACGACTATCACTTCACCGACTTCGCCACGCGACGCAAGGAAGGCACATGGTGGCGGCGGGAATTGAAAGGGGCGTATTGCCCGGAGCTTTCGCTGCGTGAGTAGCCACGAACGCGTAGCCGCGAGCATCAGCGAGTGGACGCCGCTCGACGGTCCGTTTACATCCCTTTCAACGCCTTCATCGCCCGGGTCGCATCCGCGTCGCTGTCCAGGGCGAGATAGGCGACAAAGCGTTTCCCGACCGACGCGACGGAAAGCCCGCGCAAGTTAATGCCCGCCGAGGCCAGGGCACGTGTCATTTGCGCTCCCAGGCCGGGACGGTCTGCGCCTTCGACACGGATCGAATGCAGACTGTCGGTGTTGACGAAACCGACCTTCGCGGCGGCCTTTTCCTGACGCAGACCACGGAGAGGTGTGAGGAATACCACGCCTTCCCCGGGACGCTCGGGCGCGCGGCGCGCGATGAGGAATTCGATATTGGCCCCCGCTTTGGCGAGCGGTTCGAGTTGGTTGGCCAGCCCACCCGGACGGTCGGCGATACTGGCGGCCCAGACTTGCACGCGATTGACTTTCAGTTTCATCACACACGCTCCTTTCCAAGATGACTGCTCGTTACGCTTCTCAGGCTTGACCAAGTTTCGCACATCCGCCAATAACGGCAACACAAATGACCGTCCAAGTCTGGAAGTGGCCGCTCGCGGCGCAGATCCTCCTCGGCCTGCTCCTCGGCGCGGTGGCCGGGATGATCGCGAATTCGCTCTGGCACGGCGCGCCCGGGCTGTCGTGGACGATCAAGAACATCATCCAACCCGTTGGCAGCATCTTCCTGCGGATGATTTTCATGATGGTGATCCCGTTGATCGTGTCGGCGATCGTCATCGGGATCACGCAGATGGGCGACGTGCGAAAGCTGGGCCGGTTGGGATTGCGGTGTCTTCTCATCACCGTCGCGCTCGCCTGCACCAGCGTGTGTATCGGGTTGTTGCTGGTGAATTGGATCCAGCCGGGCAAGCAGATCCCCGAAGAACGTCGTGTGGCGCTCGCGGAACAGTACGGCGCGCAAGCCAGCGACAAGCTCGCGCAAGCCCGGCAGGCCAAGCCGCTCGCTCAAACACTGGTCGAGTTGATCCCGAACAATCCCCTCGCCGAGGCAACCAATGCCTTCGCCCCCAACGATGCCGGCGGCGGCATCCTGGCGGTGATGGTGTTCAGCCTGTTCGTCGGAATCGCGATGGCGCTGGCGGAACAGGAACGAGTGCGCGCGCTCGCCGACTTCTTCCAGGGAATGTTCGCCGTCTGCATGAAGGTGATCGGCATGGCGATGCGAATCGCGCCCATCGGTGTGGCGTGCCTGGCGTTCTCCGTTGCCGCGTCGCTCGGAGTGGAAGTGGTACGGACGCTCGGGCTATACGTCGGCGTGGTGGTCGGCGGGTTGGCGCTGCATCAGTTCGTGGTCTATCCGGTGACGTTGGTGCTGTTCAGCCGCGTCTCGCCGTTCACGTTCTTCCGCGAAATCCGGGAAGCGATGATCACCGCATTCAGCACCGCGTCGGGCAACGCCACGCTGCCGATTTCGCTCAAGGTCGCCGAGCAGAACCTCCGTCTGCCGCCGCAGATCGCAAGGTTCGTGTTGACGGTCGGCTCAAGCGCGAACCAGAACGGCACCGCGCTCTACGAAGGCGTGACGGTGCTGTTCCTCGCGCAGGTGTTCGGCGTCGAGCTGACGGTGATGCAGCAGGTGCTCGTCGCGTTGATGTGTGTGTTGGCGGGAATCGGTACCGCCGGGGTGCCGGGAGGCTCGTTGCCGTTAGTGATCGGCGTGCTGGTGAGCGTCGGCGTGCCCGGAGAGAGTATCGCATTGATCCTCGGCGTGGATCGTTTCCTCGACATGTGCCGTACGACGCTCAACGTGACGGGCGATTTGGTGTGTGCGGTGGTGGTGAGTGGGAAGCCGGCAAAGGTGAATGGTAATTCGTGAATGATGAATGGTGGAACCGCCAAGACACCAAGGTCGCCAAATGGAAAGCAGCCAGCGAGGTTGAATCCTTTGGATTTCGGTACTCCGACAAGCTGAAGCTTGAACTCCAAACGCAAGCCTCGCAAGGGTTCCGTTCGGAGTTCAAGCTTCAGCTTGCTTCAGCGCGTCCAACCGGGGAAACTCCGACAATGCGTCGGGGTGCCTGCCATTCTGCGCCAGAGGGTTCCAGCTCCTGAACCTCTGAACCATGAAACTGCGACTCACTCCCCACACTGCGGCTTGTTCATCTCTGCCTCGCTTGAGATCAACAACTCCAGTGCCTTCTGGTAGCTGCGCCGCTCCAGATAATGCCGCAACATCGGGTGCGCGTCGGGGCCGAGCTGAGATTGAAGCTCGGTGATTTGTTTGAGCGCGCCGGACACGTCGCCTCGTTCCGCCGCGGCACGCAGGAATTTCCGCAGCGCTTCCCGGAGTTGAGATTCTGTCGTCATCGCTTCGACCGGCGCACGCCTTCGAGGTGTTTGCCGCCCTTGAAATCCCAGAGCAGCCAATCGTCGTCGGCAACAAATTTCCTGCGGACGCTGCTCCACTTCTTCGGAAGGCGGTGGTTCAGTTTCTCCAGGAACGGCAACAGCGGTCGCCTGGGTGGATGGTGTCGCTCGTGGCGGTCGAGCGCGATCTCGGTGTGCCAGCCAAAGCGTTTGCGGTAGGGCGCGAACCCGAATCCGTCGAAGAAATTCTCGCCGCCGACGAGCGGGATGTACCACAGGCTCGGGATACCGCGCGGGTTTTCCTTGATGGGCACTTCCGCCTCGAGGCCCTTGAGCAACGCCTGGCCGACCGGATCATTCTGCAAATGATTCCGAAGCTGATGAAGCGTGTGGAACGTGATCGGCGGGCTGACGAACAGCACCGGCTTGTGTTGCAGCGTCGCCATGATGATCTCGTGCGGGGTGCCGACGCTGTAGATGTTGGTCGGACAATACGAGATGGTGAAATCGCTCGTGTCCACCATGCGCAGGTCAATGTGAAGCGTTTCCCAGAATTGCTCCTTGCACCAGGACCGGGCCATCGCGCCCTTCTTGCCGCTCTCGTACGTCCAGCGCTTGCGAATGCGCTCGATGGTGGTCTCGTCCTCGCGTCCATACTCGTGCAGGCCGCGCACGTCGGGCTTGAACCACGGATCGAACACAGTGACGCCCATGATCTGGAGAAACTCACCCACGCGATTGCGCCAGCCGACCTTTCTTTCCGCCGCGCGCGAGGCCACGAAGTCCATCGGCCCCGAGAGATACACGCGCGCGCCCTGCAACAGTCCGCCCCTGCTCCTGGAGGTTGCCATAGTGGCGGCGAGGATAGGGGCGCACAGCCAGAGTCTCAAGCGGCAAATGGAGTGCTGGAACTTCACAAACGAGGCCAACTACAAGTCCCTCGCTGACAAGATGGCCGCCGGGCCGGGTTGGGAAATCTACCGGTGACCGGCATAGAGACCGGCTGATTGCGCTGGTGTGGGGATTCGGTTTGCTGCTTTCATCGTGATGAAGGTGAACGCTGCCGTGCTGTCGGCGTCCCGGGTCGAGGCGGTCCCGTGACCGCAACGATCCATCCTCCGTCACGAGCGGCGACTACGCCGGGATCTGCGCCTTCCAGGTCGAGAATCCTCGACAACTGCCAGGTGTTTCCGTCCTTGCTTGTGCCGGACCAGACCCCGCCGCGATGTTGATTTGAGTTTCCCGGCACGTGCGTGACGCTGCCGAAGAATGTGATCAGCTTGCCGTCGGACACGGCGTTTCCGAGCCAGCGGTGGTTACCGGGAATCTTCACGTCCTCCACCCGTGTGAACTTCAAACCGTCCGTGCTCGTGGCGTGATAGCCGGTGCCGCCTCGCGGTGGTTCATGGCGCTGCATGCCGCCAAAGAACTCCTCGGCCGTTCCATTGTCCGGCACGATTAGATGAACCATCCCACCGTGCAGGAACGCCGCGCAATCAATCACGATGCGCCCCTCCACCGCAAACCGCACCCCCGACTCGAATCCGTAGTGGATGCCGTTGGTTGAGATCGCGGAGTAAATGGCCGGTGTGCTCCGGCGGAAATCGGGACTGCGATTCGACGTGAAGTAGAGCCGCACGCGTCCATCGGGCAATGCAACAAGCGTCGGATCAAACGGCCGCGCCAATCCAGCCTCCATTCCGTCCATGGTGATCGGTGACGCCGCGGTCCAAGTGCGCCCGTCGTCGCCGGAAAACCGCACGGCCACGCGGTCAAAGTTCCGGTCGTCGTCCTTCGGGAAATGCTGAAACGCGCTGATAATGCGTCCGTCCTTGAGCCGTGCCAATGTCGGCACGCCCGCGCGCTCGAACGTCGCCAGCTTTGCGGCGCGGCCCTCGTTCGTCAGGCGATAGACCAGCACATCATGGTCCCACGGCCCGGGACGATTCGCGCCCGGACCTGCCGGTGGTTGCTGAGCCATCAATGGGAAAGCAGCGACAAACAAGAGGAAGAACGCGGATGTCTTCATGGCCATGAAATTGGTAAAAACCCCGTGGACCTGCCCGCCGGTGCGCTTTCGCAGCCCCTCAATGAAGTCATCGGGCCTGCGGAGCTTCTGCAGTTCCTCGCGCAAAGGCAACCAATCACACCGATCTAGTTCGCGCGTTGCAGTTTCTTCGGTCTGGAGGGCGTGTTCTACCATGCCCGTCTCACCCATGGCCGCATGTGCAAGCAAGCTGCGAGTCGGAGCGAGACGGCGACACAGCGGGAGGTTTCGCTGCGCCACTTCGACCAGCAACTCCGGCGTGCGAAGTTCCCGAAGCCAGAACTTGACCTGCGCGCTGGTCGCCCGGTCACGGTTCTCGAAGTAATGTGCTTCGACGAGTTGAATCATGGGCAATGAATACCAGAAACACGCCCTGGAGTAAACCTGCGAGCCATCCTCGTCAGCAAACGATAACAGCGCATACGGTAGAAATGGGGGATCTCGGCACCGTGTGCTGTGCGGAATCTAATCCGACCCGTGTTTGGGATTGTACGGACCGTAAAGCAGTCCGCGGTTCTTGGTACTGAACTGTGTGTTGGCCATGACCGCCACCTCGTGGGCGTGGTCGGTTGATTGGTTGATGGCCTGTCCGACCGCCGCGACAATCACGTCCGCGATAGGATTTCCCGAACTGCCGGTGTTGTCCTGACCCATGACGGTTCACTCCCAGAGAACCGTGCCGGTTCGCGTGTCCACCAGCTTCCCCACCGCCATGACGGTGGTCACGCTGCTGAGTACAACGTACTTCGTTCCGTACTGTTTGAGCGTGAGGTACAGGACCGCATCCGCGCCGATGATTTCCTGGATTTTGTGGAGTGGTGCCTGGTGCATTTCACCCGCGCCGGGCATGCCGTTCTCTTTGAACAACTGATCCACCACCGCCACCGGGTAAACGTAATAACCCATCTCCGCAATGGGTTTGGTGAGGGTGGACAGGTAACTATATGTGCCCCGCAGATCCGTGCTCTCATTGAGCGGCGGTAACACAACGATGGATCGGGGCATGTGCGCGCGGTAGTTGGTGTAATCATACGGCTTGGTGGCGCAGCCGGTCAGTAACAGCCCGACACAGGTGACGCACAGAACGCAAACGCTGTTGACGAGGCGCGTTTTCATTGTTTGGAAAGGTTGGCGAGCATCCGATCCATGAACACTGCGGATTCCGGGAACCGGGCTTTTTCGGTCTCAAATTCCTGCTTTGCCTGGTCCGCCTTGCCGAGGTGGTAGTAAAGATATCCCAGATGCGCATGCCATCCGGGAGGCACTGGTTTGTTCTGCGAGCGGGCTTTCTGATAGTCCGCCTCCAAGAGTTCCACCTGCCGCTCGACCGGCATTTTGTCCGGAGTGGTGTACGCAGCGTAAATGACGTTTTCATATTGGCCCCAAGAATAAATGGTCGGAGTGGCGCAGCCCGTTAGCAGCACCAGCAGCACCCAGCACGGCCCCGTACGAATCAACTCAGTCTTTGGTCGGTTTCCATTTCCCACTTTCCAGGCCCTCGACCAACCGGTTCACTGCCTCGCGGATGGCAAGATCCAACACTTTCCCGTTCAACGTGGAGTCATAGCTCGCCGTGCCACCGAAGCCGATGACCTCGCGATTGCTGAGGGCATACTCGCCGGCCCCTTGCGCGGCATAGACGACCTCCGAAGTGAGCACGTCCACCACGTTGAGGTTCACCTTCGAATAAGCAATCTGCTGTTTGCCACTGCCGAGAATGCCGAACAACTGCGTGTCGCCGGTTTCCTTCCGGCCAAATTCAGCCACATCGCCGGTAATCGCAAAGTCCGCCCCCTTCAACTTTTGCGGTGCACCTTTGAGGGACGCCTCGCGCGCGATTTCCTCCATGTTGTCGCGATCCACGACATTGAAGCGCCCGGTCTGTTGCAGATGTGTGATCAGAATCCCTTTCGCCTGACCGCCAAGACGATCCACGCCATCAGAAAACAGTCCTCGAAGATAGGTGGAGCGGTTGTCGAACTTGCCGACGACGAGCGTGCTCTTCGGCCCATGATACGCGGTGCCCGCGGAAGCCACCTGTTGAGGTTGGAGAGCTTGGTGCGTTTCCGTCGCGCATCCGGTGAGAACGATGGCGGCCGCCACCGCAAGAGTCGAACGAGTCATAGCGAGGCATGCTTTCATAGTCATCCTCCTGACTGCTCGAGCCATGCTCGAGCATGGATTGCTCACGTCGAACTACGAAAAACATACCGTGAGCCTTCCCGTCTGTAAACACTTCGTTTCAAACGCACTTCCGCGGAATCGCTCAGCCATGTCGAGGTCCGCAGCTTACGCTTTCGCGTACACCTCGGCGCCCTTCGTGACGAACTCTTTCGACTTTTCTTCCATGCCACGCTCCAGCGCAGTCTTCACATCCATGCCATGCTCGGCGGCATACTTCCGCACGTCCTCGGTGATCTTCATCGAACAAAAGTGCGGGCCGCACATCGAGCAGAAATGGGCGAGCTTGGCGCCTTCGGCCGGTAAGGTTTCGTCGTGGAACTCGCGCGCGGTCTCGGGGTCGAGGCTGAGGTTGAATTGATCCTCCCACCGGAACTCGAAGCGGGCTTTACTCAACGCATCGTCCCGGTAACGCGCACCAGGATGGCCTTTGGCAAGGTCGGCGGCGTGCGCGGCGATCTTGTAAGCGATGACGCCGTCTTTGACGTCCTTCTTGTTCGGCAAGCCGAGGTGCTCCTTGGGAGTGACGTAACAAAGCATCGCGCAGCCGTACCAACCGATCATCGCGGCGCCGATGGCGCTGGTGATGTGGTCGTAGCCGGGAGCGATATCGGTCGTCAGCGGACCGAGCGTGTAGAACGGGGCTTCGTCGCACCACTCAAGCTGCTTGTCCATGTTCTCTTTGATGAGGTGCATCGGGATGTGGCCGGGGCCTTCGTTCATCACCTGAACGCCGTGCGCCCACGCTCGCTTGTTGAGTTCGCCTTGGGTCTTCAACTCGGCAAACTGCGCTTCGTCGTTGGCGTCGGCAATCGAGCCGGGACGCAAACCATCGCCGATGGAGAAACTCACGTCATACGCGGCCATGATTTCGCAGATGTCGTCCCAATGCGTGTAGAGGAAATTCTCCTTGTGATGGGCGAGACACCATTTCGCAAGGATCGAGCCGCCCCGGCTGACGATGCCGGTGACGCGCTTCGCGGTCAGCGGGATGTACCGGAGCAGCACGCCGGCATGGACGGTGAAATAGTCCACGCCCTGCTCGGCTTGCTCGATGAGCGTGTCCCGGTAACATTCCCACGTAAGATCCTCGGCCTTGCCGCCTACCTTTTCGAGCGCCTGATATATCGGCACGGTACCGATGGGGACGGGGCTGTTGCGGATGATCCATTCGCGGGTCTCGTGGATGTTCTTGCCGGTGGACAAATCCATCACCGTGTCGGCGCCCCACTTGGTGGCCCATCGCATCTTCTCGACTTCCTCTTCGATGCTGGAGGCGACGGCGCTGTTGCCGATGTTGGCGTTGATTTTCACCAGGAAATTGCGGCCGATGATCATCGGCTCGGACTCGGGGTGATTGTGATTGGCCGGTATGATCGCGCGACAACGGGCCACTTCCGAACGGACAAACTCCGGTTCGAGTCCTTCCCGGATGGCGATGAATTCCATCTCCTGCGTGATTACCCCTTCACGGGCAAACTGGAGTTGCGTCTTGCGCGGGCGACCGGCGATCCACGGTGCGCGAAGTTTGGGCAGGCCGGTGGTCTCGTTGCCCGTGAATGCAGGATCGCTCCACGCCCCGCTGGTGTCATAGACGCGGACCGGTTCGTTGACCTCGATGCGACCGTCCACCCCACGCGTAGGCGAGAGCGCGATCTCACGGAACGGCACGCGGACATCCTTGTGGCGTTTGCCGGGGACATAGACCTTCTTCGAGTTCGGCAGCAAATCGCTGCTGTGGCCACTGATTGAATCTTTGGCTGCGATCATAATGACTCCCGCTTTTCGCGCTTCACAGAAGCGCGCACAAAACAAAAAGGCCGTTTCCAGTCCCACCTTCCGCTGGTGAGGAAAAGAAACGGCCTCAAAACGTATCCCTACGCCAGCATTACCTGGATCAGGTTTTGGGTCTCCACCGCGGAGTAGAACAGGCATCCTGCCTGTTCATTCTTCACACGAAACGGGACAGGCAAGATGCCTGTCCTACTCCACGGGGACTCTCAGCCCTTGCGAGCTCCCCTAAAATCTGCGGCTCAACGCCGCGTTACAAAAGAACAAACCGCTCAGTGAAACGACTTCCCGCACCCGCACGACGTCTTCGCGTTCGGGTTCTTGATCCGGAACCCCGAGCCCTGGATGCTCTCGACGTAATCAATCTCGCTGCCCTTGAGGAACTCCAGGCTCTGCGGGTCAACCAACACATCCACGCCGTGTTGCGAAAACACGAAATCGTCCGACTTGCGCTCGTCGAACACCATGCCGTACTGCATCCCCGAGCAACCACCGCCTTCGATGTACACCCGGAGCGCCCTACCCGGCCCCTCGGATGCATCGTTGAGCAGGGTCTTGATTTGCTTCGCGGCGCTCTCCGTTACACGCATATCGGCGATTGTTTCCATCGTGCTCCTCTGATTACTGACGCAACCTAACAAAGGCTGGAGCGGGTGTCAACCAACGCCTGCGCGCATCTTCCCCCCGCTGGTTCAGGACAACCACAGAGGCCAGACCGACCTCGGGCCACCGATGAACACGAATGAAACACAGCGCGACAGAGCCGCCACCAAAACATCGAAGGATTGGCCGCGAGAGAGCGCGCAGATCACAAAGACCTTGAAGCGCTGCGACCCTTGCGAGCTATCGCGGCAAGAGAATCATGTCAGAAGGAGAAGAAGTGGTAGTACGAATCAGTTCCCACGGATGGCAGAGCAATACCACGGATGCACTCAGGCACTTGGGAACTTGGGCACGCAACCCTCCACCGTCCACCGAGAACCGTCCCCCGTCCCCGAACCGTCAACCTTTCTTTTCTGTCAACGGCAGATCCGGCAGCAAATGGATTGACGGAAGCGCCCCCGAAGGCGGAGACTTGCCGACCGCTGTAAAAACCCGGGGACGAGGGATGAACTTCGACGAAGTCTTCAGACAGGCGACAGGCTACGGACCATATCCGTACCAGACGCGCCTCGCGGAAGCGAAGGAACTGCCGCAGTTGCTCGACATCCCGACCGGCCTGGGCAAAACCGCTGTAGTTGGGATCAAGCGTCAACTGGATGTCTCCAAATCGAGTCGTGTTTCATTGCCAGAGATTTCGGCAAAAACGTCCGAAGATTCAACAGAACCAAACGAAAAGGAAGGAGATCATTATGAACGAGCCTAAAAAAATCACATTGGAAGTCGTACAAAGGGCAGTCGCGGGAACTGCAGCAGCGTTTCGATGTGTGACAGAGTACCAACCGGCCGGCGGACCGGGCGACAAGGTGTTCCCGCCTACGTATGAAGGCGGGAAGTACGCGACTGAGAAACGGCGGTTGCCCGGCTATTCCGAGCCGGTCGAGTGCGTGCTGCTCGATTCCGTGCAGTCACAAGCCAATCGCATGGAACTGGCGTTGCTGGAGACGTGGGAGCGAACGAAGGACGCGGAGAAGAAATCTGAGCGTTTCCCGCTGCCGGTCATCACGGTGGATTTTGACGGCAATCAGATGCCCAAAGTGCTGCGCATCACCAGCCTCGAAACGCCTCATCGCATAGCAGATGCTCTTTTGCGAGACAGCCTTTTGAATGGTCAGCCATTTCGACGTTCACCCCAAGGAGCGCGGCTTGACCATGTGGATGGCAACAACGCCACCGCCTTGTTTGAAATGTGCCCAACGGCTTTGGTGTTTGGCATGTGGGATTCCACCGGACCGAGAGGCGGCTTGGGCGCGAAGTTCCAGCGCGCCTTGGTTTCTGAAATTGTGGGTGTGGAGGCCACGACTGGCGTTCGCACCAGCAGCCGGATTGATCCCGCGCAGGTGATGGTAGGGGCCGGCCCTCTCTTCCAAAGGCGAGATGCAGCCGATGGTATCGATTGGACGCTGATAGAGGACAATGCGGCTCGGGACACAAAGGGGCAACCGATCCTCTACAACCGCGGCAGCGCACAGGGCAAAGCCGGCAATCCGTCCAAGGCCAACCACGGCAATGTCACCCCCACGATTGCCGATGGTGGAGTTACGATCCGCAAGGCAGTTCAAACCACCGTTCTGTCACTCGCTGCTTTGCGACGGCTGCGATTTCCGTTGAATGGTACGACAAAGACAAGCGCAGATGACGCCGCGCGGGTGGTGTTGGCGGCGCTTGGATTGTGTGCCGCAACACTTGCGAGCGAAAAGGGCTGCGACCTGCGCTCGCGCTGTCAGTTGCACCCGACCACGCGGATCGCCTGGGAGTTGCTTGATGGCCCTGGTGAACCACCTGTTGAGTTCGCGCTTTCGGGTAGCGAAGCCATCGCACTTTACATCGCAGCGGTTGGTGCTGCCAGACAAGCAGGGCTGCCGTGGATGGAAGAAGAATTGGTGCTGCAACCTTCGCCCCAACTCGTGGAATTGGTTCGTCACAGCCAAGAGTTGGCCGTCCAAGCGACAGCCGAGGAGGGGGAGGGATGATGTTCGGGATAGGAGTTCGCTACCTGATGGGGCGTGCAGTTGCCACTCACCCGGCTAATCGAGAGCGACCGGAGTGGCCACCGCATCCGGATCGCCTTTGCATGGCATTGGTCGCCGCACACTGCGAGACGGGAGAGAAACTAGTTGAGCGCGATGCCTTGGAATGGCTGGAAAGCCAGCGCCCACCTGCTTTGGTGGTCAGCGATGCCGACCTGCGGGACACGGTTAATTCGTATGTGCCAGTTAACGACGTAAGGTCCTTGCCCGCGGACAGACCCCGGCAAAAGCGCCAGTTCCCAACTGCTCTGCCCCATGATGCGACGGTGCTGTTCCTTTGGGACACGAAGCCGACCGATCAACTGCGTGACGCGTTGGCGAGCCTGTGCCGCAAGGTGACCTACTTGGGGCATTCGTCGTCGCCGGTGCAGGTATGGGTTGAGCCGAATCCACCAGAGCCGAATCTCGTACCGGTTGGACAAAGGGTTGCCCGGTACCGGCTGCGGGTTGGTGGAGCAGGACGGTTGGCTGAGTTGAAGGCGCGGTTCGAGGCCGGGCAACGCCCAACCTCCTCATTGTGGGTCGGCTACGACCGGCCGCAGCCCACTGCGCCACAGCCTGCCATGTCTCAGACCTGCTTCGACGGCAACTTGGTCGTGCTGCGCCGGGTCGAGGGGCGTCCGCTTGGGTTGGAATCCACACTGTTGATCACTCAAGCCTTGCGGGACACGGTGATGTCGTTGTGCGAGGAACAGCCGCCGCCCGAATGGATCAGCGGGCACAGGTCTGACGGCGCGCGAAGCGAGCAAGATCACCTCGCATTCTTGCCGTTACCGCATGTGGGGCGGGAGCATGCGGATGGACACTTACTCGGCTTGGGGATAGCAGTTCCGCGTAACGTGACTGCTGAGCAGCAGGCTGAGGGATGGAGCGGCGTGCTGTTCGATGATCTGGGCGCACCCAAGCAGATCGAACTACGCTTGGGCAACCTTGGTGTTTGGCGAATGGAACTGGACGACCGCGAACAACGAGAGGTGGCGCTGCGACCGGAGACGTGGGCACTTACGCCGTCGCGTCGCTGGGCAACTGTCACGCCCATTGCTTTTGACCGTCATCCCAAGGGGCCGGACAAGTGGAAGGACATTGAGCAGGCGATTGCCAGAGCTTGTGGCCGCATCGGGTTGCCCGCACCGGCTGAGGTCATCCTTTCGCTGACTTCGATGTTCATCGGCGCACCGACGGCGCGCAGTTTCCCGTTGTTGAAACGCAAGGCCGACGGCGGACATATCCATCACAGCCACGCGGTTATCACGTTCCCTGAGCCGGTTATTGGTCCGGTGTTGTTGGGTGCAGGCCGCTATCGCGGATACGGCTTGTGCCGTCCGTTGTCAGGGCCGGAGGTGGTGGCATGAACGGGCTTGGAGTGGGCGATTTTACGGAGTTCTTTGGCGCGCTTCACCGAGACGCCAACAACCAGCCGATGACGCCGTTCCCTTGGCAGGAAAAGCTGGTCTCGCGCATTCTGGCCAGCACCGAACCAACGCGGGAATGGCCGGACGCTCTCGCGTTGCCTACGGCCAGCGGCAAGACCGCGTGCATTGACATTGCGCTGTTCGTGCTGGCGTGCCGGCCGTGTCAGCCGCGCCGAATCTTCTTCGTCGTGGATCGGCGCGTCATTGTGGATGAGGCGTATGCGCACGCCAAAGAAGTGGCCGGCAAGCTCGCGGAAGCCCGCGACGGCATTTTACATCGCGTGGCGCAGCAGTTACGCGGCTTGGCTGGTCTTGCGGAAGACGATGTACCGGTTGCCTGTCACCAACTGCGGGGTGGCGTTTACCGCGACGATGCCTGGGCAAGGCTGCCAACGCAGCCGACCGTCATCGCCAGCACGGTGGACCAGATCGGTTCGCGCCTGTTGTATCGCGGCTACGGCGTCAGTCCGTGGATTTGGCCCATCCACGCCGGCCTAGTCGCCAACGACAGCCTGATCATTCTGGACGAAGCACATTGCGCCCAGCCGTTCATGGAGACGCTTCATGCCGTGCAACGGTACCGGCAATGGGCCAGCTCGCCGTTGCCTGGTTCGTTCCAGGCCGTCGTGCTGTCCGCCACGCCGCCGTCGGGTCTGACCGACGTTCAGCGAGCTGAACAATCCGACTTCGATCATCCCGTGCTTGGCCCACGACTGAAAGCATCCAAGCCCACGCAACTGGATGTTGCTTCGCCCGACAAGTTCGCCGAGCGATTGAAAGATCACGCTCTTGCCTTGGCCAAAGACACCCAGCCCAAAGCCATCGCCGTGATTGTCAACCGCGTTGCCACCGCGCGTGCGACGCACGATTTGCTGCGGAATTCCAACCGGGGTGATGTGGTCTTGCTGACCGGCCGCATGCGCCCGATAGATCGGGACAAGGTCGTTCAGGAGTGGTCGAGGAAGTTGCGCGCCGATGCCTCCGACAACCGTCGCCTCGACCGGCATGTCTTCGTTGTTGCCACTCAGTGCCTTGAAGTCGGCGCAAACCTGGACTTCGACGCGATGGTTAGCGAGTGTGCGAGCCTCGACGCGTTGCGGCAGCGGTTCGGACGACTCAACCGCGCCGGACGCCCGATCAAAACCCGGGGCGTCATCGTCATCCGCACCAACCAGAGGAAGCTGGAGGCAAAGGTCGAAGACCAGGACCCGGTTTACGGCAATGCGCTGCCCGAGACCTGGCAGTGGCTCAAGTCGCTGCCGAATGTGGACATGGGAGTCACGGCAATAACTCCCCGCATCGAAGCCGCCGTTACCGCAAGCGCCGACTTTCTCGCAAGGGTCCAAGCTCCAGCGACACACGCCCCCGTCATGTTGCCGGCGCATGTGGACTGCTGGGCGCAAACCGCTCCCGTACCTTGTCCGACGCCCGATGTTTCCATTTTCCTGCATGGCCCGCAACGCGGCGCGCCAGACGTCCTGGTCTGCTGGCGTTCTGACCTGAACGCCGATTGCCCAAACAAAGAGACATGGGTGGAAACGGTAACGCTCTGTCCCCCGGCGTCTGCCGAGTGCATGCCGGTGCCGTTATACATTGTTCGCCAGTGGATGGAGGGACGCACCGGCGGCGACACGCTTACCGACGTGGAAGGTTCCGGACCATTAGGCGACAACGAAGAAAGTTCTTCCGCTACAGCCCGGCGTGTTCTCCGCTGGCGTGGCCCTGACGACTCGGAACTCGCGCAGTCAGCCCGCGATATTCGCCCCGGTGATCTGCTGGTTATCCCAGCCAGCCTGCACGGATGGGAGTTTTTCGGCCATGTGCCCGATTCCACTGTGATTGACGTGGGTGACGAGGCGCACCTGAAGGCGCGTGCCTTGCCGGTTTTGAGAATTCATCCTCAAGCGGTCGCCCACTGGCCGGACTGCCCGGCCAAAGAAGCGCTGCTGACAATTGCCAATGCTTGCGATTTGGAAGACCGCCTTGACGAGCCGGACTTCGTGTCGGAGTTGCGCGGCCACCTGCAAGCGATTTCAGCTCAACCCGGTGTTTCGCCTTGGTTGAAAGACACGTGCGACGCACTGGCCCGCGAGCGCCGGTTTAAGAAATACCTCCATCCCGTAGGTGGCATCGTCCTACGCGCCACCAAACGGCTGCCGAAGTACACCGGCCAATCCGAAACGTTCGCCGATCAAGACCGCACATCATCAGCGACAGTTATTGTCCCATTGGACTTGCATTCCCAAGCCGTTGCCGACCGCGCCTTCCATCTCGCGTCGCAGACTCGCTTGCCACAGGCAGTCGCGGATGACTTGCGCCTGGCCGGGCTGTTCCATGATCTCGGCAAGGCCGACCTGCGTTTCCAACGTCTATTGCGGAACGGCAACCCGGTCGTACCTCCATTGTTGGCCAAGTCAGACGCCATTCCGCTATCCGGCTGCGCATACCGGGCGCTCGCCGATCGCATTGGCTACCCTGTCGGTAATCGGCATGAACTTCTGTCCGTTCGCCTCGCCGAGTCCGCGAACGCGTTGCTGCAACAGGCACATGACAGCGATCTGGTGCTACACTTGATCGCCAGCCATCACGGGCGTTGCCGCCCATTCGCACCTGTCGTGGAAGACTCGAACCCGCAGCAAGTAGAACATTCGCTCAATGGACACAGATTCGAGGCCAACTCTGCTACCGGGCTTGAGAAGCTCGACAGCGGTGTTGGCGAGCGTTTCTGGCGAGTGATCAACCGCTACGGTTGGTGGGGCAGCGCGTATCTGGAAGCGATTCTTCGCCTGGCCGACCACCGCCAAAGCGAAGCGGAACAATGCAGCCAGGAGGCTCGCCCATGACACAGATTCCTCTGACCGGTCTCGACGGCAGCAACCCCCTCGCGTTCCTAGCGGCGCTGGGAACATTCAAGACACTCTCTGACCAGCTGAGCAGCCGTGATTTTTGCTTGTGTTGGAAGAGCACCGCTGGGCGCTGGCAGCCAGTTTTGTACGGACAACAACTACCCTCATCCTCTGTAATCTCGCGTTATCTGGCCGCCGTTTTGCGGCAACGCACGATACCGGGAACAGACTCCATGCCGAAGAACCTGAGCGCCTGGAAGAACGAGGAACTCCGCAGTTTCGCCCTCAGTGCAGCTGCAAATTGCCAGCCCGGGGACTCTCGCCCCGCCGAGTTCGCCGCCGCGTATGCCTGTGATGGCTTGGCGAGCGATGGGGACATAATCCAAGACACCGACTTTCGCACACTGAGTGGCGCTGGCAGGATGGATTTTTTCCCAACCCTCAACAGTCTGCAGCTAGAAACCAAGTCCTCTCATATCGATCGTGCGTTGTTTAGCCCATGGGATTACAGCGACCAACGCCTCAGTCTTCGTCTCGATCCCATCGAAGATCGTCGCTATGCGCTGCGCGCGGACAATCCCTCCGGCAAACCGACCCAAACCATGTGGGGGGCGAACCGCCTAGCCATTGAGGCGCTCCCCTTGTTTCCGACCGCACCTGTCAATGGCCATCTTGCGACCACGGGGTTTACCGGTACAAAAAGCCGAGACACCTATTTCACTTGGCCCATCAGGACAACGCCGATCGGGTTGGATGTCTGCCGCTCGCTTCTTGCCTTAACGGAAATGCAAGAGCGACAACCTCAGCGCGAAATTCTGTTCGCACGCGGCATCGTCGAAGTCTTCCGCAGCCAACGCATCACCGTCGGCAAATTCCGCAACTTCACTCCGGCCCAACCTGTATGAACAAACGTTCCACCGACAGTATCGCCCTTGGCCACTCCGCCCACTTCGGCCTCGGGCTGTTTGTGCCGGCGACGAATTGCCAATCACGAATCACCAATCACGCGCTCGTAGAGCGGAAGAATGATATGGCGGAAGCAACGCCGGTGCGCTAATCTCCGGACACCATGAGCACCAAGGACATTCTGCGGGAGGTGGCGCAAAAACCCCCGCCCCAGGCCACGCTCGCGGATGCGATTTACGAACTGGAATTTCGTCAGGCCCTCGAGCAAGGGCTGGCAGAGTTGGATCGGGATGAGGGCATTGCCATTGAGCAAGTGAAAAAGTTGATTCCACTATGGATTTCAAAGTGATCAACGCTGCCGACATCCAGAATCTGGCGCGCGACATTGCCCGCGAGTTCAAACCCGAACGCATCATCCTGTTCGGCTCGCATGCCTACGGCACGCCGACGGCGGATTCGGACGTGGATTTGCTGGTGCAGATGCCGTTTCAAGGGCATCCGGCCCGGCAGGCGGCGACCATCCGCTTGAAAGTTCGCCCGCGTTTTCCCGCCGATTTCCTGGTTCGCACCGCGGAGCAAGTCCAGCAGCGCCTGAAACAAGGGGATTGTCTGCTGAAGGAAGTCGTGGAGAAAGGCAAGGTGCTGTATGAAGCCGGAGACGGTCGAGTGGATTGAGAAGGCCGAAGGCGATTGGGACACCGCCACGCGGGAAGCGGTGGTGACGGAGCGTCCCAATTTCGATGCTGTCTGTTTTCACTGCCAGCAATGCGCAGAGAAGTATCTCAAAGGACGGTTGATCGAGGATGGGCTCGCGTTTCCCAAAATCCATGATCTGACCGCCGTGCTGGAACTCTTGCTGCCACAGCATGCCGAACTGGAATCGCTCCGCCCCGCTCTGGCGCGCCTGACGGAGTTCGCCGTCGGCTACCGCTATCCCGGCATTTCTTCCACCGAAGACCTTGCCCGCGAGGCCGTCGAAGATCGCCGCGCCGTGCGCGTAGCCCTTCGCACCAATCTCGGTCTGCCTGAACCCTGAACCCTTCGCTCGTATCCAGTCACGAATCACGAATCACGAATCACCGCTTACCAATCACCAATCACCAATCACGATTTACGATTCTCGTCAAAGGCCATGCGCTCGACCTATCTCGTCAGTTACGACATCTGTGATCCCAAACGTCTGCGCGAGGTGTTCAAGGCCATGCGCGATTTCGGCGATCATTTGCAGTACTCGGTGTTCGAATGTCAGTTCACGCCCGCCGACCTTGCCCGGTGTCGCTCGGCGCTCGGCGAACTCATCGAACACGACGAAGATCAGGTGTTGTTCGTCTGTTTGGGGCCGACGGAAGGACGCGGCGACCGCGTTATCACCGCGCTCGGCAAACCGTACGTCAATGTGGACGCGCCGTGCATCGTGGTATGAAAACCCTTCAATCCCCTGAATCCGCGCCCGGCCCGAAATCCATCAACGAGACGTTGCCGGACCTGCTCCCGGCCCGGATGCTCAACGAATTCGTCTATTGTCCCCGGCTATTTTTCTACGAATGGGTCGAGGGATTGTTCGCCGAGAACACCGAGACGGTCGAGGGCGCGATTCGCCACAAGAAGGTGGACAAGGTACCGGCCGCGTTCCCGACGGCGGAAGCGGCGGCAGGCATAGGCGAGGGCGAGAAGATTCACGGGCGATCGGTGACGCTCAGCAGCGAGAGATTCAAGCTGATCGCAAAAATGGATTTGGTCGAAGGCGAAGGCGGCGTGGTCTCGCCGGTGGATTACAAGCGCGGCACGCCGCGCGCGAGCGACGAGGGGATCGAGTTGTGGGACACCGACCGCATCCAGTTGGCGGTGCAGGCAATCGTGTTACGCGAGAACGGCTATCGGTGCGAGGAAGGCATCGTTTATTACCACACCACCCGGCAGCGGGTGCGCGTGCCGATCACGGACGATCTGGTTGCCGAAACGCTCGCCGTTGCTGCCCGCGCCCGCGAGGTGGCTGCCGAGGGACGGATTCCACCGCCGTTGGTGCACAGCCCCAAATGTCCGCGTTGTTCGCTGGTCGGCATCTGCCTGCCGGACGAGACACGGTTGAGCGCGGAGATCGAAGTCGTGGACGAATCCGCGGCAGAGACGGCGCATCAGTTGGAATTGTTCCCCACCAATAACCCATTACCCATAACCAATCACGAACCCCGCAAACTCGTCCCCGCGCGCGACGATCTGCGTCCGCTCTATCTCAACACTCCCGGCCTGCGCGTCGGCATCTCCGGCGGGGTCTTGCAGGTCAAAGACAAGGACAAGCTGTTGCAAGAAGTCCGGCTGGGCGAAATCAACCAGCTCAATCTGTTTGGCAACATCCAGCTCACCACCCAGGCGATCCAGACGCTTTGCACGGAGGAGGTGCCCATCGCCTACTTCTCGATGGGCGGATGGTTCTACGGGCTGACGCGCGGCATGGGGTTGAAGAACATCTTCCTGCGCCGCGAACAGTTCCGTCATGCCGACGTGCCGTTGTTTTGCCTCCAACTGGCCCGCGCGTTGATCGCCGGCAAAATCCAGAACCAGCGCACGATGCTCCAGCGCAACCACGTCGAGCCGCCCGCGCCCGTGATTCTCGCCCTCAAGCAGTTCATCGAGCAGGCGCGCGGGGCCGATTCACTGGATACGCTGCTCGGCATCGAAGGCAACGCGAGCCGCATCTACTTCGAGAACTTTGCCGGCATGATCAAGCTGGACGAAGAGGCGCCGGGAGGAAACGAGGGTGGACAATCGAGGATGGAAGATGGGCCGGCAGCCGAGAACCGAAAACCGAGAACCGAGAACCGCCAATTCACCTTCGATTTCATTAACCGCAATCGTCGTCCGCCGCGCGACGCGGTGAACGCGCTCCTCTCGCTTGCGTATTCCGTTCTCGCCAAAGACCTGTCCATCACGTCGCTGGCGGTTGGCTTCGACCCGTATCTCGGATTTTATCATCAGCCCCGATTTGGTCGGCCCGCGCTGGCGCTGGATTTGATGGAGCCGTTCCGCCCGCTCATTGCGGATTCCGCCGTGCTCAGCGCGATCAACAATCGCATGGTCACGCCCGGTGACTTCCTACAGGCGGGTCCGGCGGTGGCGCTCAAGCCGGAGGGTCGCAAAGCGTTTTTTCGCGCGTACGAGCAACGGATGGATACGCTGGTGACACATCCCTTGTTTCAGTACCGCGTCAACTACCGACGCATCCTGGAGATCCAAACGCGGCTGCTCGCGCGCTACCTGACACACGAGATTCCGCGCTACGAACCGTTTGTGACGCGATGAGACAGGCCGCGAGAGCCGAGGTGCGAGGCCGGATTCAGGGAGCCGCTCGCAGACCAGAAATGGTTCCGCTGCAATCCCTTGGACGAACTGCCGACACCATGGTAGTAGCGGGAGCAAGCGTGGAGCATGACTGCTCGCGGATTTTTGACTGGTTCTTTGACATCCAAGGGGTTACGCAGAGACGGTCTCCGCGCTCGTGAGAGCGCGGCCCCATTGAAGCAGCGCGTTCTCCAAGAAATCACAACGGAGTTTCCCGTCTCCGCGCTCGTGAGAGCGCGGCCCCATTGAAGCACGCGGCAGCAATACAAACTGCTCAAGTCGGTGCTGGTCTCCGCGCTCGTGAGAGCGCGGCCCCATTGAAGCGGGACGCCATCGAGACCAAGGTGGCCACGGTGACCGCGTCTCCGCGCTCGTGAGAGCGCGGCCCCATTGAAGCGACTTAAAAGGTTACAAAACTTATTGAGTTACGAAATGTCTCCGCGCTCGTGAGAGCGCGGCCCCATTGAAGCTCAACTCTCCACCAGAGGAGGAAACATGACGATACCTGTCTCCGCGCTCGTGAGAGCGCGGCCCCATTGAAGCGGCGTATTTCCCGGAGCACCACCGCTGGGGCGGCTCGTCTCCGCGCTCGTGAGAGCGCGGCCCCATTGAAGCTTGTCGGGGGGACGGGGATGTCTCGCGCAAAGTCGCGTCTCCGCGCTCGTGAGAGCGCGGCCCCATTGAAGCCCGCGAAAGATCATCGAGATGGGAGTGGTGAAGCAAGTCTCCGCGCTCGTGAGAGCGCGGCCCCATTGAAGCGGCAGCGGCCCCGTCTCAATGTCAATTACGGCAAAGTGTCTCCGCGCTCGTGAGAGCGCGGCCCCATTGAAGCGCGGAGGGAGTGGCGATCAATGAGACTGCGACACGCGCGTCTCCG
>CAZOTB010000101.1:0-22850 GCA_964582645.1 uncultured Verrucomicrobiota bacterium | reverse complement strand
CCGCAAGGCGAAAATTCCGAGATTTCCCGTGTCGGTTGACGAACTCGGGCTAGGGCCGGCGTGTGTTTACGACTATAGGAGCAGAACTTACAGCCATGTCCTTGGGCGTTTCGGCGAAGCTGATCCATGGGAGTTCAACGCCGGGGACATCAATTTGTACCGATATGTCAAAAATCATCCGCAAAATGCGACGGACCCATTCGGATTGGCTCAAGGCATCAAGTATGGTAACTACTGCGGGGGCGGCTGGTGCGGGGGCAAAGAGGTTACGAAGAAGTGCCCATGCAACTATAACGTCGCTCCTATTGACGATATGGACAAGTGCTGTAGGCGCCACGACCTGTGCTACGACCTTACGCAGGAGGGGACGCCGGCAAGGCTGGACTGCGAGAAGAAGGCTTGCCAATGTATTAACAACATTGACCCAAGTAACCTGAACTCAACGAACGAGCAAATCGCGTATGACAAGCTGAAGGCGTTTTTCTGCTATTGGCAAGGAGGTGGAGGTCAGGGTGGCAGCGGGCAAGGAGGAGGTGGTCCGAAGAATCAGCCGCTTCCAAAGGCTCGATGAGGTGAGACTCAAGAGACATGTCTTGGATGGTTGGCTCTTTCTGAGTCTTATGGCATTCGCTCTCTTCCCTGCTGAATGTGCATCTACACTTTCGAATGCGCGCTGGTACGTGCGATTGACTTTTGAACCAAGTTTCGAGATGTTGTTCTTGCTCAGTAGGAAGGAAGTACAACGCGACCTGGTTTTGAGTAAGAACCAGATTTCCGCGATCAAGCAACTTCGAATCGCACAGACGCGGTCCAATTACAGAACCAGCCACAGTCAGAGTTTGACGAATCAGTTTCTGAACGATTCTCTCCAAGTAGAGCGGGAGCAGCGCGTCGAGAGTGGAGTTACCCAACAGCACAAAGAGCTGAAGGACAGGATCGAGAATATCCTAAGTGAGAATCAGTGGAACAGACTCAACCAACTAGTCGTCCAACTGGAGGGGCCGACTATCATCTTTCGCCAGCAACGAATCACCGATGCCCTCGGAATAGCGCCAGAACAAATGCGGGGGGTGCAAGACCTCCACCAGCGATACCGCGAGTTCATTAGCTCTGCCTTGTACCGCTACATGGGGCTGCAAATGAATCCACAAAGCAGGGACATCTCCGAAGCAGACTTGAAGCGAGAACTGGAATGTCTTTCGTACGTTATCGAGCGAGCCATGCGGGAGGAGTGTAGGCTCTCACGTTAATTGATGGCGTTTTTTGTCGGCCAGATTGATGAGAATCGGCGTGCATGTTCTCAGGGTCGATGATGGGTGCATCCTCGCCCGCCTCGATCCAGACACCTTGGGGGCCATCCCCGGGGTGGATTTATCGCTTTAGGCTGTCTCCCGTAGCCTCGCAGCGTGGGGAAGCCCGCCATCAGATTTCGCGATAGAATCAGCCGGCGAATCTCAGCAAACGACGTGAAGCTACACAGGAGGAGGACGCTGGGATACTGAACTCTTTCAATCAGGAGCAGAGGTCGGCCTGGCAGACCTTGCAGGGCAAGCCTCTTCCGATGCGGTGGCAGCCCGAAACCATGTTCGAGCTGCCTGCAATTGTTGAAGGCAAGAAGCCATGAGGCTAAAGAGTTGCACCAGCCATGAGGGTCGCACCAGCCAGAGGGTCGCATCTTCTGAGCACCAGCCATGCCGTATCAATCCAAACCTTGAAATGGGAACCCGGGGCGATCGCTTGCGGCGATCGAGATTTGGCCGGCAGAAGTGCAGCAAGCAACCTCAATCCTGCCGCCGATTGCGCAGAGGAACTGAGGGCTTCAAAAGTCAGTTTCGCATCCTCCAACCCTGTTGCACTACCGTGAAATTAACTCATTCGTTCACCTAATCTTCTCCTTGACGGCGCGAGCCACAAACAATGCTCGTTCCGAGGGAGCGCGAATTTCCCATTGACAAGGCTGTCAAATAAATTCGCCAGTGGTTTCCACTTTCAGTAGCAGGTGCTTCCTGTGCGACACTCCTCGCAACGAAGGAGAGCATCATGCAACGAACCAAACTTGGTTGGGCGCTCGCCGGTGCGATCATCTTGATCGCAGTCATCTCTGCCATCATCATCTGGAAGCCTGTTGCGCCTGACACGTCGCAACAGACTGAGCAAGACACCGTACAACCGACTGCCTCGCACGCTCCGCAACGACCGGAGATTGTGCGGCCGCCACACACCGTCGCCGGCGAAAAGGCAGTTGCTTCGCAGACGCACGCAGAGGCGACTGCGACTCCCGAGGCCACAGCGGACGTTGTCATTGCCGGTGCAGAGCCAAAGAAGTTGCTGGTGCTCAGTCCGGAAAGGCGCAAGCAACTGAATACGGGGCTCTCCGCTCCCGAAACTGCCACTGCCTCGGATGGTGAACGGGTGGTAGCCAAGGTGACCGTGGAGAACGAGGAGTATCGTGTCACGCCAAATCAAGTTGGCAACTTCCAGCGGATTCACGTCAGTGCGAACCAACTTGTGACCGTGGACGTGAACTATGTCCGAGGACACGACGGCGAAACTGTCTCCATCGCAGTTCTCGATGGCGGCAAGCTCGACAACGGCAAACCGACCAAGCGGGAAGTGCTCGGCCCCGATAAGAAGTTCACCTTTCAGTATCAAGCCACCGGCCAGCGCGGCATCCATCGGGTAATGCTGACCAAAGGAGCGGACCAGAAGACTCTCGATTTCTGGGTCGGCGAACCTCCGCCGTCACGGGAGAGCTGAGATAGGAAAGGAGCAATTCTCATGAAACAACTGATCATCCGACTGGTTCTGTGTTCGATCATCTCGGCCGCATTCGTGGCCAACTCTATCCTAGCCCAAGTACCTTGCGGCAACGTCAGCTCGGGCGGGCCGGGGCAACCGCCGGGCGGGGACGATGGCGGTTGTGGTGGTTGCCCGGGTGCTGGCGGGGCCGTGGGCGGCGGACCTACCGGTGTGGGCGTTGGTCCACCCGGTGGTGGATTGGTTCGCACGGCGGGCTTCCCAACGCCCGCTCCCGTGGGCGGTGGCACCATAGTCGGCCCGCCAGCGCCGGGACCCGGTGGCGGTGACGATTGCTGCCAACCCTGCGACGAGAATCAGGATGTGGGCGGAGTCAACTTCTTCAAGCCATACACCGCGAACGCCTATCGACGGGTCTCTGACCTGCAAATCTGGGGCGGCGTCGGCGGACATCAATTGCTCTGGAAACGCACCTACACCAGCCGCAACGTCGGCTCGTCGAAGTACTTCTTTGGTTTCCAGTGCAACTGGCGGCACTCCTACCAGTGGGAGATTGCCGACGCCGGCGGAAGCCCTCCTCAGATTGACATTTACTATCCCGGCGGCACCGTGAACCGTTTCAAGCAAATGAGTTCGACCAACTGGGTCGGCACGTACGCAGGCGTGAAGGATCGCGTCTTTCAAAACGGCAACATTTACACGCTGCAACGGCGCAACGGGTTCCAATACGTGTTTGAGAAGCTCACAAACGGAGTCTATCAGATGCAGTACTTCAAGGACACGATGCAGAACCAGTATAACTTTACCTACACCAATGGTCTTCTGTGGCGCGTGACCGAGCCGGCAGGACGCTACTTCCAGGTGAGCTACACCAACCTGACGATCACCCGCAGCACGACGTACAGCCCCAACCAGATCCACACCATCACCAGTTTGCCTTCGAGCGGTTGGAACGAGGTCACGGTGAATTTCAACTATGTCCGCCGCTATTGGCGCTACATGAGTCCCGACAACAGCCATGCGAACGTCGCCGAGATTGAATTCATCGGCATGGGAGGCACGAACGTGATCACGGGAACGCCATTCGGCACCGATCCAGCCACAACCCCCACCAATACCTACGACAAAGCTTTCGACGGCGACGTGAACACCTACTTCGACTTTGCCGGGCCCGTGCGTGGCTTTACGGGCACTGACATCGGCGCGAGCAGTACCAACAAGGTCGGCACGATTCGATACTATCCGAGGCCAGGTTACGAGTCCGCGATGACGGGCGGCGTATTTCAGGCATTCCTGGAGTTCCCGCAAACCATCACTGTCATCACCAAAGTCGAGACCAGCGATGGTCGCAGCGTCAGCTACGACTACACTCTCTTCGACGACCCGGCCCTGCCGGACCTGCGCTATCTCCTGGGCACGGCACAGTATGGCGATGGCACGCAAGCCACCTACACATACACGCAAACCATGCCCGATAGCCCTTCCTTGCTGACTGCGGCTTCCGATCCCCGCACGGTCGAAGCCGCGCCGCAGATCAAGTACGAGTATTTCGACTACAGCAGTGGCGTGCACGGGCGCATCGAGAAGGAGCTCAATTACAACACGGATGCCGTTCTAGCTACGCTTGGCATCTTCAACAATGAAATCAGCCGGCCACTGGTGGTGTACCCCGGCGGCACGAGTAACACCTGGCACATGTACACTGGCGGCAACGTCTATAACTACCGCGACCCGCTGGCTAACGTGACCGTCTTCAAATACGACAACAGCAACTATGGCTTCCTGACGAACACTGTTGATCCTCTTGGTCGCACGATCAACCGTGTGCCGAGCCCATACGACAACCATTTGAAGATCATTAACCCCGACGGCAGCACGAACAGTTGGACGCGCGACGATCTCGATCTCGTCACGAGCTACACCGATGAACTTGGTCGGACGACCACCTACACGCGGGACGGCCAGCATCGAGTAACGCGGATTGATTATCCTGACGCGAGCTTCGAAGAATTCTCCTACACCAACTTCAACCAGGTGGCGACCCACCGGATGCGGAACGGCGGGATCGAGAGTTACGTCTACACAACCAATGGCTTGTTGCAGACCAAGACCGATGCCTTGGGCAACGTCACAACATACGACTACGACACGAGCGGTCGCCTCTGCTGCGTCCAGGATGCGCGTGGCAACGAAACGACGATGGAATTCAACGAGCGCGGGCTGGTGACGAAGATCACAAACCCGGACAGCACGTACCAAACATTCTCGTACGATTCCTTCGGCAACCGCACCAATCAGGTGGACGAACTTGGTCACGCCTGGGCAACGGCCTACGACGAGTTCCGTCGCGTGACCGGCAGAACCGATCCTCTAAACCGGACGACCTCCTACGAGTATGAAGTGGGTGGCGGGGGTTGCGGCAGTTGCGGGTTCTGGAACCAGCCGACGAAGATCACCGACCCGAAGGGGAACGTGATCACGTACAGCTACGATCTGAAGCGCCAGTTGGTGAGCAGCACCGACGGCAACGGCGGTACGACGAGCTGGACCTATGACAAGATGGGACGCCGCACCAAACAGACTGACGCGCTGAACCATTCGTACTTCTGGGCGTACGACTCCCGAAACCGAGTCGTTGCTGAAACCAACGCTCTCGGGCAGACTACAACCTACGCGTACGACTCGGCGGGCAACCGAACGAACCGTGTAGATGGGGACGGAGCGATCACCATGTGGAGCTACGACTCGATGAACCGGATCACGGCCACGGGTTCGGGCAGTTTGCGATATGAGTATGGGTACGACGAAGGCGGTCGCCGCACTTCCATGGTGACGCGCGTCAACGGCAGCATCACCGAGATGACGATCTACACGTACGGCGCTCGCGATCAGCTGCTCTCGAAGACCGATCCCACCGGCTACACATTGAGCTATGGTTACGACGGTGTTGGCAACCGGACAAATCTTGTAGCTGCCCTCACCGGGGGCGGCTCGGCGATCTTGAGCCAGAGCTACGCCTATGATACTCGTAATCGTGTGAGCAGCATTACGGGCAACGGCAACACGACGACCTACACGCACGACGCAGCAGGCCGTCGGATCGCCGCAACTTGGCCGAATGGCACGACCGCAACCTATGAGTATGACACCGCGAACCAGTTGACGAATCTGGCGCACAGGACTTCCGGCGGCAGTAACATTGCCACGTTCGCGTACACCTATGATTCAGCAGGAAATCGTACGAGTATGACAACGCTCGAAGGACTCAACAGCTATGTCTACAACAGCAACAACTGGTTGGTGGCGGTAGATTATCCTGACGGCCACAGCCAGGATTTCTGGTATGACAAGGTGGGAAATCGAACGAACTTGATGGACATCAGCACCACCGCGACCAACATCATCGCGTACGCTTACAATACCGCGAACCGCCTCACGTCGGACAGTATTTGGACGTATTCGTATGACGGTGTGGGTCGTCTAACCAACCAAACCGCGAACGGAGAACTGAGAACCTATTCCTACGACTTCCGCTCGCAGATGACCTCGTTGGTGGACACGAATGGCTCCATATACACCTATGGGTTTGACGGCGATCAGAACCGGCAGATGGAGAACGCAGGGAGCATCAGTAACCGCTTCGTCTATGACGGGGCGAATGTAGTACTCGATTTGGACGATACCAATGGGGTGCGGGCTGCCTACGTCACCGGCCTTGGAATTGATGAACCGATTGAACGCATAGACTCACCCCTCGCCTCTCCCTTGCGGTACGTGTATCACACTGACGCCTTGGGATCGGTAGCAGCCGTAACGGACAGTTCTGGGGCGACAGCAAGAGCGTACAACTACGAAGCATTCGGACGGGTTCGCTCCGACACTGGCAGCTTAACCAATCGCTACACGTTCACCTGCCGGGAATCAATCGCCGATTCAATTGACTTATACTACTATCGCGCGCGCGCGTTGGATCCAAGCTTGGGACGATTCATCAGCGAGGATCCACTGATGTTCCGAGATGGACCAAACCTATATGTGTACGTAAGAAACAATCCACTGCTGTATATTGACCCTAGCGGTATGGGCGTCATCGATTGTATCCAAGACAAGTTGTGCAAGGCAGGCATAGACATAGGCCTGTTCGACATAGCGTTGTTGGGCGGCTGCCTCGGCATTTGTGTTCCATCGGGTCCAGGTTGGCCCGTCTGTGCCACTGGATGCATCACAGCCATACTCGGCGGTAATGCCATCGGGTTGGTTCTGAGCTGCTTATAGAATCGGCGTCGCACGGCAAGGTGCCCCATGAGGTGGAAGGTTAAGATCGTCGGATCAATTGGGCCACTGTTTCGCTTGCTGGCCGGCTTGCTTGGCTTAGGCGGGACTGTGGCGGCCGTTGCGGTAGGCCACGACCTCTTCAGTACAGATCATGACCGCGCAAGCATACTTCTAGCGATTTTTTTGTTAGCCTTCTGCACGTGTTTCGCCATCGCCTTCAGTAAGGTCGCTCTGACAGGACGAGCACCAGCATGGCTCTCTCGAGGAAAAAAGCCATGACCACACCATCAAAGACATGAATCAGGCATGATGGTCAGCTACACCTACGACGCGGATGGAAACCGCGCCACGATCATCTATCCGGATGGCACCGTTGTGACCAATGGCTACACGGCCCGCAACCAGTTGGCGTCGGTGACGGCCGACGGCCCGCCACCGTTGGCGACGTACGCCTACGACCTCAACGGCAATCGCACTGCGAAGACGTTGGAGAACAACACGAGCGTCAGTTATGTGTATGACGACGCCAATCGCTTGCTCTCGATCACCAACAAGACCGGCTCGACGCCGTTTGCGAGCGTTATGTATGGCTACAACTCGATGAACAATCGCACCTTCGTGAAACGTGAGACCGGGAAGGGCGATGTGTATCGCTACGACCCGACGGACCAGGTCACAAACGTCCTGTACGAGGCCACCAACCCGGACTCGACGCCGAGCAGCCCGGAACGCACCGTGGGCTACGTCTATGATGCCGTCGGCAACCGCAACTCTCTCACCGATAACGGTTCGACGACGAACTACATGGTCAACAACCTGAATCAGTACACTGCCGTCGGCTCTGATCCCTTGAGCTACGATGCGAACGGCAACCTCACGGATGCCAGCGGCTGGGCCTATACCTATGACGCTCAGAATCGCCTTGTAGCCGCTTCCGGCGGGAGCGGCGGGACCAATTCGGCCAGTCTCGCCTATGATGCGCGCAACCGATGCGTGCAACGCGTGATCAACGCCGCAACGAACTATCTGCACTACAGCGACTGGAACCTGATCGATGAACGCAATGGGAGCGGAACGCAATTTGCCGAGTACGTCCACGGAGCCACGATTGACGAGATACTGGTGACCGTGATCAGCACGAATGCCTATTACCACCACCACGACGCCCTCGGCAGCGTGACGCATGTAGCCGATGCTTCGGGCGCTGTCGCGGAGATGTACAGCTACGACATCTTCGGTGCTGCGACGATCAAGGACGCGGGCGGAACGAATCTCCCGGTAAGCGCGATTGGTAATCGTTTTCTGTTCACCGGTCGAGAGTATCTATCCGATCTTGCCCTATACGATTACCGTAACCGATTCTTCTCACACGTGCTCGGCAGATTCCTGCACTCAGACCCAGCTCGTTTTAGCGCCGCTGACGTAAATCTCTACCGCTATGTCCACAATGACGTTCTCAACTCAACTGACCCAACAGGGCTGATGGATTGGATTTGGCCTCTGAACGGGCAAGTAAACAACCACTCATCGCAATGTGTCAGTGTCGTCGATATCGACAATGGATTTGTGTTCCAAGTCGGGCCGGGCGAGGAGACATCCAGCAGCCTAGACGTGGACTATGTATATGTGAACGGCACGTGGTACCACATAGGGCCGTGGAATTTCGATGTTGATGCCGATGGAAATCCGGACGATGGATTCTCGCCCGCGAGCGAAAGCGAGCTTCAAGACATCCTGAATATCTTGGATGGGCCACCACCGGAGAGCTGCCCCTGTGATTACTAGGCGAAGCGGTCTGCTAATTCTCTTGCTGTGTCTCCTTGCCTTCTTGGCGCTGCCCGTGATCACTATCGTTAGCGCTTACTTCTTGGCTTCCTACCAATTTGACGGATTAACAAATAACCTTCCCTCCAGACGGGGCGAGCTTGAGAGTCGCCTTTTCTGGTACTCCTCTCGACAGATTGCGATCACGGATTCAATGTGGGGCAAGCGATATAAGTTGCAGCAAGGCCAATACTGTCAGCAGTATAATATTCTCGGCATGATGCCCATTGACGTAATCTACGGAGGTGACGATCGAGTAATTCATGTTATGTCGTCATTCGAATGACCACGTCATGAGAAAGCGATGAGGGTCACCCATTAACCTGAATCATCGGGGGTCAACTCCTGAGAGCGTGAAAAGCGGTGAGGGTCAAAGCGGCCCGATGAGGGTAGCATGAGGGTCAGATCTTCAATTTTCAATAACGAGGCATGAGCTCGCTGCTGGCACCGGCAATTCCTGTTCTTTCGTTCCTCTTCTTGACCGGCTGTCTGTCTGCGTTCGGCGGCGAGAAGATCGCCAGCGTAGGCGGCACCTATAAAGACGCCTTGCGCAAGGCGGGCGAGGCGGGCAAGCCGGTGATGTTGGAGTTTTGGCGAGACGGGCTGGTAGATTGCCAGCGACAATGGGCGCAGATGGAGGAGATTTCCGAAACCGTAAACCGGTTCGTCTATTACCGGGTGAACGGCCCGAAGAACAAGCCGCTCGCGCAACAGTTTGATGTAACGGATTACCCGACGCTGATTTTCCTGAAGCTCGATGGCAGCGAGATTTACCGGCAACACGGGATTCACACCCGGGCCGGTCAGTTGCGCGGCACGTTGGAGAAGGTGCTCCGCGAGGCGGGGCCGATTGCGAAGGCGCAGAAACCAAAGACCATACCCAAGGAGCAGAAAACCTCCTCTGAGATTACCGCCATGAACGAGTTGAAATCGGCGCAATCGTATCTCGACGTGGGCCGCACCAACGAGGCTGTGCGGGTCTGGAAGTCGGTCGTGTCAAGATACCCCGGCACCGAAGCCGCCGAAATGGCTCAGGAACGACTCGACAAACTGGAAGGGAACGCTGCCGAGCAGCGCCGGTAGAAGACTTAGCTTAACGGGATCGCGGAAGACTTGAAGAAGTGTTTTGGAGCGAAATACACGTTTCCTTGGGAAAACGAGGTTTTCGGCTCGGAAAACCAGCTCTTTCCCGCTTTTCTTTGGATGAGAATCGGCGGGTTGTCCGATGGGATTTCCGTTTCTTCCTCAAAGCGTTCCGATTCTTGCGAACAACTCCCCAAGTCTGGTGAGCTTCCTGACGGGTTGATGCGAAGAGTTGCCGGATGTTGACTCACATTTGCCAATTGTGAGGATCAATCTCTCAGGGTTGAGCACAGTTTTCTCAGCTCCTGCGAACAACACGCCAGGTTGAAGCGACGATCCATCCCGATGGTGCGACAATTCGCCGCGCGGCATGGAGGTTGCCCCATTCTCTGTTCATGAAAACACGCAAGGGCAAGGTCAAGCTGGGGTTGCATGGGCTGACGGATTATCAAAAGACGCAGAAGGGAACGAACATTGTGACGGCCATGACGGGCAATCCGGATTTTCAGCCGCCCCCTCCCGACCTTGCGCTGTTGGTGCAGCAGAAGACCGAGGCAAACAACGCCATCCACAAGTGCCGGGTACTGTTGTCACAATACAAGGCTGCCTTGTCGGAGAAGGACACCGCCGTGGCGACCATGTGCGATACCATGACGCGATTGGGCAATTACGTCGAAAATCTGAGCGGCGGCAAACCGGTCGGCATTCACAGCGCGGGGATGCAGGTGCGCAATGATCGGACGCCGGTCCACATGAGCCAGGTGCAAAAGCTCCGGGTGACACGCAGTGAAAAGGATGGGGAACTTCTCGTCCGCTGGAAACGCATTCGCGGGGCGCGTGTGTACGAAGTGCAGATTTGTCGGCAGCCCCTCCCGACTCAAACCAATTGGGAGTACAAGCTCACGGCGACGAAGGCCAAGTGCGCGCTGAACCACGACCTGGTCTCCGGAGAGAAGGTCTGGGTCCGGGTGCGCGCGGTTGGAACCAACGATGTCGGTGCGTGGAGCAATGTAGGCGTGAAGACGGTGCCGTGAGAAGCAGCGGGCTGCAGGTCGCAACTCGGTAGTTCCTTTCACGCTGTAATTCCAATAAGGCCGGGGCGGTCAACGCCTCGGCCGTGTTGTTTTGAGTCTCCATTCGTTCTTGTGCCGTCCCCGCTCCTCCAGCAGAGTGAGAGATACTCAGATGAAGCGTCTCCGCATCGCCGTGGGCCAGATTTCCTCCGAGTCGAACCACTTCGTGCCCGGCACGTGCAACGTGGATTTCTTTCGCACGACCGGCTACTTGCACGAGGGTGAGGAGGTGTTTCGCCTGGCAGACACGGAAACCGAAGTGGGCGGAATGTTGCGAGCGGCGAGCAAGGCCGAGATCGTCCCGCTGTTGGCGACCCGGGGCAACTCCTCGACGGTGCTCTCCGATTCCTGCTGGCGGCGGCTGAAGCAAGGCGTGTTGCGTCGGCTCGAAAAAGCGGGCCAGGTGGATGGCGTGGTCATGTCGCACCACGGCTCAATGGCGGTCGAGAGCGTGGACGATCCCGAGGGCGAACTGGCGGCGGAGATTCGCGCGATCATCGGCCGGACGACCCCATTTGCGATGACGCTCGATCTGCACGGCAACGTCACGCGGCAGATGGTGGAAGCGACCGACATCATTTGTGGCTACGAAACCTACCCGCATCAGGATGCCCGTTGTACCGGCGAGCGCGCGACGAGATTGCTGCTGGGAGCGATTCGTGGCGACATTCATCCCGTGATGGCGCACGTGAAACTGCCGATGATTCTGACTGGCTTTCACGGCTCAACTTTTGGGAAGGGACCATTCGCTCAGTTGATGCGCGCAGCGAGGGAACTGGAAGGCGTAGCCCCGCACCCGAGCAACCCACCGCCAATAGAACTGAGGCCTGTTCGGTGTACCGACTTCAGTCGGCTTCGATCCGCCAGAACCACGCAGATTCCGACTAAAGTCGGTACACCGAACGGCTGGTTGCGAGGCTCGATCCTTTCCACGTCGCTGTTTCTTGTGGGCTCGTACATTGACGTGCCGGATATGGGTTGCAGCGCATTGGTGATCGCCGACGGGGATGCCCGGCATGCGACTCGTTGTGCGAACGCATTGGCGCGGGAGTTCTGGTTAAAGCGGCGAGAGTTCGTCGTCGAAACAGTCAGCGTCGCTGAGGCGGTCCGTCGCGGTCGCGAGATCAAGGGCGGACCGGTGTTGCTGCTCGACACAGCCGACACGACCGGCGGCGGCGCGGCGGGCGACAGCATCGCGCTCGTGAGAGGATTAATCGAGGCGGGCGTGACCGAACCCTGCCTCGCGATGGTGGTTGATCCTGACGCAGCGCGGCGATGTCACCGGACACGGATCGGCGAGACGCTGTCGCTGTCCATCGGTCACCGGGTCGATCCGCAATGGGGCAAACCGCTCAAGGTTACCGGCAAATTGGTGCGCAAATCCGACGGACGGTTTCGCTACAGCGGCGGGATTCTCAGCGGCACGTGGTCGTCCATGGGGCCGTCGGCAGTGCTGCAAATCGGCAGTCTGAGCCTGCTCGTGATGACGCACCCGACGTACGACTACGCCTACGAGCAATACGCCTCGGTGGGACTCGATCCGCGCCGGGCGAAGTTTGTCGGCGTGAAAAACATGATGAACTTCCGCGTTGGCTACCGCGACATCATGAAAGGTTTTTTCGTCGTTGATTGTCCTGGCCCAACACCGACCGACATGCGGGCGCTGCCGTTTCGGCGAGTGAAGCGGCCGGTGTTTCCGATCGATGACGACACCCACTGGGAGGCGCAACAATGAAACGACTCAATCAATCCGTTGTTCTGGTGACCGGCGCGGCTGGAGGGATTGGCCTGGCCTGTGTCCGCGCGTTCCTCGACGCGGGCGCGCAGGTAGTGGCGACGGACGTTACCGGCACCACCGCTCAATGGCCAGGTGATCGCTGTCGGTTTATGCCGGCTGACATCCGCGACGAACAGGCGGTCGCGGCTTTGATGGCCGAATTGGGTTCGCTCGACGTGCTGGTCAACAACGCGGCCATGTTCAAGCCGATGGCGCCGGCGCACAAGACCTCGGTCGCCGAGTTTGATCAGTTGATCGCGGTCAACCTGCGCGGATTGTTCCTATGCTGCAAGCACGCGTATCCGCTTTTGCAGAAGTCCAAGGGTTGCATCATCAACGTCTCTTCCATGGCGGGCGTGCAGGGCGAGAAGAGCCACGCGGTGTATTGCGCGACCAAGGGCGCGATCAACTCGCTGACCAAGGCCATGGCAATTGACTACGCGGCAGACGGGATTCGCTGCAACGCGATCTGTCCCTCGAGTGTGTTGACTCCCAACACCGACAAGCTGGTGAACGAAGCGCGCGACCCAGCCAAAGTGATCGAGAAGCGAAAACAGATCACGCTGTTGGGCTACACCGCGAAGCCCGAGGAGATCGTTGCGTTGGTCGTGTTTCTCGCATCGCCCTCCGCGTCGTTCATAACCGGCGCGATCGTGCCGGTGTCCGGCGGGAGCGAATGCGGGTATGGACTGAAATCACTCTGAGCATACCAACAGAAGGAAACTCCACATGTATCGAGACCTGAAACCCGGCAAGCATCTCGTCCTCGACAACATCAACATCGCCGACACCTACCGGCTGCGACGGCGCGTCCACCAACCCGCGCGCGATCCCGCCGAGCCGGTCCTGCGACCGGAGAAACCCTGGGATGGCGCGAGCGTGACGCCGCTGCACGTCGCGTTCGACGACGAACGCAAAACCTGGCGCATGTGGTACCAAGCGCATGATCCGAAGTTGCAGGAAGAGAGGGTGAAACTCGGCAAGAGCAAGTACGGCAACGTCGGCGAACCGCAGCCGATCTATTGCTGCTACGCGGAAAGCCCCGACGGCATCCACTGGCAACGGCCCAACCTCGGCATCTACGGCGACACCAACATCGTCTTCAAAGGCTTCAGCTCCGTGGCGGGCAACACGTTCATTCATCGCCCCGACGCACCGAAGGACGAACGATACCTCATGGTGAACTGCGAGTGGTACTCTGAGCAACAAGGCGGCATCTACATCGCGTACAGTCCCGATGGCCTGCATTGGAAGTATCCGAGCGAGAAATCATTGATCCACGGCGAGAGCGACACATGCAACTGCATCGTCTGGAACCCCGAACGCCAGGTGTTTATGCTCTACATGCGGGGCTGGCATTGCGCGGCGGTCAACTGGCCCGTGCTCGGGAAAGGAAATCCGCGCCGACGCGTCAACTACTCGGAGAGCAAAGACCTGAAGACGTGGACCGAGCCGCAGCAGATTCTCACGCCCGACGAACTCGACACAAACGACTACTACGGGTTCCAGGTTTTCCGTCACGCTGATTACTGGCTCGGTCAGTTGTGGATCTACGACGATGACATCGAGGAAACAATCGAGATCGAACTGGCATGGAGCCGGGACGGCATCCACTGGTCGCGCCTGCCGGAGCGCCCGAAATTCCTCCAACGCGGCCGGCCCGGCGAGCAGGACGGATACATGATCATCCCGGCGCAGCAACCCGTGGTCGTCGGTGACGACATGTTCGTCTATGCCACCGGCCACCCCAACCCGCACGGCGCGGCGGACGCGCACGCCAGTTCCGCCGCCTACCGCAGCCGCTTACGGTTGGACGGGTTCGTCTCGCTTGATGCCGGGCTTCCCCACGGCGCGTTGATCACCCGGCCGTTTGTTCTCGAAAGCGATGCCGTCACGATCAACGCCGCCACGTACTGTGGCGAGGTCATCGCGGAACTGGTGGAACCATTCTACCACGAGCCCGAAGGCAAACCGATCGAGGGATTCGCCGCGAAAGACTTCGATGTGTTCCGCGGCAACTCGATCGCCCACAAGCTGAGCTGGCGCGGGAAATCGGACTTGAGTTCGCTGCGTGGACGCCGTTTGATGCTGCGAATGCTCCTCCAACGCGCCGAGCTGTACAGCTTCACCATCTGAAACCATCTCGCAGCAATTCCACACCGGAAACGAATCGCCATCGGTCTGGGCTTTCTTCCGCTCCTTTCGCTTTGCCTCGCTGACACAACCTGGTGGTCGCCCCTGCCGACGGCGCCCACGCTTGAACCGATCTTCGCTGGACAGTCCGAGTCGTGGCGAATCGCCTCGGGCGAGTTCCAGATCGCTCGCGATCCCGAACTCGGCACGGATGTTCTCACCGTCACCAACAGAGCCCTGATTCTCGACGGGCAGACTCGATACGGCGGCGCCGTCGAAGTGCGCGCGAGGGTGCGACTCCGCCCCGTCGCCGCGACTCATATCGTGGCCTTCATTTACTTCGGGTTGACCAACGTGACCGACACGACCTGGTACGCCAGCGTCGGCGCGTACAAGGGCCACGATTGACCCGCACGGGTTGATGCGTGTTCACCTCACTCCCGAGGTACAGTTGGCGTCGTTTCGGGTTCAGCCCCTCGCGGAAACGCCGGGTTTTCAACCGATCTCGCTTGCCGGTTATGCGAACGCGCGTGCGCTCGTTGAGAAAGAAGCAGTTGATCCCAAAAACGCTGCCGGCGCCGGGCCAGATCGTCCGCGTCGAAGGCATTCCGTTCGAGTTCCCGGGTGTGAACGTCGAGGGCAACGACCCCATTGACGTCGGGCAGAGCCTTTTCCGCCAGGCGAACGCTGCCGGCTACCTGCCGTCGGGACCGACCGAGAACGGTCGCTGGCTCGGCGCATCGCGACGCGACCTCGCGCGCAGCCAGGTTCGCATCCCGAACGGATACTACGACGCGCTCCATCTGGTCGCCGCCCGCGATGGCGACGACCACAGCGTGCCGTTGTTGTCCGCCATGTTTTATCGCGACGGGGCGGGGTACGCCGAGACCTTCGAGACGCGCGTACCGGAGGCGTTTGGTGTACCGCCTTCAGGCGGAATCCGGGCCGGGCCGACCAAAGCCGGTACACCGAACTTGAAGCCGCGCCCGGTCACGTTGACCAACGGCAAGAAAGTGAATCTCTGGCTCGTGAGAATCCCACTCGATCCCTCCCGGCTCACGGCGTTCGCCGACATGGACATCATCGAGATCGAATTCACAAAGAAGGTTCATCAGTATCGCAGTTACCCCGACCCGATCAGTTACGGCCGGCATCAGGGCGGGCTGCCTTCGGGCGGTCGCATTTACGCGGCCACGCTCCGGCAATCGCCGGTCGCGTTCGCCTGGAATCCCGACCGGTTCGGCCACGTGTGGACTGCGCCCGAGGTCGCGGCGTACACCGGTGCAATCACGAATCGTTCAAAGGCTGCCCTCACCGGCAAGCTCACCGTCACCACCCGCAGCTTCGATGGCACGGAGACGACGAAGCAGGAGCAGCCGGTCACCGTGGCGGCGGGCGGGACGGCGCAGGCGAGGTTTTCATTAGCGGTGAAACTCAATGGCTACCACAACGTCGTCGCCACGCTCGAACTCGGCGACCAGACATGGACCGAGCAACGTTCCTTCGTCCGCCTCGCGCCGGACCCGCGCTCGGTGAAATGGACCGAGGGCAAGGGCGCGATGTTCGGTTATTGGAGCTACCACGGCGGGCATCACACGCCAAAAACCGATCATCACGTGCGCCTGATGGCGATTGCGGGCGCGCGCCAGTCGGCCCCTAACCCGCACGGACTCTCCGACGAAATCAAGGCGCTCACACTCAAGCATTGGGCGGTCGGGCAATCCACCGCGTACTACGTTGCGCCACAACCGTGGGCCGCCGAGCCGAACTACGACCCGTCCAAGCTCGTGGAACTCCGCACGAATATTCTCAATGCCGCCGCCTCATGGGAGAAGATTGATCCCGACCCGCTCAAGCCGGATTGCATCAGCCTCTTTGCCGAGCCGCACATCACGCCGCGACTGACCGCCGGCAGCTTCCCCGAGTACTGGAATGGCGAGTCATTCGTCTATACGGAGGACGAGAAGCAGCGCCTCAAGATGTACTTTGAGAGCGCCCGGCTGGCGGTATCTGCGGTTCGAGTTACCGGGTCATCTCGGCTGGGACAATTTCCGCAAACACGGCACGACCTGGTGGCGCAGCGATTTCGGCGACACCATCGTGGACCTGCCGTTGAACCTCGAAGAGATCATCGTCGAGCAACGCAGCCACATCCTCTACATCAACGACGTGCAGCCGGCCGCCTCCGACACGGTCGCGTTCGGCAAGCTGTACGTCGAGTATGCCACGCCCGAGGACGCCACCCCCGGCGCCGTTCGCGAGAGCAAGCTCCGCAGGCCGGCGCCACAGGAATCACCGAACCTTCCGAATCCGATCGCCGACCTCCAGCGCGACGGTGTCGGCGCACCTACGATGCTTGTGAAACTCACCGCGCCCGAGCATTACTACGACGGCACGCGGATGCACGTTCATTTCATCGAAGTGTCGGGCGCGAAAGCGTATCATCTCTGGGTGAGTGCTCACGGCGACGGTCGCGGCGCGGTGGACAAGGCTCCCGCAGGAATTGCGAACGGCCAACTCGTCACCGGTCTGCGCCCGAAGATCAAGCTCTACTATTGGATCACCTACGACGACGCGAATGGCAAGCCCTCGAAACCATCGCCGCGTCACGAGGAGATCACCGTGGATCACTTCAAAGAGAAATGACTCGCGCCGACGGCGGGTTCAGGCGCATCCTTTGGTTGTTGGCACTCCGACAAGCTGAAGCTTGAACTCCAAGCGCGAGCTTCATGAGGGTTGCGTTCGGAGTTCACGCTTCAGCTTGTTTCAGCACATTCAACCGAGGAAATTTCAACCGTCAGCTCGCAGATGCACGGGCGGGTTCAAGCGAGCTGGCGCTCCGTTGACCTTGCGCGGATGACCTGCTATACACGGCTCATCTCCTTCGGAAGGAGCACGGGATGAAACTCAGCGCGGATCAACTCAAGCGATTCAATGAGCAGGGCTTCGTCGTTCTGCCGCACTTCTTCGCCGAGGGCGAGGTGGCGGCCATGCGCGCCGAGCTGGACCGGTTCAAGCGCGAAGGACTGCTGCGCGACGTCGCGACGGAGGGCGACGGCACGACGCACTCGAACACGGTGCAGAACCTCCAGAGTTGTCCCATCGCGCCGAAGAGCGAGTTCTATCGCGCGGTGCCGTTCTGTCCCAAGGTCGTCGCCGTGGTGCGTCAGCTTATTGGTGATCCCGTGCAGCATCATCTCGATCAGCTGTTTCTCAAGCCGGGTCGCCAGGGAATGGGCACGAACTGGCATCAGGACAACGCCTACTTCGGGCTCACCGATCCGACCAGGGACGTCGGGGTGTGGGTCGCGCTCTCGAACGTGCCGCCCACGATTGCCTGCCCGGCCAACATCACCACCAACAATGCGACCAACCAGTGCTCGCCCTCCGTGTCGTTCAACGCCACCGCTTCCGGCACGCCGACACCAACCGTGGTGTGTAATCCCTCCAGCGGTTCGACGTTCTCGACAGGGACGACGGTCAACTGCACCGCATCGAACGCGGCCGGGACAGACGCCTGCTCATTCGACGTGACCGCCAACGACACTTATCCGCGCGATCCGGAGGCGGCGACGAAAGACAAAGGCTGCGGCGGCAAGGGGCCGCAGGGGGCATTACTGACCGATGTGGTGGAGAAATGAGAAGGGAGCGTTTCGGATGAAAACAACGGGGCTGTCGTCTGTTCTGATCGGTCTCGCGAGCGGGTTGCACGCCGCGACATTTACTGTCACCAACACCGCCGGCACCGGGCCCGGCTCGCTCAACCAGGCGATCATAGATTCCAACACCAATGCCGGCCCCGACACGATCGAGTTCGCAATCGAGCCGTTCGACGGCATGGTCAAGACCATCGCCCAGAGCAACAACCTCACCGACATCATCGGGCCGACGATCATTGACGGCTTCACGCAGCCCGGCAGCAGCTCGAACACGCTCGCCAACGGCAACAACGCCGTCCTGTTGATCGCGATCAATACGCCGACCGCCAACCCGGGACTCAACTTTCAGACGGGCGGCAACACGCTGCGCGGCCTCATCATCAACGGCAACGGCAGCGGCGTCTTCATCCAGAGCGCGGCTTCCAACAACGTCATCGAAGGCTGTTTCATCGGCACCGATGCGACGGGCATGACCAATGGCACGCCTCAGATGACCACCGGCCTCAACGTGCAATCGTTCGGCAACCGGATCGGCGGCGCAAACCCCGGCGCGCGCAACGTCATCGGCGGCTGCCTCAACGATGGCATCATTCTCTCCGGGGGCGGCGCCAGCAACAACGTCATCGTCGGCAACTACATCGGCACGGACATAAACGCCACGGCAAAAATCCCAAATGGCAACGGTATCAGCGTCACCTCGGCCTCCTCGAATCGCATCGGCGGCGCCACCATCGGCGAGCGCAACATTGTCTCCGGCAACACGGCTGGCCTGTCACTGGGCGGGAGCGGCGGCAAGAACGTGGTTCAGGGCAACTACATCGGCACGGACGTGACCGGCTTACTCGCGTTGGGGAACATCACCGGCATCTCCGTTTCTTCGTCCACCAACACCATCGGCGGCGCGACCGGCGCACATGGCACGCCGCCCGGCAACCTGGTCTCGGGCAATACCGGTCAGGGCATCAGCCTCGGCGGCGGGGCGGGCCACGTCGTCGAAGGAAATCTGATCGGCACGGACGCCACCGGCACCAACGACCTCGGCAACGGGCTCGATGGCATTGTGCTCAATGTCGCAGATTCGGTCATCAGCAACAACGTTGTCTCCGGCAACAACCAGACCGGCATCCTGACCACCGGCAGCGGGGGTAGTCGCAACTGGATCGTCGGCAACTGGATCGGGACGGATGTCAGCGGGATGCGCAACCTGAGCAACAACAGCTTTGGCGTCCGCAACGGCGGCGGTTGGGATAACGTGTGCAGCAACAACGTCATCGCTTTCAACGGCGATCATGCCATTCAGCATGCCGGCAGCAGTTCCACCAACAACACCATCACCGGCAACTCGATCCATTCCAACGCCAAGCTCGGCATCAACCTGTTCACCTCTGGCGACACCACTTCCGGCGCCACCTCCAACGACGTGTGCGACGCCGACTCGGGCGTGGCGAACTTTCTGCAAAACTATCCCGTGCTCACCAACGCCGCCAGCGACGCCAGCAGCGTGACCATCCAGGGGTTCCTTCCCAGTGCCGCGAACATGACCTACACGCTGGAATTCTTCGCCAACACCGCCTGCGACCCCAGCGGCCACGGCGAGGGCGAGCAGTTCCTGGGTTCGACCAACGTCGCCACGGACGCCACGTGCACCAATGCCTTCTCGGTGACGTTTCCAGTCGCCGTCGCCGATGCGATGCTCATCACGGCAACCGCTACCGATCCCAATGGCAACACCTCCGAGTTTTCCGCCTGCCGCACCAACGTCTCCAATGCCGCCACCAACTGCATCACGCCGCCGTCCGGCCTGATCGCTTGGTGGCCGGGCGACGGCAATGCCCAGGACATCATCGGCGGCAACCATGGCTCACTGAGCAACGGCGCGTCGTTCGCGGGCGGAAAGGTGAGCCAGGCGTTTGATTTGGACGGAACGAACGATTTCATCCAATTACCCGGTAATGCAGAGTGGAACTTTGGCACCAACGACTTCTCGATTGATTTTTGGGCGATCAGCAGCAACAGCTCGATGCGCATGCACGCGTTGTCGTTTGACCCGTCCAATGTGGCGCGCAACCTCAACTTCGATTTCAACGATCCCGATCCCCCCGGCGTCGGCCAACCCAACGTCGGCTTGTGGGTGTATTGGAACAGCACGGGCGTCAACCAGATCACCGCGGGAACGCCGGGCCAGTTCACGGACGGAATGTGGCATCATTACACACTGACGCGTTCGGGCACGGTGTTCCGACTGTATGTGGATGCGGTCGAGGTCGGCTCCACAAACTACAGTGGCGCCATTGACCTCTCTGCCCCCGCCAACAACTATATCGGGACCAGCGAAGACAGCGGCTCGAAGTTTTTCTTCTGGGACGGCATGATTGATGAGGTGGAATTGTTCAACCGGGCGCTGAGCGGGTCGGAGATCCAATCCATCTTCAATGCCGGCAGTTTCGGCAAGTGCAAACCGGACACCAACAGCCCGCCGCAGATCACCTGCCCGGACAACATCATCACCAACGCCGCGACCAACCAGTGCTCGCGCTCGGTCTCGTTCAGCGTGGATGCCACCGGCAGCCCCGACCCCACGGTGACCTGCACGACCAACTCCTCCGTCGTCACCTCGCCCGTCGTCTTCCCACGCGGAATCACGACGGTCAGTTGCATTGCCTCGAACACCGTGGGCACGACAAACTGCTCGTTCACGGTCACCGTCAACGACACGCAACCACCGGGCATCACCTGCCCGGACAATGTCGTCACCTCCACCGCGCCGGGGACGTGCGCGCGGACGGTCAGTTTCGCGCCGACGGTGAGCGACAACTGTGGCGTCGCCTCGACCAATTGCACGCCACCGTCCGGCTCTTCGTTTGCGAAGGGCACCAACACCGTCAACTGCACCGTGACCGATACCTCCGGCAATACCAATGGCTGTTCGTTCACCATCACGGTCAGGGACCTGGAATTGCCCGGCATCAGCAACTGCCCGGGCAACATCACCTCGAACGTGACCGCGCCGGCAACCTCCGCGATGGTTACCTACGCCGCCCCGGCGGTGAGCGACAACTGCGGCGTGGCCAGCACCAACTGCGCGCCGCCATCGGGTTCGACCTTCTCGCTCGGCACGACCAACGTCACCTGCACGGTGATTGACACTTCGGCCAACACCAACACCTGCTCGTTCATGGTGACGGTCAACCAGCTCGGCGGCAGCAACAACCCGCCGGTCGCCGCCTGCCAGGACGTGACGCGACCCGCCGGGGCCGGTTGCCAGACCAACGTGCCGGCATCCGCCGTCAACAACGGCTCGTCCGATCCCGATGGCGATCCGATCACGTTGAGCCTGACCCCGCCCGGCCCGTACGGGTTGGGCACGAACGCGGTGACGTTGACCGTGGCCGACAATCGCGGCGGCACAAGCAGTTGCCCGGCTCAGGTGATCGTGACCGACAGCACGGCGCCCTCGATCACCTGTCCTGCCACCATCGCCACGAACGTTCCCGCCGGGACGAGCAACGCGGTGGTCCACTTCAGCGCGCCCACGACGGTGAGCGACACCTGCCCGGTGTCTTCGACCAACTGCGTGCCACCGAGCGGCTCGACGTTCCCGCTGGGGACGAACCAGGTGGTCTGCACGGCGACGGATGGGTCCGGCAACGCCGCCCAGTGCCTGTTCTTCGTGGTGGTGCGCGAGACCGCTCCCGAGGCGCATGATCTGATCGTGGTGAAAGTGAAAGTGCCGAAGACGATCAACCTGACCGCGGCTGCGCCGGCGTTGACCAAGCAAGTCTCGGTGCAAATCCGGAACCTGAGCGAGCACGAGGAGGTCATCCCCGACTTCGCCACGTTGAGCAACCTGGTGCAGGTGACGGTGATCAGCCTCGGCGAGTGCGCGGCGCCGGCGGCGGTGGTGGTTGCCGGCCCGCCGAACATCGTGCCGACAGTCCTCGGCCCCGGCAAGAAGATGAATGTCTTTTTCGACGTGACGTTCGAGTGCGCGAATTTCCCGGCCAAGTTCGACAAGAAGACCGGTGAGAATGCGGACTTCGAGTACATGGTGCACGTGAACCACGCCGCTCTCGATGGCGAAGCCGACACGGCACCGGCCAACGACGATTGCCCGCGCCCGCCGAATCCGCTGACCAAGGACAAGGGCTGCGGCGGCAAGGGGCCGGACGGAGCGTTGTTGACCGATGTGGTCGGGAAATAGTGCCACGGTTGTGTGTTGAGCGGCTTCGCTCCGCGCGGCTTCGCTCCATTGCATTTCCCCGGACGCGG
>CAZOTB010000100.1:0-22920 GCA_964582645.1 uncultured Verrucomicrobiota bacterium | reverse complement strand
TGCTCAACACCGCGCGCCCTGTGTTCTCACCCCACGTCGGAATCCCGAGATCAATCTCGCTTATCGTCACCGCGGTTTCTACGAGGTACAGGTCGGCGAAGTGGAACGGGTCGGGCGCGATGTGCCAGCGCGGCGGGCACAGGAAGACTTGCTCGTACTGCGGCGCACGGCCCTGCACCCAGACGTTGAGGCCGATGACCGGCGGCAGTTCCCGGAGTCGCAACGCTTCCCACGGTATTTCGAACTCGGCGACGTAACCGTTACGCTGGTTCTTGATCGCAGCCTTCCACAGGACGTCGTTAATCTCGGCGCTGCCGGTGGATTGTTCGGTGCTCAGATGTTTACAGAGGGTTTGAATGTTCGAGACGCTGTCGCGCCAGAGCTTCCTCGCGCCGGCAAGGGTCACCATGAAATGATCAAAACTCGTGTGGCCGTGAACCGTGTCGAGCGCCAGATGAACTTCTTCCCGTTCGCGGTCGAGCGGCTTCAGCCGCTGCGGAGCCACGCCCTTGACGACAACGCGCACGCGGCACGCTTTCCGATCCCAGCAGACGCTCACCGCGGCACCACGCCGACCCGGTTGCTCGAACGCGTCGAGGAATCCTTCCAACGGCTTCGACTGCTTGCCTTCCTTCGCGGTAATCGTTCGTAGCACCTGTCGCTCGCGTGGATCGAAGGGGCGGTCGGGGCGATCTTCGTCGGGACACAGCTCCGGGAAAACGCCTTTACTGAAGCGGCGGTTCGGCTGTTCGTGAGCGACCTCGGCGAAATCAATCTTTCGAAAGAGCGCGGCCGACCGGCCTGTGCCCTCGTTGAGAACCCTCTCGTCCGCAAGCATCTCGGAGATGGTGGCGAGCTTGCCAACGCCTTTCACAAAGAATGCCAGCGTCGTCGGATCGAGTAGGGTCATGTGGTGACGGTACTCTACGGCCACGACGCCGACCGGCCCCGCGGTTTGCCAGAACGGATCGTGACGGGTGGCGAGCCTCGGTCCGCCCTCTTTGTCGAGCGAGAGGACCCGCGTCACGAATGGCTTGCCGGTCTTCGGGTCACGCACCTGTTGCAGCAGCCGGGCAAGCACGACCGCGCGCGCCACCGCGGGGCCGCCGCCGTAACGCAGGATCGAAAGCGGCCCCATCTTGTCGTGCATGTTGCCGTGCTTGTAGGTGCGCTCCATGTTCGCGTCGAAGAACAGATGGCAGAGAAAGAGATTCGTGACCGACTTCTGGCCGATGAACGCCATCGCCGCCACGAGCCGGTCTTCCGTCGTCTGGAAACGCTCTTCGATGATCGCTGCCAACCGTTCCCAAGCACCGTCGGCCATGAGGTTGACGACGAGTCGCCCATTCGGATCGGTGAGACAGAAATCCGAAGGCGCGCCTTGGGTGGTGTTGCGGCGTTCGAGGCGAGGAAGCGCACGGCAGACGCGGTCGAGCCACTGGTCGCAGGTCGAGTGATGTTTGTAGTCGAGCGCTTCAGCGCGGTCTTCACTCTTTTCCTCCAGCCCGCGCTGAAGCGCTCGACTACGAAAGGTCTCGCCATACGGTTCATCCACGCAAATTCCAAGATGGCGGTCGAATGGGAGCCGCGCGGTGTAGAGGAGCGAGCCATCCGCAGCGTGGAGTTCGAGCACAAGCCGTTGCGCCTTGAACACGTCGAGATGCGAGCACAACAAGCGATCGAGTGGGTATTCAAACTCGGTTTCGCTCGCGACCGCGTAGGTGTTTTCGGCGATGCGACTTCCATTGTCCGACTCGGTACAGACGCGCAACTGCGCAGGCTTCTTCGGCCACGCATTTCCGAGGATCAGCCGCCCGCGGTTGGTTCCAAATCGTGGCGGACTCAGTTCCAGACGCTCGGGTGAACCCGCATCAGGTCCGATCAAGGCCTCACCGGGTTCGAGGTTGACCCCAATGCTCGACTCGCGCATCGCAGCCGGCCAAGAGATGTCGTCCATCGGACAGCCGGGATGGCCGGTCTTGTAGGGCCGACCACATTCGAAACCGATCACCGCGGGACGATGACGCAACCCGATGGCTTCCCACGGGATTTCCATCTCCACCCACCACGCTTTGCTGTCGAACCCGTGCCGGATGTCCCACTCGACGGAAACGGGTGCGGACGCTTGCCACATGTCGGGCACATTGCCGAGGCTGCGTTCGCCGTTGATGCGGTGATGCCGCGTGAGCGAGGTCGCCCCTTTGAAGTCGGCCTCGAACCGATACCGGACGACGGGATCGTTGTGGGGGTAGAGTTGTACCCAGGCGCGTTCCAACTCGGCGAGCGGCAGGGAACCCGGCTTCGGCGTCAGCCGCGTCACGTCCTCCAACGCGCAATCGAACCGGACGAACAACGTGTCGTCGTTCGCCATCGCGCGGATTTCCGTCTTCGGCGGGGACAGCTTCGCGTTGACATAGTCCGCGTACAGACTCGACTCTGGTACGACAAGCGGAGCAAGCGTCCTCCAGTTGCTTCCCGTCTCGTCGGGTTCCCCGAGCGGGATCCGACAATGTGGACGCATCAACGCTGTGATTGCCGGGATCATGGAGCGTGTGGAAAAGGTCGCCTGCCGCGCGCGTTGGACGAAAGGAACGCCGCCCTCCGAGGCGGTGCGGGCGCAAACCAACGACCGCCTCGGAGGGCGGCGTTCCTTGCCGGCGATTCTTTCAACACGCTCATAGCGAATCGTCCCGTCACTCGTACGAGGCGAAGTTGGCGAAAGCAAGCGGAACTGCGGGACGACTACTTGTCACCTGTGCAGACAATGTGTTCAGGCGGAAACCCAACTCAACATTTGGCAAGCGTGATCTCGAACTCGTCCATCGCGAACTTGCCGGTGACCTTCGCCGAGAAACCGACGAATGAAAAGCCATAGCTCTCGACCGCGCTAAGAACCCACCGAGTCGAGGCACGCGCGCGCCCGGCACGGTCCAACTGCGGTGCCAGACGGATTCGTCGTCGCCAGGCAGGCGGCGTAATGGTACGCGCACCACATTTCGAAGTCGTGATCGAAGGTGTGTTGCAACCGCTGGTGTTTCATGGCCTGCTTCCTCATCAGGTCGCGTTTGGAGTACAAGCTTCAGCTTGTCTGAGTTGTGGGTCGCGAGGCAAGCGGAAGATTGTACTCCACACCTGAGCGAAACAGACGCCAGCTCTCATGGCCGTGCGTGAGGTTCAGATTGACGCTCCCCAAGCGCAAGCACCTGTTTCGTGCTGAGAATGTGGGCTTGGTTCCAGCCCAGCGTGCTGATGGTGGCATTGTGCATCTGCGGCTCGGCGCAAAAGCAGGCGTCTTCCACCAAGACGGCGCGGTAGCCGTGATCAATCGCGCCACGCACGGTGGAGGCAACGCACCAGGCGGTGTCCGCACCCGCGAAAACGCAGGTCTTGATGCGTAGGCGCCGGAGAACCGAACTCAGACTCGACTTGCCGAATGCGCCGCGGGTCTGCTTGATCACGACCGATTCGCCCTTGCGCGCTTCGAGCGGCGGATACTGGTAGCGATGCCAGCCCCATTGCACGAACACCACCGGGCGCTTCCGTCTCCGGAAGAACTCGACGAGTCGCACCAGGTTCGGCACGACCGTCTTGTAGGTGCGCGTCGCGAGCGCGCGGCCCTTCTTCGCGTCATGCGCCCTGCGTGCTTCGATGACGTTGTCGAACGCCTTCTTGTCCACGTCGATCAACACCAACGCGCAGTCGGCGAGGTCGGGCCGGTACCTGCGATGCGCTTCGGCGGTCGCCGCGATGCTCACCGGCTTCGCGCCCGGAGGTTTCGGCCACACGTGCGGCTTGTTCCAATTCGTTTCCCAATCCGAGGGTGCCGCGCCCGGATCGGAGGAGCGTTCCACACGTTTCCTCCTTTGTAGTACCGACTTCAGTCGGCTGCGTTTTTTGGTCATGCGATGATTCCGCCTGAAGGCGGTACTATGTACGCATTCATCCGCGAAACCGGAACGAATACAGGTCCGCGTCCTTCATCAGAAACCGCAGACGCACGTGCTTGCCGGCCAGCTTGCTCACATCCGGATTTCCCTTCCAGGTCACCACCCGCTCGATCTCGTCGCCGATGATCTCGCCGCAATCGTCGGCGGTGAAACCGGGGGTGACTCGGCCCGGCGGTTCGGGGTCGGCGACCTCGTAAGCGGGATTGTCTTCCTGGATCTCGACTTTCACGAATCCAGACGCGCCCGTGGCGTAGTTGATCACGAGTTCCTTGCCGCTGAACTGAAACGGCTTGGTCAGTAGTTCGCCACCTTCGTAGGGCGCATTGACCGATGCGAAGCCATCGAGGCGGATCGTCAGGCGCTCGAGCCACGGGTTGGCTTGCGCGTAGTTGCGGAGCGTGTAGAGCGATAGCTCGGCGGGACCGGTCTGTACGACGCCGAGTGTGGTGTAGTTGGTGCGGCTCGTCCAGTTGTTGCAGCCGAGGCCGGGCCGCACGAAGGCCTCGCCGAACGTGCGATCCACCTTGTCGCCGCCGCGCGAGGTGATCATGCAGGTGTCGTTGCAGTCGTTGCGCAGCCAGTTTTGCGGCGTGGCGTCGCCGAACCACTTGCGCGGGTCCTGCCAGCCCGCCGCGACGAGCGCCTCGGCCAGCGGGGCGGCCTGTTCCTCGGTGATTGCGCTGCGTCCCTGCATGAAACGTGTGGCCAAGCCGATGTAGATGTGCGGCGCGCGGAAGTACGGACGCAGGCCGTTGCAGTAGATGCATTCCAGGTGCGTCGGATGCCGCCCGCCCCAATCGAGCATGTGGCGTCCGCTCCAGTTCACAAAATCCGGGCTCGTCGTCCGCGCGACTGTCTTGGCGTATTCCTCCCGATGCTTGTCCGTCGTGACAAGTTCGAGCGTGTCGCGCACGGTGTGCTGACGGTAATACAACACGTAACACTGCTCGTGCTCCGACCAGAACGCCTGGTTCATCCCATCGAAGGTCCGCGTGCCGTCGTCGAAGATTCGTTCTTTGCGGAACTTCTTCCAGTGAATGCCGTCGGGGGACACGAACGAGTGGATGCCGCTGCGTTCCAACGGCAGCCACTTCTTGCGGAAACAGTTCATGTTCGAGCCCATGCCGGAGGTGGACTTGAACCGCTCGCTCTCGGGCACTCCCGGCTTGGTGTCGAGGAACGCCATGAAGTCACTCGAAAAGGGAGGTTCGCCCGCGAGCACGACGTTGTTCTTCTTCGTGCCCATGACCTCGTACAGGCCCAGCTCGGGTTTTTCCCAGTGAATGCCGTCCATGCTCTCCGCGTAACAGGTCCATTCGCGGTCGTAGCCGTCCTTCATGCCGACCTCGCCGAGCTTCTCGCATTCGACGCCGCGGTAGTACATCATGCACTTCTTCCCGTCCTGCACGATGTTCATGTAGTAGGGGTGAATGCCCTCCCACGGTTTCTTGAAATCGAGCGCCAGCCCGGCGGACTTCGGCTCGGCCAGCTTGAGCCGCGCGCCGTGCAGTTCCTCGATGAGATGTTTGTCCACGAACAGTTCGAGTCGGTTGCCGATGTTGATCATGATTGCGAGAGTTCCTTTCGATGCCTATTCAATCCGAGCCGATTGAAATCGAGAACAGGCTACCGGTTGTCAAATGGGTTGACGAGTCCGAAACTTCGGACTGTAGCCGCACCCTTTACGGGTGCGTGCCCTGCGTGTTCGATTGCGAATGCCCACGCAGGCGTAAAGCCTGCGGCCACAACTGCCCATTCACATTCGGCTTGTTCGCTACACAGGGCAGCGGTAGCGTTCAGCGCGTGGAAAGTAGTGTCGCTTTCAGCCTACCTCTGATCGGGTGGACCAGTAGTTTGCCAGCTTCCTCGTTCTGCGAGTTTAGGTCGTTAACGCCATACAGTCACAAATCATGAAATTGAAGGATACCAAAATCGAGTTTGAGGGGTGGATAAAGGCCCGCGGGTTATCCTTGAGGAAGATGACGGGCAATGAGGCCGTCTCGTCGATGATGAGTTTCTATAAGCAGAAAAGAGTCGAAGAACCATTAGACCCGGGCGTCGACGGTGACATGTTGCTTTTTCAATGGTCGACGTACTCGGAGCAGGATATGCGTGAGCTGGAAATTGCTGAGGACGAAACGTTTGTTGTTAACATCACTCGTCAGCTCATCGTGCCCCCCGGTGAGGACGATAATATTTGGCAGTTGTCCTTGACGCTCCACTTTGCTGCCACCAGGCACGCAAGGAGAATGAAAAACGGTAATAGATGGTGCAAGCGTCCTGATGAACTGATCGGATTTGAGGAATTTGTTCGAAACTCAACGGCATACAAACTGATCGCGCACACTCCTACGGAGAAGGTCTCGCTGAACTTCGGTTTTGTCGGCTAGCAAACCCGTGGGTGGCATGACCGCTACTTCTGAAACCGAGACCTCTTTGGTGGCGCTCGTATTCGCCTGTTGTCGTCACCGTCTCGACGGAGTCGCCAGACTCTGCCCATCCTGAAACCGCCCCATGACCGTAGCGCCGTGCATGGACCGGCCTCCCGAAGTCGCACACTGCAACACCATGCGACAGAGTTTGCGCGCGAACGCCTCGCGGTTCATCGAGGAATGGGTGAGAAGGACGCGGTTCTCAGTTCATGGTTAGCATGAATCTGAGCGCCACGTTGCAAAGCTCAACGATCCGCGAACCGAATCTCGACGACCTTGATTTCTTTGACCGGATGGTCGGCCCAGAAGACAATGGCCACTCGTCCCTCCACAATCACTTCCAAGGGTCTGCCCACGTCGTCCTTCTCGCTGTAGTCTCCGGTCTGATGAGGACTCGCGGCAAGGGAATCCAGCAACCGGAGGGTTCGTTCGCGTTCCACGATGCGGCAGCGGGACAAGAACTCGAATGCCTCCTTGCGAACGAACACCCGATAGGGATCATTCATCCGAAGGTAAGCGGCTCAATTTCTCTTTGACTTCCTTCAGCGGCATCCAGCCCCCCTCGGATTTGTCATCGAGGCGTCTGGTCAATTCGGAGCGGATGCTGTGTTCCTCCCGGATTTCGAGGGAGACAAGCAGCGCCATGAGCTTGCGACGGGATTCGGCGTTGAGTTGGGCTATCTCGCGCTCAATCTCGGCAAGTTTCATGGCGGTAAGCTACTACGAATGACAGGGATTGCCAAGAATTATGCTCACAGTTTCGCTTCCAAAGCAATTTCTTGCGAGCTTTCCGCGCTTGCCGGAGCCCTTGTTCCAGAGTAAGAGGTGGGGCGGTGAAGATCGATGAGATCCGAGAAGTTCTACACGCCCAACCGTTCAGACCATTTGCGATCCATCTCGCGAACGGCGGACGTCTGCGAGTGAACCATGAAGATTTCGTGGCGTTGAACCCATCCGGGCGCGAAATGATTGTCTATCTGCCCGATAGCTCCCACCAAATTGTGACCTTATCCATGGTCACGCGGCTCGAAGTGCCTGCCCCCAACGGATCGGCCACGCGCAAGAAGCGCTGACAACAATCCGCTACGGCGTGTTGGGATTGCCGTCTTCGTCGGTGTCCCAATGCCGGGTGTATAGAAAACTCGACGTGATGTAAGGCATGGCATTGGTGTACTTCATCCACTCCGCGTGTCCGTCGAAAAACAAGAGGTTAGACCCGTCCCGGTGGCGCCGGGAGATGGGACGAAGTTGATTCGCAAACGCCTCGACCCGGCAGGAGAGGGGACACCATGTGTCGAACGAGACGGGCTGGGTGCCGGGCAATCCGTAGGCGCTGTCTCCAAACCAGACCTTCCAATGTGGATTCCGCACGTCCGCAAGCTTGATGGATTCGCCCGTGAGCCATTTGATGGCGTGCATGTTCATCAAGTAACCCGGTTTGTATTCCCGGTGCGGGTAGGGAGCCGGCATCTGCTGGCTGCCCCGCTGCGTGCGTTGCGAAGGACATTCGAGCACGGCGACGTTGTGGGCCACATACGGGAAAATGCGATCGAGCCACTTGGCCCAGCGTTCGCCGGGCATGACGATGGTGCTGCAGTTGTTGCTGGCGCTGCCACAACTCGTCGCCGCCCAGTCGCCGCCGTGGTCCATCACCATTCCCGCATGATCTTCCACGTACATCAAGCCCGCGACACCCATTTGCTTGAGGTTGGAGAGGCACCTGGCCATGCGCGCCGATTCTTTGGCGCTTTGGAGCGCGGGAAGCAACATCGCCGCGAGGATCGAAATGATGGCGACCACCACGAGTAACTCGATCAAGGTGAACCCGGCCACCGAGTTTCCGTGCGCCTTCATCTTACGGCGTACACCAGTTGCCGTCGCCATCAAGATCCCAGTACGTGTAATACGATGCCTCGCCATAACTGGTCGCCGGCGTCGCCTTGTCGAAATGCATCCATTCTACGTGACCATCGAAGAACACGAAGTTTGATCCGCCTTTGTGGCGTTTCGACGGAAGCAAAATGCCATTGGTGCCGGCTGTCACGTGGCTCTGCAATCGCGCGACGATGGTGCCAAAACTCTCGCCTGTCACCGGCCGATACGCACCATCGCAAAACCACACCTTGCTGGCAGGGTTCTTCACTTGCGCCAGGCGATTGGCGATTTGCGGGTCCGAACCGCAGTACGCGTGCGACGTGTGCCAGTTCATGAGGTAGCCAGGGACGTACTTTCGCCAGGGGTACGGAGCAGGCATCTGGAAGAGCGCGCCGCGCTCGCCTTCGTTGGACGGGCACTCCAACACTTCGATGTTCTGCTTCAGACATTTCAGGTACACGATGTCCAGCCATTCGGCTGCGTAGGCATAGGGCATGACGATCACCGAATCGCCGACCGGGCCGGGACTGTCCAGGAACCAGCCGATGAGGTACCCGTCATTGTCGTCCACGTAAGCGAGCACGCCAAGAGCAATCTGGCGGAGATTGGACGTGCATCGAGCCGATTTGGCGGAGGCCTTCGCGTTCTGCAGCGCGGGAAGCAACATCGCCGCGAGGATCGAAATGATGGCGACGACTACCAGAAGCTCGATCAACGTAAAGGCAACTCTCCGCCGATGTGGGAAACTCGATATCTGATTCTCAAGAGCCGCCATCCTGCACCCAGTGTCCGGGAACGGTCCTTTCATTCATCGCCGACGCGACCGCGCCAGCACCGCCAGGCCGATGGCTGCGAGGGCGGCAGTGGAGGGCTCGGGCACCCACTGGAAGATGATGTTCCGTGCGTTAAGGCCCCCCGGGTTCTCCGCGGCCAACGGCGCGTCGCCCCAGTGAACTTCGAAGAACCAGCCGGGCTTCGGATCGTTGTCATACACGTTGTCGAAGATGTTCCCGCCATTGGTGTCCTTGTACCCTTGCGTGCTTGAGTTGATGAACAACTTGAACTGCGTGCCGTAGGCCGGAGAGAACCCGCTGAGGAAATTTACATAGACATCACCGCCGTTGATCGTCGTGGTGGTGCGCCGGATATCAATCTGGTCGAAGCTGCTGTTGCTCGCGATGTCGAAGTAGCTTTCCGAGCCGCTCTCAAAGCGAGGCGAAACGGCCGGCGTACTGGGTTCGCCAATGTAGAGCGTGCCGACCTGTCCGATCGCCGTCAAGTCCCCCGGTCGGAGTCTGCCGCCGCTCCGAATGTGCGTGCCCGCCCCCGGCACGCCCGTGGGATCGCCGACGACCATGAACGAGCTGCCGCCATCGCGAAACATGCCCGTGCCGCGAACTTCGGCCAGTGCCTGATCGCGTCCGCCACCGCCATGGAGGGATCCTGGGGCCGCGATGGTGACGACCGAGTTGGTGGGCATCGCGTAGGTGTTGAAGATGAAGGTCCTGCCACCGTTGAGATACACGTTCGGGTCCGTGAACGTGCTGCCCGCCGTCCCCAGGTACAGATCGCCGCTCCCGTTCTTGGTGAGTGTGTCAATGGTCATCGGCGAAGAAGTGCTTGCCGTGCCGATCGAAAGATACGTGCCGCTGACATCAATGGTGAGGTCCTGGTTCGCGCCCGTCGCCACGAGGTTGGCGTGGATGGTGTTCCCACTGGCGATGCTGTTGATGAAGTTTGCGCTGGCGCCGTTGTCGAGATTGATCGTCTGGGTGTTGTTCAAGCCGATGGTGAATCCGTGGCTGCCGTTCGCGTCCCCGATCACCATCCCGCCCACGGTCACCGACGGGCTGACCGTCACGGTTTGCGCCGACGTGATGTCGTTGGTGAAATAGGCAACGTCGCCCGAGGCGTCCGGGTACTGCACGCCCGACAACCAGTTCGCGCCACTGTTCCACGAGTGGCTTCCGCCCGTTTGATTCCAAGTGTCGGACGCAGCGAAACCGACCTGACCCACCGCCAGACCGATTACCGCCGCCCACGCAAATACCGCTTTGTTCCTGTGCATAATGCCTCCGTTCGCTTGTCAACTAATATGCCAGCTTCCGTCCAGACAGGGAAGCACGGAGGAGTTGTCACTTGTGTTGACAGATGCGGTCGGGAAGGCAGCCGTCAGCCGACCGGGGCGATGCTTTGGCCGTCGTAGAATCGGGGCAAGAGCACGGTCGGCTTCGCAGGGGTGCGACCAGTCGGGAGCCAGGCCAACACCGCGCTGCACATCCGCTTGGAGTACGCCCACCGATCAATGCTGTAATGCGCCAGCGTCGGCGTGCAATTGTCGAGAAACGGCTCGTAGCCGATGCACAACAGCGAGAGGTCGTTTGGTACTCGTAAGCCGAGTCGGTTCAGGTACGTCAGCACCGCCAGCGCATGGGTGGGACTGACCACCAGCAGCGCGGTAGGCGTGGGGTTCATGGCGAGCAACGCATCCGTCGCCCGATGCACGCCCGCCACGGTGGTGTCGTGGCCGAACATCCGCGCCGAGAAGCCGGTACGCTGGGCGTACTCTTCCACAGCAAGGGAGAAACCATGCTGCCGGACTTCCTCGGGTCGGAGCATGACATCCGGCACCACCCAGGCTAACCGCAGATGTCCTTTTCCGATCAGCATCCCGACCGCGTGGCGGTACATGGCCTGGGTGTTGACGCGGATGGCGGGCAGCGACACGGTCTCCAACGCGGTGAGACTCACAAACGCGGGAATCTTCCGCTCACGAAACCATTCCTGCACACGCAGTCCCGGCCCCAAGAGCACCCAATGGCTCGCCTGCACGCGCGCGACCAGCCGTTCCAACGCGTGGCGGTAGTTTTGGGAGTCGTACTGTGAGCCGGCATGGATTTCGACCGCGCAACCTTCCCGGTGCAGATGATCCCGCAGCTTGTCTATTTGGAAGAGCGAGAAGTGCGAGGCCTCCTCCAACGAGCGGAAGCAGAGAATACCGATCTTGTTCGGAATGACGGGCCGGCTGGTTCGACGCGGGCGGGTGAGAATGCGCCATCCCATTCCGCGTTCCGCGCGGATCGAACCCTCGTCGGCCAGAAGCGCGAGCGCCTTGCGTAACGTGGGGCGGCTGACGCGCAGTTCTTCGCAGAGGGAGTACTCGCCCGGGAGGGTATCGCTCCATTCACCCGCATGCAGCCGTTGTCGTAGAATGTCCGCGACCTGGGACACGAGCGACAGGCGTTGAGGCAGAACCATGCGGCGAGAATGCGAAGACGGAAAGAGGTTGTCAACGGGCATCACGCCCCGCTATCAGTGCGCACATGCTCACAGCCGAAACCCGCGCCCGCGATTTCCCGTCGCTTGCCGGCATGACGTATCTGAACACGGCGGCGGAAGGCATCCCGCCAAAGTGCGTGGGCGACGCGTTACAGGAGTACTGGCGGGACAAACTCAAAGGCATGAAAGGTCGTGACGATCATTTCGCCCGGCTCGAACGATGCCGGGAGATCGCGGCGCGCTGGCTGAAGCTCGCGCCGTCGGAAGTGTCATTTTGCTCGTGCAGTTCCGAGGCGTGCAACCTTCTCGCGAGCGCGCTGAATCTCAAGCGGCGCGACGAGGTGGTGGTCAACGATCTCGAATATCCATCGAGCGTCACTCCCTGGCTGACCTCAGCGACGCCGGTGAGGATGCGATTGTGGAAGGCACGCGACGGCGCGGTTGCGATCGAGGACCTGTTGCCGCTGCTGAACAGGAACACCCGGCTCGTTGCGGTGTCGCTGGTCAGTTTCTACAACGGCTTCCGGCTGGCGTGGCGTCCGTTCCTAACGGCGGTCCGCGCCCATGCACCGCAGGCGATCGTTTCCGTGGACGTAACCCAGGCTCTCTGCCGTTGCGTGCTTGATGTCAGCGACGCCGATTTCATTTTCTCCAGCACCCACAAATGGACGCTCGGCTTGCACGGCGGCTGCATCGTGGGCATACCGCAACGAGGCGCCGAGCGACTGACGGCGCGCGCAGGCGGCTGGTTCCACATTGCCAACGCTTTCGAGTCCGACCGATTCCAGCGGGCGACGCTCAAGCCGGGCGCGGCCAGTTTTTCCGTCGGGATGCCCAGCTTTGGGCCAATTTACGCGCTCGACGCATCGCTGCGATACCTCGAAGCGATCGGAATCAAGGCCATCGCGCAGCATGCCGATCCTCTTGTCGGGTTGCTGCAGCAGGGTTTGATCGAGTTGGGTGTGAAACCAATGGCCCCCCTGTCCGGTTCGGGCATTGTTTCGTTTCAACATCCTGAGAGCGCGGAAATCCACGCTGACTTGCGGAAGGAGAACATCCACGTCATGCACCACGCCGGGCGGATTCGCATCTCGCTGCATGGATACAATATGAGCGAAGATGTGGGGCGTCTTCTGGAAACGCTGCGGATCATTCTCGCGCAAAGGCGCAAAGGCGCAAAGAAAGGCATTTAACTTGGCGTCTTTGCGTCTTTGCGCGAGTCAAAATTGACCCGCACCTCCCGGACGCGCGGCGAACTCCCGCTGTTCGAAGCTCCCAACGCAAGACGGTACTGTACCCAACGGCCCGTTGAGGACTGGCCGGGTTGGAGCCACGCAGCCTTGGAAAGAGTCTCTTTCGTCTCCGCGAACCGCAGCCATGCCCGTACCCAGGTCTTCGGCGGCAGGTCGGCGTCCCACTCGATGCCGGTGACCTTTGCGCCCGCAGGCAGTTCGTGAGGGCTCGAAATGTAGAACTCTTCCGGGCCGCGATCCATCACGTTGCCGGGATCCACGACCACCATCCCGTGCGGGCCTTTCGTCGGCAACCAGGTTTGCTTCGATTCGTTGAAGCCATCGGGGCCGTTCCACCAGATGATCGAGTGGCCGGTGTGGTTGCCGTGCCACTTGTGGTTGGCGACGGCGAGATCAATCCAGCCGTCTTCGTTCAAGTCGGCGGCGATGCTGCCGCAGGAGGAGTGATTGAACAGCCGGGAGCGAGTGGCGGCTTCGTACACGCCTCCCGGCTTGCCCCAATACACGGAGGCATCGAGATCGCGTGTTCGTCCCATATGGTACGCGTTGGCGAAAATGTCGAGCACACCGTCGTTGTTGAAATCGGCGATCGAGATCTTGTTCGTCTTCCACGCCGGCAACTGCTGGCGGCGATCTTCGCGGAATCCCTCGGGCCCGCCCCAGTAGATGTAAAGCGATGTTTCGTACTTGTGCCCGGCTCGCGGGCCGATGTTTCCGCCGAGGATCAGTTCGAGCCAGCCATCGCCGTCCAGATCGGCGGCGTTTGCAGCGGCGGTGCATGTGGCGTTCAGAAACGTCGAGCGTTCGATGCTGAATCCATCCGGCCCGCCCCAGAGGATGACCGTGTGAGTCGAGGCTTGCGGAATGACGATGTCGAGCCAGCCATCGTTGTTGAAGTCGGCGATGAACGGCCGCCGCGCGTCGTCGCAGACGATGCCATCTTTCGCGAGTCGGATGCGCTTGCGGTTGCGAACGTCGAACCCCTTTGGCCCGCCGTAGTAGATCCACACTTCGTCGTTGAAGTAGCCCACCACCACGACATCGAGGTAGCCGTCGCGGTTGAGGTCGGCACAGGCGATGCCGATTGCATGTTTGGACGGCATGACGTCCCAATGTTTTGGGTTGAAACCGTCCTTGCCCTGCCAGAACAGGAAGCAGCCGGGATCGAAGCCGGGTGAGTTCTCCGCGCAGTTGGCGAAGAGAATGTCCACTCGCCCATCGTCGTTGAAGTCGCAGCAGAGCGCATCGGTCGCCGCCCAACCCGGGAACTCCGTGCGCCGCTCCGGCTTGTAGCCATCGGGGCCGCCCCAATACAGATACGAGGAAATGTCGCCGCGGACGCGGCCGGTGATGTTGTTGATGAAAATGACTTGCGGCTTCTCCGAGTCGCAAGTGCGAGCAATGAAGACGGCTTGTGCATCGTGGGTTTGCAATCGCACGGGACCGGTCGGGACGCGGAGGCCCCTTCCACATTGGAAAACGAGCGATTCGTTATCGCAGCTTTCCTCGTTGCGTTCCTGGCAGATCACAATCTCACAGAGGCCATCACCATCGAGATCGCCGACTGCCACATCCCGCGCGTTCTGTGTCGGCAACGCCGTGCGACGGGTGTTGGAAAACCCATTCTCCGAGCCCCAATAGACCCAGGATCGTTCTCCAGCAAACACAATATCTGGATGCCCGTCCGCGTTGATGTCGGCGATCGCAACCGAGCGGACGAGGCCGGTTTTGAGAACGACCGGTTTGCCGAGTGTACGCCCTCTGATCACAGGAACAAATCGCGACTCGTCCTTGACGGTAAAAAACAAATGCCGTTTGCCATTCAGCGAGATGATCCGCGGCATCCACTCCCGGCTCAACGCGCCGAGCACGCCTGCGGGAAGTTGTTCGGTGCGTCCAGGGTCGCTCTTGCGCGCGCTGCGTTTCCACACTGACGTCTTGCTTTTGGGGGAGATTCCGTTCTCCCCGCCCCAATACACCATCGCGCTCATAGCATTCTTCACGTACAAGTCGGCGCAACCGTCCCCGTCCAAATCGGCGGCGACCATCGCTGTGACTTCGATTTTGTAATCCGTGAACTGTCCCGGCAGGAAGCCGGTCTTCGTCTGATAGAACACGCGGAGCTTTCCGTACGTGCTAAACGCGATATCCGGCAATCCATCGCCGTTGAAATCCCCAATCGCCACCGCCTCACAACTCGGCACGGGCAACTCCAGTTTGTAGCGCTCGCTCAGTCCCTGCGGTGAACCGAAGTAAACATAGGCATTCAGATCGCGATGGATGCCGTTCTCGTCCATCCCGATCACGAGGTCGTCGTAGCCGTTGCCGTTGAGGTCGCCGACTGCCGCCGCGCGCGCGCCGTCGCACGGCAGCTCGGTGAGCTTCGGTGTTCCCAGCACATCGCTGTACACGAACGCCGGTGGGCGCTCGTTGTTGTCCTGGCTGTTGACGAACAGCAGGTCCACGTACCCATCGCGGTTGATGTCGAAGTGGTGGATGCGCTGCAGCACGCCCGCGCGCGAGACGTAAAGATTCTGTCCTGCGTTGCCGAAGGTGCCATCGCTGAAATCGTCGAACCCGCGTTGAATCCAGGTTCCGCGGCTCATAGAGTCAGCTCTCGAAACAAACGATAGACGCGAACGACTTCCGCCTCGGGCAGCGCCGTCGAATCGAGTCGTTCCTTCACGTCGGTCGGGTTCACCATGCTCTGCCGGAACAATTGCCGGCACAGTTCCACGTCTTTCGGCCGACCCAGTCGCAGCTTGACCGCCACCAAGTCTTGGGGCGCGAGCGCGTGCGCTTCCACGGACGCATTCAACTTCACCAGCCGTTGCTCCCAACGGGGTGGCAGGGTTTCCGTAATGGTGGGCCTCAAAATGTCGGCGTGATAGCCGCTCTGTTGCGCGAACAGGCTTCCCTCACCGATGGCCTCGTGGAGCATCGCTGCGATTCGCTCATCGCATGGCTCGACCAGGAGGTCGGCATCGTACGACAATTCCAGCGGTTGGCCGGGGTCTCCCAAGCCGGGGAATGACGCCAGGAGGGCGCTCGATCCCAAAACCCGTACCCGCTGACAGTGACTCAGCGACCGCGCCGATTCTACCAGGTGGATCAATGCCGGTAGCCGCATAGCTCACGCGCCTGCCGTCGTTCTTCCCGGGTCAAGAGCCCCGCGAAGGGATTGAATTCCTTGAGCCGGACGCTCGCAGTATCGGTGGCCCGTAGAAGCCGCAGCAATTCCTGCCGGCCTGCCGCGTTGCTCTGCGAAGCCGTGATTAAACTCCGCCATTCATCAAGCCGGTGAGGCGCACTGTGGCCATCACGTCGCCACCGTGCGATGTTCTCTAGGGCGATCTGCAAGACTGCGGGATCGCGTTCGACTTTGGCAGCCAGCAGCTCAAAGTAGCTCGGCAGGCTTGATTCACCGGCAGGAAACGATCCGTAGGAAACGGCACGCTCTTTGACCTGTGGTGGCGTGGTGCTCGTCGCGTCCGTCGAACTTGAGTCGCCTTTGGTTTCTTGTCTGTTGTTCTCCGTTGGCATCACGTCGAATGATTTGTAACCTCAACCTCGATTCGGTTTCAATCCCAAGCTTGCAATCATCTTCGCTTTCTCTACAAGTCAGGCACGGTTGTCATGCTGAAGAAGGCACTTCATTTTGGCGCGGGTCGGATTGGACGGGCTTTGGTGGGAAATATCCTGCACAAGTCCGGCTACCAAATCCTGTTCGTGGACGTGTCGGAGCCGCTGGTCGAGACGCTATGCCGTCTCCGACAGTATCCGCTGCAGGTCATTGCGCCCGAGGGCGAGACCACCGAGGTCGTGGATCGCGTGACGGCGATTCACTTCGACCAACGCGAGCACATTGAACACGCCGTGTTCGAAGCCGATCTGGTCTCCACATCAGTCGGGCCGCTCCAACTACCAGCCGTCGCCCCGCTCATCGCTGCCGGGCTGCGACGCCGGACTTTACCACTCAACATCATCCCGTTCGAGAACACTTACGCCAACGGAGATCTTCTGCGGAAACTGGTGTTCGAACACCTCACCGAGGAGGAGCAACGGCGTTGCGTTCCGCGTTGTGGTTTCCCGAACACGACGATCACCGTGACTGCGTTCGACGTGAAGCGAGACGATCCCACCGGCTTGCTCGCCGGCATTGACCGTCCCGAAGACCGCGAGATCGTGGCCGACCGGGCGGGGTTCGTCCCTCCCGTGCCGGAGCTCGCGGAGATCATCATGACCGACCAGCTTGCCCGCTACGAAGACCGAAAAATGTTCGTCGCGGGTGCGCACGCGGTGGGGGCCTGGGCGGGACACCGACGCGGCCATGAGTTCTATAGCAAGGCGATGCAAGAACCCGATGTCCGGGAAGCGCTCGATGGTGCGGTGGCGGAAATCAACGCGGTGTTGCAGCGGATGCACGGTTTTTCCGAAGCAGAGATGCGTCGCTACCTCGATCCGCTGGTGGCGCGGTTCTGCGATCTGCGCTTTTCAGACCCGATCGCGCGCGTCGGACGCGACCCGAAGCGAAAACTCGCGCCGGGCGAGCGCATCGTTCGTCCCGCGCGCTATGCGGTCGAGCAGGGGTTGAAATGTGATTCTCTCTTGCAAGGAATCGTGGATGCCCTCCACTACGACCATCCGCAGGACAAGGAAGCGCAGGAGATTCAAGCGTCGTTGCGGGAGGAGGGATTCGAGAGGACACTGTCCGAGGTGACGGGGATCAAACCTGCCGAGCCGCTGGGCCGCAGTGTTTGTAGTCGAGCGCTTCAGCGCGGTCGTGTATCCAAAGGTTTTACATCAAGTCCGCGCAGAAGCGCTCGACTAAAAAAACACGTTATGATTGCCGCTGTCATCGAGTCCCCGGGCAAGTTTGTCATTCGTGAGGTGCCCAATCCAATCTGTCCCGACGACAGCGTGGTGCTGCGGGTTGGCGCGGCTACGATCTGTTCCTCTGACCTCAAGCGTTCGCTACGAGATGATCTCGCCCAACCGCGTCCGTACATTCTCGGCGAGGAGGTCGCGGGCACCGTATCCGACGTCGGTTCGTCCGTGACGAAATGGAAAGTGGGCGACCGGGTCGCGTTCGCCCCGCGCATCTACTGCGGCAAATGCAATCCCTGCCGCGCGGGACACACCAACATGTGCAAAGACGCGCGCGGGCTCGGTTGGCATGTGCCGGGCGGGTTCGCGGAGCTTGTCGCCGTCCCTACCGGCGTGGCTGTGAACGAGGGACTTTTCGCATTGCCCGACGATCTGCCGTTCGAACACGCCGCCTTGGCCGAGCCGCTCGCCTGCGCGTTGAATAGCGTCGAGGTCGCCGGTGTTGGGCCGGGCGACGATGTCGTCATCATCGGCATGGGGTTTCAGGGCACGGCGCAGGCGCATTTCGCGAAATGGCGCGGTGCGAGGAGCGTGGTCGGTGTAGTGCGATCTGACAAGCGGAACGACCTCATCCGTCACGCCGTTCCCGGACTGGATGAGTTGCTCGTTTCCGCGGAGACATTTGTCCCCGACCGGGTGAAGATGCGGACCCATGGCGACGGTCCGAATGTCGTGTTCGTTTCGGGTTCGAGCGGCGATGCCCTGACGCTGGCGCTCGAACTGGTTCGTTATCGCGGACGCATCTGCATTCACGCCAGCATCCCCACGGGCCAGGAGATCCTCAAAGCGGATGCGAACCGGATTCATTATCAGGAGATTACGATCACCGGCTCGTCGAGCTTCAAGCATCGGCAGTACAAAGAGGCGCTCGACTTGATGCATCAGGGCACGGTGGATGCCGGCAGGTTTCTCACGCACAAGCTGCGACTGGCCGAGATCGAGCGCGGCGTGGAGTTGATGAAGAATCGCGAGGCGTTGAAGGTGGCGGTGATTCCGTAGCCGGACACGCTGAGTAAGTGTTTCACGTGTTCTCAGCTCTCGTTTGGAGTTCAAGCTTCAGCTTGCTTCGGGACGCGATCAGCAGACAAGCTAAAGCTTGAACTCCAAACGCAAGCAGTTCGGGCGTTTTACACGCTAAGCACATACCACACTGTCGCGTGTCCGGGAGGCGTTACTTCCTCTTCTGCGCGTTCGACATCGCCCGCCGCATTTCCCGATCCGCCGTCTTCCGCTTGATGTCCTCGCGCTTGTCGTACTCAGCCTTGCCTTTGCCGAGCGCGAGTTCGACCTTGGCGAAACCCTTCTTGAAATAAATCCGCAGCGGCACCAGCGCGTGACCTTTCACCGCGACCTTGCCGACCAGCCGGTGGATCTCCGCCTTGTGCAGCAGCAGTTTGCGGCTGCGCTTGGGTTCGTGGTTGAAGCGGTTGGCTTGGGTGTACTCGTCAATGTGCGCGTTCCAGAGAAACACCTCGTCGTTCTCGACGCGCGCGAAAGCGTCGTTGATGTTCGCCTTGCCGGCTCGAAGCGACTTCACCTCGGTGCCGCGCAGCGCGACTCCGGCCTCGAAGGTTTCGAGGATGGTGTAATCGCGGCGGGCTTTGGAGTTGGTAATCTGGTGCGTGGACATGGGATTGGTCGCCGAAAGGCACCCCCTCACACTGCCCTCTCCCGCAAGGGGAGAGATCCCGCGACAAGTGTGTCGCGAATCGAGCTCAGGAGCATCTCATTCACACCCCGTTTCAGCGGGGTGTTACGCGACGAGAACGCCGATCCAACCGCTTCAGCGGTTTTTCCTGCTCGCTCCAAAACCGCTGAAGCGGTTTGTCCCATAGGCTGTACCTGGATCACCCCGCTGAAGCGGGGTGTTAATGAGATCGAGAAGCCCGTAGGAACCTCATGGAAAAAGAACTCCACCGAACATGCGCTCGCAGATATTTCCTCTCCCCACCGGGGATGAGGATCAAGGTCAGGAGCATTGTGCGTGATCATGGTTTACGCCTGGAACAATTTCGCGAACTGCTGCCGGGCTTTGGGATGGATGGGATCGCCGTGCGCAAAAGTCATCGTCTCGAACTCGTACGCGAGCAACTTTCTCGCAGATTGGCGGTTTAGCTTGGAATCCTCACAATGTTCCTCCGAGAGAAACTTCAAACCTTCATCGAGATTCACGGCGACGTCGCCTAGAATGAGAATCCCGCCGTTCAGTTCCGTGTGGAACGCGCTCTCGCTTGGACTGGCGCCGGGAAGGTGAATGACCTTGAGCCCTCCCGGCGCGTTCGCGCCGTCACAGAAAAACTCATCAGGGGTGATCTCGATCCCTGGCGCCGCGTCACGATGGACATGAATGTTGATTCCGTACCGCTGGCGAAACCAATCGGCATCGCGCTCGTGATTTTGATTCGTGAGCAGAATCGCCGCGGGTTTGCCGATGCGTTCGAGCTTGGCGAGGTTGGCGTCGTCGAGCTTGACCGGGTCAACCAACACCAGCCCGCCCGGCCCATTCCAAGCGCAGCAGGAGAAGTCCACCTTCCACTCTTCGTGCAGAGAAGACCAAGCCCACAGGCCGGGGGCGATTTCGCGCAGATTGGTCGCGGGTTTCATGGATTGGTTGGCGGAAGGTTAGGGCAACCTGCCGACCGGAGCAACCCGTTTCAGCGCCTCTGCGCTTGACCCGACCTCCGGATTCTGGTTCTACTCTGCGCGGAGTGCGGCGTCCTGGCAACGGTTGATCATGAATTTATGGCTTCGGATCAGTGATATGGCAAGGCGGGTGTGCCTTCTGAGCAGCCTGTGCGTCCTGCCGATTGTCCTGCCGGCAGCGGCGCAGACCACCAATGACTACCAAGTTTCCGTTCCACTGGCGCCCTACTGTCTGCGCGGCGGGTTTCCCATCACCGTCACGATTCTCAGCAACCAACTCGCCGGCACGCTCAGCATCGCCACCAACCTCAACGGCGTCCTCACGGGCCAACTCGAACTCGACGGAACGACGTTCAACGCCACCGGCTCGATCAAGTTCAAATCGGGCCTCGCGAAGTTTTCGCTGTCCGCCGTCAACGGGGCGGAGTCACTCGGGCTTAAAGGCACGCTCAACGGCGCCGCGCTGGTCGGCTCGGCCAAAGGCAAGGGCACAATCGCGCCCGGCACGGGGACATTCTCCATTGATCTGTCCACGGCATCCGCGCTCGATGTGGACGTGATGTTCTCGCTGCTCGTGGACGCCAGCGGTAAACGCGCGGGCACTGGCACGGCGAGCGGTTGCGGCCAGGAAATCCCGCTGACCGGGAGCGCCACGGCGGACGGCAGCATCAAACTCAAATTGAAAGGCCTCGGCTTCAGCTTCTCCGGGTCGGGCCCGGCCGTACAGACGAATGGAAACACGGGTTACAACGTGTCATGGAAAGCCAAAGGCTTCGGCGCGAGCCATGGCGGTACGGGACTGTTCATCGAGACAATCGGGCCGGTAGTGTCCAATAGCCCGCCCACGGCGATGGACGACTCCGCCAACGCCACCTCGGGCAATGCGGTGGAAATCACCGTTCTCGCCAACGACTCCGACCCGAATGGAGATCTGATTGGGGTGATCAGCAACACTCTGCCGACGCACGGATCGCTAAGTTTCCTTTTCGATGTGGCCACGTACACACCGAACATCCTGTTTACCGGCACCGACACCTTTACGTACACGATCACCGACAGTCGCGGCGGCACGAACACGGCGACCGTGACGGTCACGGTCACGCCGCCGCCGTTCCAAGTGGTCAGCCACAGCCCGGCGGACAACGCGGCGGAGGTGGGCGTGCACCAGCGGCCACAGGTCTTCTTCTCCAAAGCGGTCAACCCGGCCACGTTGAACACGAACAACTTCTACGCGACCGCGCTGGGTCAGAGGCTGCCCGCGACCGTCGTGCCGGGGGGCAATGGCCTGTTTGCCTGGTTGTTCTTCACCCCGCCAATGCCCGGCGCCACGGAAGTCATGGTCACAATGGACGGCGCAAGCATTCAGTCCGCGGGCGGCGAAACCCTCGATGCCGACGCCGACGGCACGCCCGGAGGCGTGTTGCAGTTTCACTTCAGCACGGGCAGCCTCGCGCAAATTCCGGGGACGGTTCTCATGGGGCGGCTCGTGGACCCGGGGTCTGACTTGCGACCGATGACTGCCGATGATTTTGATCCCGGCCTCGACGGTCAACCGATGACAGGCGACGACATCTTCCTGTTGCCGATTGCCGGCGTGAAGATTTACATCCTGGGCATGGAAGACCACTTCGTCTTCACCGATGCCAATGGTGATTTTGTCTTGGCGCCGGTCCCATCGGGTGACGTCAAAGTGGTCATGGACGGCCTGACGGCGACCTCGCCGCCGGCCGGGCAGTATTTCCCCGAGATGGTGATGGACAGCCATTTGCAGGCGGGCCTGACCAACACCGTGATGCCGGGCATGAAGACGATGTACCTGCCCCGGGTCGAATCCTCGATCCTGCAAACCGTCAACAACGGTGGCACGACGATGGTCACGCTCAAGCCCGAGGCGGCGTACGACCTGACGCCGGAGCAGCAGGCGTTTCTCAACGTCCAGATTCTTCCCAACAGCCTGATCGGCACCAACGGCCAGCCGGCAGCCTCGGCGCAGATCGGCATCAGCGTCGTGCCACCGGAACTCGTCGAAGCCATGTTGCCGCCCGGCCTGTTGCAGCACACCTTCGACATCACGGTACAATCCCTGGGCGCATCGCTGTTCGCCACGCCGGCCCCGATGACGTTCCCGAACGTGTTCGACGCGCCGCCGGGCACGAAACTGAATCTGCTGAGCTTCGATCACACCACCGGGCGGCTCGTCATCGAGGGCACGGCCACCGTGTCCGCCGACGGATTGTCCGTGCATACCGATCCCGGCACCGGCATCACCCATCCCGGCTGGCATGGTCAATCCCCGCCCGGCGGCCGCGGCAACGGCGGCGGCGGCGGCGGTTGCCCGGGGCAATGTCCGGCAAACAGCAAGCCCGAGAAGTGCAAGAAGGAGCGCCAACTGGCGATCAGCGCCGGCGTGCAATGCGGAGTCTCCGTGGCGTTCGCCTTCGTGAAAACGACCCCGTTGCTCGGCTGCGCGATCGAACTGGTGACGGCCAGCCTGGCTTCGGGAGTGGATTGCAGCATTGATCCAGAGGGCTGTCGCCAGATCGTGGCGATGAACGCTCTCGGAGCAGCGCTCGGATGCATTCCCGTGGGAGGCGGCGTGCTCTC
>CAZOTB010000099.1:0-23005 GCA_964582645.1 uncultured Verrucomicrobiota bacterium | reverse complement strand
CCCAACGCCGTACTGCCTCGCGCCGGGGACGAAGTTCAGCGGCGTGCCCATTGGCAGCGGCAAGCCCGGCCCGATGTGGCGACGCATCCTCGACCGGTGGCGCGAGATTGTCGGCAAGAACATCCACGAGGAGATCGCAGCTTCCCGCTGAGCCTGCGGCGCAGCGTCCCTCTGTGGAAGGCTGGCTTCGCTCCTGACTGTAAGGGTTGCAAGCAGGGAGCGCGGCCACTAGATTTGATCAACGAATGATCAAAGCCGGTATCGGGCTCTCTGATTCTCCGAACACCGCCACGGCGGCAAACCAGGCTGCGCGGGCGGCGATGGCTCAACTCGGCTCGATTGCAGCCGACGCGGTGCTGCTGTTTGCTACTCACCATCACTGTGCGCAGTACCCTGCACTCTATCAGGTGATGTGCACGGTGTGCGGCACGGAGAACATCGTCGGGTGCAGCGGGCACGGCGTGCTGACGATCCATCAGGAAATCGAAGACGGACCGGGCGTCGCGGCTCTGGCGTTCGCGTCAGACGACGTTTTGATCCAGCCCTTTCACATGGATCGCAAGTTGACCGATGAACGGACAATCGAGGAAACGCTGATCCGCGTGTTTAAGGATTCGCGCGACGGCAGCGGCCTCCTGGTGTTGTTTCCCGATCTCTTCAGCCTCCACCTGACCGATTTCATTCGCTCCGTGGAAAAGGTCGCGGGCGGCGTGGCGATCGTGGGCGCGGCGCCGGCGGGCGATGCGAAGGCGCGGGAGACGTTCCAGTGGTGCGGTCCGCAGTTGTCCCGGCGAGGAGTCTCAGGGTTTTTGATGAGCGGCGCGTTCATTCCCCGCATCGGGGTTACGGAAGGTTGCCAGCCGATCGGCGAGCCGTTCATCATCACCAAAGCGAGCGGGAATATTGTGTACGAGATCGGCCGGTTACCGGCCGTCAAGGTGCTCCGCGACACGCTCGAGTCGCTTCCGCGCGAAGATCAACCACTCGCCAAGCACTCTGTGTTTGTGGGAATCGTGATTGACGAGGAACGGGAGGAATTCGGGCGCGGCGATTTTCTCGTGCGCAACATCGTCAGCGCCGACCCGAAGACCGGCGCGTTGGCGATCGGCGATACCGTGCGTCCCGGACAGACGATCCAGTTCAACATTCGCGACCCCGATGCTGCCGTGGACGATCTGCGTGAAATGGTGGCGCATCTCGCGCAGGAGATGGACGAAGAACCTGCGCGGCTCGCGCTTTACTTCAATTGTCTCGCCCGCGGGGTCAGTCTCTATCGGCGTCCCAATGTGGATACATCCATTCTCCGGGAGTTCCTCGGCAATGTGCCGATGATCGGGCTCAATGGGAACGCCGAGATCGCCCCCGTGCGGCACCGTACCCTGGTCCACAACTACACCGGGGCGCTCGTGGTGATTTGAAGTTGCAGGAATCGCATCTCCCCGCCACTATGGCCGCGCTCATGAGCTGCGAATTTTCCCTGGTGATCCCGGTGTTCAACGAGGCGGAAACGCTCCCCGTGCTGATGGAGCGTGTCACGAAAATGCTGAAGGGTTTGACCGAGTCGTATGAGCTGATTTTCGTGGACGATGGCAGCTGCGACAACTCGGTGGCCGTCCTCGAAGCCTACGCCGCCAAGGACCCGCGCGTGAAGGTTCTCCAGTTCGCGCGCAACTTCGGCCATCAAGTCGCCATCACGGCCGGGCTTGATTACGCCAGCGGCGACGCCACGGTGGTGATGGACTCCGACCTGCAGGACCCGCCCGAGGTGATCCCGAAGCTCTGGGCGAAATGGAAGGAAGGATACGACGTGGTCTTCGCCGTGCGGGAACGTCGCGAGGGAGAGACGTGGTTCAAGCTGGCCACGGCATCGGCGTTCTACCGGCTGCTTCGTCGGATGACCGAGGTGGACATCCCGGCCGACGCCGGTGATTTCCGGTTGCTGAGTCGCGGGGCCCGCGAGGCATTCTGCCAGATGCGGGAAAAGCATCGCTTCGTGCGCGGGATGACCGGCTGGATCGGATTCCGCCAGACGGGCGTGCCCTACAAACGGGAGAGCCGGCACGCCGGCGAGACGAAGTATCCATTCCGCAAAATGTTCAGACTGGCGGTGGACGCCATCACCGGCTTCTCGCTCAAGCCGCTGAAGTTCGCGACCTACCTCGGGTTGATCGTCTCCGGTCTGAGCTTTCTCTACATGTTGTTCGCGATCTATCAGAAGCTGTCCGGCCAGCATCTCGAAAAGGGCTGGGCTTCGCTCATCGTCTCGATTTACTTTCTCGGCGGCGTGCAACTGCTCACGATCGGCATCGTCGGCGAGTACGTCGGACGCATCTACGAGGAGAGCAAGCACCGTCCGTTGTACCTCGTGCGTCGCGCGGTCGGCTTCGATGGAGGCACCCCCAACCGAAAGTGATTCATGTCAAATGCGGTCCTCATGGTTGTAGGGCGCGATGCCTGTCGTTTCGGCATCGCGCCGTGCCGTGTCCACACCCTGCGACGGCGCAAAACCTCCGCCCCAAACGACAGGTGCGGAGGCATTCGCGCCCTACAAGAACGACATCACAATGCTCACGTTTTCAAGGAGTCATAGCATGTTCAAACTCGCCGTGTTCACCGATGAAGTGTCGCAAGACCTGGGCGAAGCGATCGCGTTCGCCCGGGAATTCAAGCTGCAAGGATTCTCGATTCGTTCCGTGTGGGGCAAGAAAGGCCCACAGGCGCTCTCGCTCGATGATGCGAAGCGGGTCAAGACGATGTGCGATGACGCGGGCCTGAAAATCTGCGAAGTCGGTTCCCCTTTCTACAAGTGCGACATAGACAAGCCCGAAGAAATTCGCAAACACCAGGACTGGCTCAAGCATTTCATCGAGGTGGCCGGTATCTTCGATACGCGCCTCATTCGCGTGTTCACATTCTGGAACAAAGGGAAGTACGAGGACTACCGCGCGCGCATTCTCGAGCACTACGTCAAGCCGCTGGAGATAGTGAAGGGCTCTGGTTGCGTGTTGTGTGTCGAGAACGAAGGTGCGACGTTCGTAGGGACGGGCCGGCAGGTGCGGGATTTTGTGGATCGGCTGAACCACCCGCAGGTTCGGATCGCGTGGGATCCTTGCAACGCCTTGTGTTGCGAAGAGCACGAGGTGCCGTTCCCTGATGGTTACAAGATGGTAAAAGACAAGATGGTGCACATGCATCTCAAGGATGCGGTGCGTGCCGCCAAACCGTCAGAGTCCAAGTGCGTCGAAGTCGGCAAGGGCGAGGTGGACTACCGGGGGCATCTCAAGCAGTTGATCGCGGACAAGTATGACGGATGGATTTCACTCGAAACCCACTGGCGGCTGACCGAGTTGAGCGAGGAACTGTTGAATCGTCCCGGCGGCGCCGCCTTCACCAAGAACGCCGCCACCGCCAGCCGCATTTGCATGCAGAACATTCAGCGGATGCTTAAAGAGATCAGCGGGTAGATCGGGAGATTGTCAGGTCTGTTTGGGACGGAGCCGGCCAGCCAGAAGGTTTTCGAGAGTTTCGGACACGCCCAGTTCCGCCACGCAGTGCCGCAGATAGACTCGATCCAGTTCCTCGCCTTGCACCGCAACCACCCCGGCTGCCTCGCCAAGCTGCCGTTCGGAGGGAGTGATTCGATTCCAGTGAAGCTTATGCAGGATGACATCCTCAGCAGTACAAATCCGGGCAGGCTCGCCGAAGAGCGTCGTCTGAAAGCGGCGCGCAAACATCTGTCGTTCGAACGGCACTCGCTTCAACAGGCAAAAAGCCACCTTCAGTGCCGAACGCGTATCAATCGCATTGAAGTGATGCGGAGGCTGGTAGGCCGCGCGAATGGCGGCCTCCTCCACGTGGAAGTCGCCCTGAAATGCTTCGACGAGCCGGGGTATTGCTGAGGGAGGGAGTTGCACCACAAAATCGAGGTCATGCGTGGTGCGCGGAATTCCGTAGTAGTTGCTGACCATGGACCCGGTCAGCATGTAGGCGATTTGGAGACGATTCAGTCGGCGGAGGCAATCCACCGACAGTTCGAGCTCGGTCACGTTGCCCTCAAGAGTTGAAGCCGCTGGCGCAACAACCGCTCCACTTCCTGGTCGTTAACTTCGGGATGTTGGTGGCGAATTCCTTCATGCGCCATGTCACAGGCGAACTCATGCAGTTGGAGCGCGATAGCCAGCCGTTTTTCGCCTGTCATCTGGCGATACTATGCGATCTGTGAATCAAGCGCAGCCATGTGGGCTCATGGGCTCCTCGTACCATAAGCGGCCCCGTCCGTGGCATCAAACTCTCGGTTGCTGCTGCGTGACGCAGTGGAAGGCACCGAGTCCCCAAATCAGGTCCGTGCATTCGATGCCGATTACTTTCCGCGACGGGAAACATCGTTGCAGAATCTCGAGGGCGCGCCGGTCGTTCTTGTGCGAGTAGATGGGGACCAGCACAACCTTGTTGGCGATGTAGAAGTTGGCGTAGCTGGCCGGCAGGCGCTGGCCGTCATGCTCGACCAAGCCGGGCATCGGCAGCTCGATGATCCGCAATGGTCTGCCAGCCTGATCTTTCATTCTGCGAAGCCGGCTCAGATTGTCCTGGAGGAGCTTGAAGTTCGCATCCTTCGGATCTTCTTCGATGGCTGTGACGACGGTCGTCGGATTCACGAACCGCGTAATGTCGTCCACATGGCCGTCGGTGTCGTCGCCCACGATGCCATCGCCGAGCCAGAGGATGTTCGTCACGCCGAGGTAGTCCTTCAGATATCGCTCGATCTGCTTCTTGGTCAGGTGTGGGTTGCGGTTCTTGTTGAGGAGACACGACTCGGTGGTCAGCAGCGTGCCGCGCCCGTTGACGTCGAGCGCGCCGCCCTCCATGACAATGCCGGGACTGAACAACGGCAAGCCGAACAGCTTCGCCACCTTGCGCGGGATGGCGTCGTCGAGGCCGAACGGCGGATACTTGCCGCCCCAGGCGTTGTAGCCCCAGTCAACGACGGCCATGGGACTGCTGAGTGCTGAGTGCTGAGTGCTGCGTACCAAGAAGATCGGCCCGTGGTCGCGACACCAGCATTCGTTGACGCCGAAGCGATGGAGATGGACACGCCCGCGTCTCAGCTTCTTGGATTTCGCGAGGTGCCGCCGCGCTTCGTTCTCATGAGTCTCGTTGCGGACGTTGATGTGAACTTCCTCGTGGGGGCTGAGGAGTTCGCACATCTTCACCCAATACGCCGGCACGTTATCGAACTTGTCGGGAAAACTAATGCCCTCCTTGCGCGGCCAGGAAAGCCAGGTTGCCGCGTGCGGTTCCCACTCCGCAGGCATGCGGTAGCCGAGTTCGCGGGGGGTGCTGGGCATGCGGTAATTAGTCACTGGGAATTGGGAATTAGTAATTGGGTACTGGGGATTGGTTGTTGGGGATTGGCTCGCAGGCTCGAAGAACGGCTAACCAATAACCAATTACCAATACCGAATACCCATCCTAATCAATCAGCCGTTTCGTGATATCGCCGTACGCATCCACGCGTCGGTCGCGCAGGAACGGCCAGTGGGTCCGCGTCTCGTCCACACGCGCGAGATCCACCGGCACGATCAGAATTTCATCCTTGCTTGTGCTCGCTTTCGCGACGATCTGCCCGGATGGATCGGCGACAAAACTCTGCCCCCAAAACTCAATTCCATCGCCGCCATCGGGCGCTTCGTGGCCGACCCGATTGGGCACGGCGACATAGCAGCCGTTGGCGATGCCGTGACTGCGCTGGATCGTCTCCCACGAATCATGCTGCGCCCTGCCGTACTTTGCTTTCTCCTTCGGATGCCAGCCGATCGCGGTCGGATAGAACAGAATCTGCGCGCCCTGCAACGCCGTCAGCCGCGCGCCCTCGGGATACCACTGGTCCCAGCAAACCAGCACGCCGATTTTCCCGTATCGCGTTTGCCAGGCACGAAAGCCGAGGTCGCCCGGGGTGAAGTAAAACTTCTCGTAGTACAGCGGGTCGTCAGGGATGTGCATCTTGCGGTACTTGCCGAGCAGCTTGCCGTTCGCGTCAATGATCGCCGCCGTGTTGTGATAGAGACCGGCTGCGCGGCGTTCGAACAACGATGCGATGAGAACAATCTTGAGTTGCTTCGCCAGCTTGCACAGCGCTTGCGTGCTCGGGCCGGGAATCGGTTCGGCGAGTTGGAAATACTTGTGGTCTTCGATCTGACAAAAGTACTGTGAGCGAAACAATTCCTGCAGACAGACGATTTGCGCACCGCGTTTCGCCGCTTTGCGGACACGCGCGACGGCTTTCGCGAAGTTGGCGGAGGGGTCGCGCCCGCAACGCATCTGGACGAGACCGAGGACGACTTTGGTGGGATGTTTTGCCATGGCTGAGTAGGACAGGCGTCTCGCCTGTCCGCTTCTGGGTTGGACAGGCAGAATGCCTGTCCTACTTGATCCTCCCTTCCTCCGCGTCGAGCATGTCGAACCACGTGTATGCTCGCGGCACTTTGGGGGCAAATTTCCTCCGGTACTTCTCGAAGTACGCCTTCTGCTCGGCTAATTGGGGCGTGCGCGTCCGCTGCTCGTAACTCCAGCAATCAATCTCCGACTCGGTGTGCGGATCGGCTTTCTGTTTCACAAACTCCAGCAGTTCGTCGTCGCTCTTGCCCTTCGCCACTTCCGCCTTCAACTCCTCCGCATCCACGCCTGCAAAATCGAACCACTGTCGGTCCAGTGGACAGTTGTACTTGTACTCGCCGATCGTGCCCGCCAAGAGCGCGCGGCATTTGTCGAGGATGCGCGGCAGCAACACATAGCCGCCGAGATCGTCATGGGGCGAACGCGGGAACTCTTTTCGCAAATCGGGTGCTTTGATTTTGTTCATGGACGCACCATAGCGACTGCCGCGCGCTTCGTCAAAGCTTCCGGCGATTGCAGTTGATGTAGCGCGGAGCACCGCTACATTGCCAGACTCATGGCAACAAACGATCTTCGCCCGGGGCAACTGATCGAGGGCTTCCAAATCCAGAGCGTCATCCCACAGCCGCAGTTGCGTGCGGTTGCAGTCCGAGGGGAACACCTCAAGTCGGGCGCGCAGTTGCTCCATGTGTACACCGAGACGGACACGGAGAACTGTTTCGCCATCACGTTCCCCACGCCGCCGCCCGACGATACCGGCCTGCCGCACATCATGGAGCACGCGGTGCTCGGCGGTTCGCGGAAGTTCCCCGTGCGCGAACCGTTCTTCGAGATGGTCAAGATGAGCATGGCGACATTCATCAACGCCATGACCTACCAGGCGTTCACCGTGTATCCCGTCGCCACCAACGTGAAGAAAGACTTCTTCAACCTCGCCGAGGTGTACGTGGACGCGGTGTTCCATCCCGAGCTGCGCGAGGAAACGTTCCGCCGCGAAGGGCATCACTTCAAGCTCGAAAACAACTCCGATCTCGCTTCCGCCCTCAAGATCACCGGTATCGTCTATAACGAAATGAAAGGCGCGTACTCGAGCCCGGAGTCGCTGATGTACGAACTCGCCGGACGCGGCCTGTTCCCCGACACGCCGCTTGGTCGCGACTCGGGCGGCGACCCTGATTTCATTCCCAATCTGACGTTCCAGCAGTTCCGCCAGTTTCACGAGACGCTGTATCATCCGAGCAACGCGCTCATCTTCATCTATGGCGACATCCCGACCGCCGAGCATCTTCGTTTCCTCGCCCCGACGTTGAACGCATTCCAACGCCGCGAGGTGCGCGTTGCCACTCCCCGGCAAGCCCGCTGGAACAAACCGCGCCGGATCGAGAAGGAATATCCCATCGGCGCGACCGAGGATCCCACCGCGCGCACGTTCTTCACTCTCAACTGGATCGTGGGTGACGCTCTCGATCCCGCAGTCGTGACCGAGTGGGAGGTGTTGGCGCGCATCCTTCTCGGCAACGAGGCGGCGCCGCTCAAGAAGGCGATCATTGATTCGCAGCTCGGCGCGGACGTGTTCTTTGCCGGCACCTGGGCGAGCGCGTACGAACAGGAGTTCCACGTCGGCCTCAAGGGCACGGAGGCGGACCGCGCGGAGAAATTCGAGCGACTCGTGCTCGACACGCTGGATCGCATCGCGTCGCAGGAGTTGCCGCGCAGCCGGGTCGAGGCGGCATTCCAGCAGCTCGCCTACGACACACTCGAGGTAAAGACGCTCTTTCCGCTGCATCTGCTCGAAGCCGTCAACAGTGCCTGGCCGTACGGCAGAGATCCGTTGACGTTTCTTCGCATGAACGAACATCTCGCCTCCTGCCGGCAGCGTTATGCGGCAAACGCACAGCTTTTCCACCGGCTGATCCGCGAGGGGTTGCTGGCCAACCAGCATCGCTCGTTGATCGTATTGCGCCCCGATGCCCAGGCCCAGGCGCGCGCCGATGCCGCCTTCGCCAAGCGAATGGCCGAGCAACGCGCGAAATTGCAGCCAGCCCAGATCGCCGCCATTGCGAAGCACGCGGCGGAACTCGAGGCGGCGCAGGGCGTGCCCAATCCGCCCGAGGCGCTCGCGAAACTGCCCCAGCTCAAAGTGAGCGATCTGCCGCCGAAGCCGCGACCTATTCCGACGCAGATCGGGCAGGTCGCCGGTATCGAGGTGCTTCGCAACGACGTGTTTGCCAACGGCGTCAACTATCTCGAACTCGACGTGGATCTCGCGGGCTTGCCTCCCGAGTTGTACCCGTGGCTGCCGCGGTTCACCGATGCCGTGGACAAGATGGGCACCTCGCAGGAGAGTTTCGAGAAGATTGCCGAACGACGCGCCGCCTGTACTGGTGGATTGCGGTGTGACACGTCGGTCATGCGTCACGCGAGCGACCCTTCGCGCACGCTGCGGCGGATGCGCTTCGGGCTGAAGACGCTCGATGAGCAGGCCGGCAACGCGTTCGATCTGCTCGGCGACCTGATCTTTTGCTTCAGTCCACGCGATTCGGATCGGCTTCGCGATGTGATGACGCAGACGCGCGCTGCGTACCGCACGACGCTCGTCAACGACGGCCTGACCACCGCCCGCCACCAGGCGGCGCGCGGGCTTTCTCCCGAGGGCGCGATCGAGCACGGATTTCTCAGCCCGGATGCGTTGCGCGTGGTCGAAGACCTGACTACGAACTTCGATTCGCGTGCTTCCACCATCATGGCGAACGTCGAGCGCATCCGGGATTTCCTCGCGAGCCGTCGGCGTTGGACGATCAGCTTCACAGGATCAGATGCCGTGTTTGAGAAACTCTCCCGCAAACTGGAGGAATGGAAGACGCGGATGCGAGACGAGGCCGTCGTGGATGTTGTACCGCCGTTCCGACCGTTCGCCACGCCGCCACGCGAGGGACTGGCCGGGCCGATCAAGATTGCCCATTGCGCGAAAGTGATGCCGGCGCCGCACCTGGCGCATCCGGATGTGCCCCTGTTCCGGCTCGGACTCTACCTCGCGCGCTTCGATTACCTGCTTTCGGAGATTCGGCTCAAGGGCAACGCCTACGGCGCGGGCGTGTCCCACGACGATACCATGGGCGTTCTCAGTTTCTACAGCTATCGCGACCCGCGCATCGTCGAGACGCTGCAGGTGTTCGATCGTTTCCGCGAGTTCATCGCCGCGCAGGACTGGACGCAGACGGACATTGACCGTGCGATCATCGGCTCCGCCAAGGAGGCCGAGCGTCCGATTCGCCCGGGCGAGGCAACGGGTCTGGCACTGCTCCGGCACGTGCGCGGCGACACGAACGAGTTGCGCGAGCGACGCTACGCCACTTTGTTGCGCGCCACGCCCTCCTCGGTGAAGGAAACGCTGCTCCGCACGCTTGACGCCCACGAGCCTCGTGCGGCGGTGTGTGTGGTTTCCAGTCGTGAGAAGCTGGCCGAAGCAAATCAAAAATTGGGTGGGCAATCGCTCCGTGTTTCCGATATACTCCCGTGAGATCAGGAAAGGAACAATGCCATGAGTGAACCAGTCATTGCGGACAAGAAGCCGGCCGTGCTCGAACTGGCGGCGGGAACATATTGGTGGTGCCGGTGCGGCCGCTCGAAGAACCAGCCGTATTGCGATGGCTCGCACAAGGGCTCGGAGTTCTCGCCGCTCGAGTTCAAACTCGACCAGTCAAAGCGCGTCGCGTTGTGCCAGTGCAAGCATACCAAGAACCCCCCATTCTGCGACGGCACGCACAAGACCTTGTGAGGTGGGCGATGCCGGAGCGGCTCCGTTCGTGACGCCGGCGATGCCTTATGAATGACAACATCCGACAAGCACGTGAACAGGCGCTTGCGATCCTCAAGCCGTCGCAGAAGGAGCTTGAGCACGGTCTTGCACTGCACGCCCAGTCACTCGTGATCGAATCGTACGGCTTCTCGCCGCCTGCCGCGATTGATGGCGACGCGGTGAGAGCCGCCCTCGAAGCGGGCGCATCCGACTTCGAGATCCAGGACATGCTCGAGGAGGTGCCGATGACCCGGTGTGCGTTCGATCCCGTCGAACGCGCCGAGTGTCTGGACGCGTGGGAGGCGGCGGGCGTGACGTGCATCCTCCAGAACGCCGGCGAGGAAGTCCAATCCATCCCGCAAGTGCTGAAACGGCTCGCGCGGTTCACGTTCGCCACCGATCTGATGCGGGACCGCGTGTTCCACGCCGTCACTCCCGACGACATCGTGGCCGCGAAGCGAAGCGGGCGGCATTGCCTTTACATGAGCAGCAACGCGGTGCCGCTCGCCGAGCGATGGGCGTCGAAGGAGGAGGAACTGGGGTTCATTCGCATCTTCTTTCAACTGGGGATTCGGATGATGCATCTGACCTACAATCGCCGCAACATGATCGGCGACGGCTGCAACGAGACGGCCAACGCAGGTCTGAGCGACTTCGGCCGGGCAGTCGTGGCCGAGATGAACCGCGTCGGAGTGATTGTGGACTGCGCTCACTCGGGTTGGCAGACGTGCCTCGACGCCGCGAAGGTGTCGAACAAACCTGTGGTCGTCAGCCACTCGGCTTGTTGGTCGCTGAACCAGCATCGCCGCTGCAAGTCCGACGAAGTCATCAAGGCCGTGGCTGACACCGGGGGCTATATCGGCATCGCGTGTCTCGCGCCGTTCCTCGGTCGGAGCGAGAATATTGCCGCGATGCTCGATCACATTGACCACGTCGTGAAGAAGTTCGGCCCCGATCACGTCACGATCGGAACCGATGTCGCCTACAAATCGAGTCGCATCGACGCGGAGATGAAGAAACTGCCAGCGCGTCGCAAATCACGTCCGCGCTGGGAGAATTTCTGGCCGTCGGACGATGCGATTTTCGACCCGAAGTATAAAGACTGGCCCGACCGCAGCATGGCGTGGACAAACTGGCCGATCTTCACCGTCGGCATGGTTCAACGCGGTTACTCCGACGCCGACATACAGAAGATCATCGGCGGTAACGTGCTGCGGGTCGTCCGGGCGTGTTGGCCCAAAGAGCTGCAACAGCCGTGACGGCAGCGCGTCGAGATGGTTGATGCGACGGATGGCGCGGGTGAACTCGTGGTGATTGATGATCTCGGCAGTCTTGAAAACCAGTTCCTGCCCCGGGCCATTGTGAAACTCGCCGGGTTCAAGAGTCGCCCACGAGGTCTCGTCGCAGAGCCGCGCTTCAATCACTGGCTCCTGGGCGACATCATCAGGCTTGCGCAGCGTGACGTGGATTTCATGGACACCATTGACGGGCGGCTTGATCCGCAGCTCCGGAGCGCGCGGGTCGAATACGTCGGGCGTCTCGACCGTGTTCTTCGACGGCGCGGCGACGCAGGTGTAGTTGTCGGAAAAGCCGGTCGCCGAATAACCGAAGCGATGTTTCTTCGCCGGGTCCGGGTCGGGCACTTCGACCGGGTTGCCAGCCAGCACATCCCGGCAGGCCTTCACGTCCCGCAGTTCGTTCGTGATCAGGAGCAGCCATTCATCGGGTAACGGCGCGCGAACAGCGCGTATCTGATTGGCGTGACCGAGCCGAAAAGGCCGTCGCCGACGCGCGTTCTGCGTCCCGGCGCCATCATGGGTTCGATCAACCAGCCGGCAGGAAGAGATTTGTTCATAGCAAGTCGGTAGCTGCCATAGGTAAACGCGGTGCCCCGATCAAGTTCATTCACCTTGCCTGGAATGGAAACGACTCGTGCGTCGGCTTCACGGAACCGGATCGCACCGAGCGGAGCGGGGGGAGATGGGGCGCTCAGTTCGGAGTCAGGGGGACGGGCGATTCGACAGGAGTCGGCGGCGGTGGCGCGATTGGGGTCGCCTCGGCCTTCTTTGCCTCGAAGACAATCCGCCGGCCCAGCAGGTACAGAAGGAACGTGACCAGTCCCCACACCAGACCGCAGAAGCCGCACTGAAACAGGATTCGTGTGCTTTCCTGCCAGCGGTAGAGACGAGTGTCTGTCGCGCGCGCGATTGAGTCAAGCCACTGCGTAGGTGTGCTCAACGCCGACCAGGCGTGCACGGTGCCCGACCAGGCCATCGGGTACTCCCTCGACAATGACAGTTGGGCTGGGTCCGCGGCGGCAGACATCTCGCGCAACACAAGCAGAGTGAGACACGCCACGATGGCGAAGTGAACAGCGAAAAAGAGCACGAACAGGGCGAACTTGCCGGCTCGTTGCGGAGGCGGTTGCGATGGAAGCTCAACCTCGGACGATGCTTGTGCGTAACGCATAAACGACACTCCCGGTTACTGACGCAAATCCCTTGCAGTCTGACGACTGCCACCCTTGGCAGCAGAGTATCGTCCTGAGCACCGATGCCGACAAGTCAAAAATCACGACTTTCCTTGGCTTGACGTTCCGTTGGCAGCGGGTACGATAGCGGCGTCGTTCTACGCGGGAGTAATTCAGTGGTAGAATGCCAGCTTCCCAAGCTGGACGTCGCGGGTTCGAATCCCGTCTCCCGCTCCAACTCTTCCTCACTTCGCGGGTGCCGGCGCGGCGGGAGCAGCAGGGGCGGGTGCGTTCGGAGTGAGCATACCGCCGAGTGGTTTTACTTCTTCCAAGCGGATGTCGTCAATATAGCACCAACCCTTGCCGGCAAACGAAATCAGGAAATGGAATGAAACCTTGTCGTTTTCGGGCTTGATCCGCTCGTTCTTCTCGGGGCCGGGACAAATGAACGTCTTGGTGAACTTCGTCCAGCTTCCTTCGGTGACCGTGAACGGCGACTCGACCTCGTAGTGCCGGTGCGCGGCGCGCCCTTTACGGTTGGTGCGGATGGCGAAGTGGTTCCAGATCGCCCAGATCGGTTTCACGTCGAAGCCGCGCACCCACATGCTGATCTCGTATTTCTTGCCGATGGTCATGCTGCCGGTGGTGGTGTGGATATACCGGCCGCCCAGGGTCCAACCGTATTTGCCGAGAGTTGGCACGTAGTTGAACGAACTGTGGATTGTGTATCCCGGGTAATCGTGCTCGTAGGCAAACTTGCACATGTATTTGCCCGACTTCGGCTTGATGGGCTCGCCGCTGCCCAGTTTGTCCTCGGTGAGCGCACGGACCGTGAAGCAACTGTTGGCGACGCCGGTGTAGCTGTAATTCCAGCCCGTGGGAGACGGGAAATCCTTCTCGGTGTCCACGCCCTTGATCTGCTGCGGCCCCTCGAACTTGGCTTCGGCCTTCGAGCCGGTGTTGAGTGCAACTGCGATCGTTCCGTCGGGGTAGCCCAGCAACAAATCGAACAACCCGTCGTCGTTCCAATCTGCAGCCGAGACAGCAAGCGGGCCCGGGAACTTCTCCTGCCCGCCCAGCTTGAGCCGACCCGCGAACGGAATGATCGGCGGGGCGAGATCGGCCTTGACGCTGGGCAATTCCCCGAAGGACGGCTTGAGTTTCTCCTTCGGCAGATCCTTCTTGTTCAGGTACAGATTGATGTACCCCTGCCGGTCCGACACGATCAGATCCAGCAGACCATCGCCGTTGATGTCGCAGATCGTCGGACAAAGTTGTTCGCGGCCCTCGCCGTATGCCAGGTAATACTTTTCGTCGGGGTCAAACTTCGGGTTCTGGTTGCTACCGGAGTTCTTGATCAGCCAGATGCTGTTGGCGGAGTAGGTGCCGTCACCCAGGATCAGATCTTTGCGTCCATCCTTGTCCCAGTCGGCGACGGCAGGAGCCATGTAGGTGCCGAACAGCATGTCGCCCTTGCCGAGTTGGACGTACGGGATCTCAAAGCCCTGGTGCGGGTAACTCGGCCAGCAGTACCGCGGCTGGGCCATGTTCCGCGTGAACTTCCATGCCTGCGGACTGCCGATGTTGGTCACGTAGATGACGTGCCCGAAGGCGGTGCCGACCACGATGTCCTGCCGGTTGTCGCCGCTGAAGTCGCCCACGCAAATCTTGACCGCGCCCCCGTAATAGCTGGGCACGAACTGGCCACCGGTGAACTTCGGTTTTCCTTTCTCGCCCCGGTTCTTGAAAATCCAGATGAATCCGGACGGGTCGCCGACGATCAACTCTTTGAGCCCGTCGCCATCCATGTCCGCCATGGCCGGGCTGGCGGGAAAGTTGACGCTGGCGGGATTGCCGCCCTCCTCGGTGATCACGTTCGCGTAGGTCAGCGTGCGAACGTTGTTGTTGGCATCCACGCCGTCCCAGATGTTGGCCGCCGTGGTGATGGCCTCGAAGTCGCCGTTGTTGACGAGCGCGGGCGGACGTTCCGCCGCGGCCTGCGCGTTGAGGTCGCACGTGAGCAGAGCGGAAAGGGCGAGCAGGAACAGGAATCGAACTGCGGGTAAAGGGGTCATGGTCGGAAACATCCTGACTGCGAGATCAACCACCGGTCTTCTTGCCGATCATCAGGAACTTGTCCTGGTAACGGGTGAGGAGGTGAACGCAGATGTTGATCGCCATCTGGTTGGCTTCGACGATCGAGTTGTCGTTGACGTTGCGATAGAGGAAGCCGGTGAGATAACTGCCGTAATGCGGCCCCCATTTGTGATACGTCGCGCCGGTATCCTCGTTCAGGTACAGGTCGGTATCGATCTTGTTGTCCTCGTTGAGCGCCGTCTCCCAGAGGTCGCTGTAGGCGTTGAGCGTGTAGATCACCGCCATCTCGTCGCCGATTTTCATCTGTTCAATCGGCTCGGCGTAGCCGTTCATGCCGCGGGGAACTTCCTTGAGCCGGAAGTAGGCGTTGAACACATCGTGGTCCCTCGGCACCGATTCCCACTCGCGGTCGGGCAGCACCTTCTTCATCTCGCGACGAAACGCTTCGTCGAACCGGGAATGCCGGCCCGGAAGGCTGTTGTCGGCCCAGACGGCGCCGCCCACGAGCAGGTACTCGCGCAGGTTCTTGACCTCCTCGTCGGTGAAATGGAAGTCCTTGTGCCCGGTCATGAAAATGAACGGCGGCTTGATCTTGAAAATCTCGTCGCTGCCCACGCTGATGGCCTGCGGCTGGACGCTCGCCTGGATGCGGTCGCTCGACCAGCGGACGATCTGGGTGAGCATGTTCTCCAGCGCGCTCGGATTGCAGTTCCAGTCACCATCGAGATACTTCGCCAGGTAACAGGTGAAGGTGGCTTTCGTGGACCGCCCGCTGCCGGTCACGCCCCAGCCCTTCTGAAATTCATAGACGCGCCCGATGCGCTGGATTTCCGCCACGCGCAGTTGATCGCCGAGACCGAGGTCGGCACGCTCGGCCATTTGAGGGAGACGCACCGACGCGCCGGGTGTGGCCGTCATCGGGTTGCCCGTGGCTTTGGCGACGGCGATGGTCGAAAGCTTCGTGGCCTTGTTCGGGTCGGCGGTGGCGACCGATGCGGTGGCGGCGGCCGCGGTGGCCTTGTCCGTGGTGGCCTCGGTGGTGGCTTTCTTGGGCATGGGCGGCGCGGGAGGAGAAGCCGGGGCGATGAGCAGGCGGCTGTCCACCGAATCGAATGCTTCGGGTGGAAGCACGGCCTTCATGACGATTCGTCCGCCCATGATGGCGAGGAACGCGACATGAATCAGCAGCGCGTACAGGAAGTAGCGCGACCCGAGCAATTTGACCAGGATGTCGTGCCAGCGGATGATGAAATGCCGCTCCGGCTGCCCTGGTGCCTCGACTGGTACTGGTGCGTCTGCTTCTGCCATGACTGCTCTTTTTCTATTCCTTTTGTCCCGCGATTACCCTGGGTCCACCAATCGGACACCGACTCTGCGCAGTTTGTTGGACGGCGAACTCCCCTATCCGGCGAACGACAGCGACCGCATCCGGGCGGCGGCGCAGGCGTTGAGCACATCAATCACCCGGCTGTGCGTCACGAACGGCTTCGGCGCGATGATCACCGGCTGGTCGTCGCCAAACAACTCGCGCGCCTTTTCCAATCGCGTCTGCAACTCGCTGAGTGGTTTGTCATCGGCCGCGCCCACTTCGAGTTCGTTCCACAACACCACCCCGTCCTCCCGTATGGTCAATTCGATCGGCGTGGGCGGCGTGCCTTTGGCCGTGGATTCAGCGGTACCGGGCAACGTCATTCCCAGACCGAACTCGGTCTGTTTGATGGCGGCCGACAACATGAAAAAGATGATCAGCATGAACACGACGTCCACCATCGGTGCAATCTGGAAATCATGTCCTTTCTCTTCTTCTTCGCGTACAAACATGGCGTTTACCTCTGCGCGGTATTGAATCCTTCCTTGTCCACCACGGCGAACTCGATGTTCTCGCAATGGCCGGCAGCGCACGCCGCCATGACCTGCTGAATGAACTGATACGGCGTGTCGCGATCGGCCCGGATCACCGCGCGGTGCAGCGGCGTGATCGCGATGGACGCGGACAGTTTCTGGCTGATCGGATCCAGGTTGTCCGGATCCACCTTGTACGCGTCTATGTCCAGTTCCGGCGGCGCGGAGTCGCCTTTCCAAACGACGTTGATCACGGACTGGTCCTTGTTGTTCTTTTTCTCCTGGCCGTGTTGCGCAATCGGGAGCGACACTTCCTTGCTGGTGCGCATGACCTCGACCGAGGTGATGGACATGAAGAACACCAGGATCACCAGCAACACGTCAATCATCGGCGCGATCTGGAAGTCCAAATCCTCGTACGGAAACGGGTCTTCTTTGGGTTTACGCTTGGCCATGGGAAACAGTGTCCATGTGTCTACGTGTCAAAGTGCCCAATTACCCAGGAACCCTGGCCCGGCTCGTCGTGCGTCCAACCTTCACGGCTTGGGCGCTTATGGAATTGGGCACTCATGCACCTCAGGTTAACTCCATTGGATCTGCGCTCCGCACGAGGGACACGGCGACGCGCCCTGGGCGATCGGGTTATTGCAGTTCGGACAGTTGACCTGCGGCGCCGCCGCCGCCGCCACGGGCGCGGGCGCCGCCGCCACTGCTGCCACAGCGGGTGCGGGTGCGGCGGAAGCACGCAATTCGGTTTCGAGGTCGTCGCCGATCTTGATTCCCTGCAACTCGCCGTACGGAAGCCGGTCCACCAGCGTGGTGACGGCGTCCTGCAACGCCACGAACGTCGCCTGCGCGCGATTGCGGAAAAAGTAAAACGCGAAGAAGGCCGGCACGGCGATAAACAGTCCAAACGCGGTGGCCACCAGAACCTCGCCGATCGCCGCCGCCAGTTTCGTCGGATCCTGCAACGCGGTGCCTTCACCGATCGCTTTGAATGCTTTGATCATGCCCAATACCGCGCCCAGCAGCCCGAGCATGGGCGACACAACGCCGATGACCGAGAGATAGTTGTTCTTGGTTTTCATGGCGCTGGCTTCCTTGAGCGCATGTTCCTCGAGCGCAATGTCCACGGCCTCCTTGCCCTTCCCGAGCCGCTGCAATCCGCCGGCCATGACGCGTCCGAAGGGACTCACGTCGGTCTTGCACACACGCCAAGCCTCCTGGTAGTTGCCCTGGTCAATCAGCGACCGCACCTGACTGAAGATGCCGGGCGGCACGGTCTTGCTGATGCGCATTTTGACAATGTTCTCGATGATCAGGGACATGGCGAAAATGGAAACGAGGAGCATCACCCACATCATGAACCCGCCCTTTTTCCACATCTCCCAGAACGTCTCGTCATGAACACGGGGCTTGGCGGCTTCGGCACCCGCGGCCTGGGCCCACACGTCCGCCACGCCCATGGCATACGCCGCGAGAATCACCAGACCGATCCACAACGGAACCCCTCGTACGAACCAATGATGCTTTGCTTTCATCTCTTTCCTTTACTGGGTCCGCCTCAGGCGGACGTTTTCATTTTCTCCTTCAACTCGTCAGCCTTCTGTTGCGCCTGGCGCACCGCCTCCGGGTCGCGGGGATACAACACGACGGTGGACAAATACAGGTCCAGCGCCTGGGCGAGCTCGCCCTTTGCCTGATAACAATCCCCGAGCACAATCATCGCGGTGCCGAGGAAATAGTTGTCGGTGGCCGAGACGGTGAGTTCTTTGCGCAGCGGTGCGACGGCCGGCTCGAGCAGACGCAGCGCTTCGTCATACTTCTTCTCCCTGACCAACCCCTGGCTGAGACCCACTTTCGCCTTCAGCGCGAACGGGGTCTGCGGGAACAGCTCGAGAAGCTTTTTGTAGGTCTCAATCGCCGCGGGCCACTGGTTGTTCGCCGCCTGCGCGTCGGCCAACGCAGCCCAGGTCTGCTGCAACCACGGTATGGGAAGATTGAGATATTTGTCCGTGACCGCCTTGAGATAGGGAATGGCGTCGGCGTACTTTTTCGCTTCCACCGTCTTGAGCGCGGTTTCCAGGTCGGCCGGCTTCTGGATCTCGACCTTGTCCCAGAGAATGTCTTTGCGTTGGAACGCGATGTCGCCCGCCGGCATGCGCAGCGTGACCGTGGTGGCGTCCACCTTGACGACCGCGCCCTGCTGCACGGCGCCGCTGGTCATGGTGATCTTGTCCTGCGCGGAAACGGTCAGGACGCCCGCCCATAGAAGGCACGTGATGCTCAGCTTGCGTAGCATGGGTTCAATCTTCCCAGGAAAACCTCGGCCATTTAACAGACCGTGCTTCGACGCGTCAAATACAATAAAAACGCTGCCGCCCGCAACGGTCCGCGCGTGGTTTCACGCATTCGGAAGTTTAGACACTGCGCGGAGGAAAATGTTCCCCATAAGAAATGGCGGCTGTGAGAGCCGGTATGCCGTCGTTCCACTCCACTGAATCTGCGCGCGGCATGAAGGGCACGGCGACGCGCCGACAGCGAGCGGCTGGCTGCAGTTCGGGCAACTCGCCACCGCTGCCGCGGGGAATTGCACCACTGCGGAAGCCAGAGCCGGAGCGAAGGCGAATGGACTGTCGGGACGCCCGTCCCACTCTACGTAACCTGAAAAACCAGGTCGCCCTTTTGGGTCGGCGAAGCGTGGCGGATCAGGAACAGTCGCCCGTCGCGGTTGGCGCGGAACTGTTGCAGCGGCTTTCCCCCGGCGTGAAACAACTCGCCAATCAAATCGCCACGCCTCACGCGATCGAGCACCTTGCGCCGAGCCACGAACAGGCCGTCGTGCTGTGCCTTCACGGAGGTCTCGAGGTCGCCGTATCCTCCGCGATCAACGATTACCAGCGTCGGTTTTCGCACTCGCGTCGCGCATCGTGCCGGGAGAATGCCGAGCAGCACCATTACGTTTCGGACACCGTTCGAATACAGATCCACGTCGCTGCCCTGGCAGCCGTTCTGCCCGGCGGTCTCGGTGTAGATCCCAGGTATCCCGAGGTCGTATGCGGAAGATAATGTCCTCCCGGGCGCGAATGGCGACGCCCAGAGTACCGGCGCGCCGAATCGCATACAGGCTTCGCGCTGGATAGGGTCGAGCGCGCGCTTGCCCCAGCAATAGCCGCTGAGCGTGGGCATTGTCCAACTCGACCCGCTGCTGTGCAGATCCACCAAGAAGTCGGCCCGGGCGATAAACTGATGATGCAACACGTGCGCGATCCGCTCGGTGACGGTGCCGCTCGAGTGGCCGGGGAAACAACGCGCCAGGTTCTTGCCGTCCCTCGGCGTCGTCCGTCGCTTGGCGGCGAAGGCGAGCGGGTTGCAGATCGGTACTGCCATGAAATTCCCGCTCATCGCGCGCGGGTCGAGTGTGCGGAAGAGTTGATGAATCGCCATCGGCCCTTCGTATTCGTCGCCGTGGACGCCTCCGAACGCGAGGAGCGTCTTTCCATCGTGTCTGCCTCGTGCAACGAGCACTTGCCATGAAACGGGTCCACGGAGGGTGAGGGAGCGTTTCGTCCCGCGAGGAATCGAGTCGAGGTGAAATTGCATCGGCGCGGCTCTTGCCATCACGTTGGCGCGAAAGCAAGGGGAAAGCGGTTACGCCGGCGCCAGGCCGAGTGCGCGGGCGAGACGCGCGGTGATCATGTGGGCGGAGTTGGCCGCCGAACCGGGACTGAAGCTCATCGCCGCGGCGCGCCCGAGACTGAAATGGGACAACACAATCGGCAGCTCCGAGTTGCCGATGCGATAACGGAGCCGTACCGCCGCCGTCGTCTCCGAATCGATCGGGTCGAACTCGATCACGTCCGCGCCCTGGATCAGATAGCGATGGCTGACGCCTTCGATGAGGAGACGGCGGTTGGATTCGTCGAGGAAACAAATCCCGACGTCCTCGGTCGTGGTCTTGGCGATGTGATGCGTGTGGGCGTTCTCGACGCGCACAGCAAGGCTCGGCAGTTTCTGGCTGACTTCGAGGAATGATCCCTGTCGCCGACGAAACCTGCGGGTGAGCGATTGCTTGATGATCCATTCACCCGCGACGAGCAGCGCGAGGAACACCACGAGGCCCGCGGCGGCGATGACTGCCCCGACGGTCAGCAGCACTTTCCCCGCAGCGGATTTGTCGTCCTCGGCAAAGGCCGCGAGACCGAGTCCGCCGAACAACATCAGCATGACGAGCCCGAGGATTTTCAAATGGAGCAGCGAGACGGACTTGAGGGCCTTGCCCGGATTTGGCCCGGCGAGCAGGCAGAGAGATCGGTTCAACTCCGTCAGCCGCGCAAACGCTCCCGACGCAGCAACGATGGCTTCGCTTTCGCGTGCCGCCGGCTCGCGGAAATCGGGTCCGGTGATCTTCGGTTGCGAAAGGCCAGCCTGCTCCAGCGCGCCTTTGAGGCCGCTCGAATACTCGACCTGTGCAGCCGGCAGCGCGATTCCCTGCGCCGCCGCGGCGGCCTGCACCCCGGCGGGAATCAACTCGGGAAAATGTTGCGCCAGCAGCGGCGTCGCCTCGGGCGGCAGAGCCTGTTGTTTGAGAAATGACATGGTTTTGCCCGCTCCCATCCTCCCGGGTGCGCGCGCGGCGAGTTCTTTGGGGAGGTTAAGGCCCGTGAGCGAAAGATACATCGGCTCGCCGAGCACGTCGCGCAGGTGCTCGACCCTGAACTCGAGCGACGGTTTGAGTGCTTCCTGGCCGCTGGCCTTCGGCACCGCGGCAAGTGCGGGCCAATCGTTTGTCATCACGGCGCGATAGACCGCCTCGAAATCTTCGCCGCCATACCGAAAGCTTACCGCTTCGGCCCACCGTTCAAAGCGCTCGAAATAGGCCCGACGCGCCAGCTTGCTGCCGGCAACCCCGAGAGCGAGCAGCACGAGTAACTCGCCGCCGTGGAAGACGTAGGCGAATACGGTATCGCTCGCGTCGTGTTTCTTCTGCTCATCGCGGCCGTGGCTCGACGAGATGACCGAGGATCCGCAGCGGAACTTGATGTAACCAATCAGTCCCGGCTGGCCGCTGGCGGCTTCCACCATTTGCACCAGGAAGGGACCTTTCGAGACGACGTTTCTCTGGTAGCTGATCTCCCAGTAGCCGACGTAGTAGAGCAACGCGAGCACTGCACCGGCGACCCCTGCCAGCAACGGGTTGCGACACCGGCCGAAGTGGATCAACAGGAAATACGCGCCCATGACCGGCAGCGCCACGAGGATCGGCGTGACAAAGAAGTAATAGAAGCGGGCTTCGAGCAGGTAGAGCACGAACGCCATGACGACCGCGACGAGGATCGCCAGGAGGAGCAGCGGCACGAATCGCAATACGGAAATCTTGCCGCTCGGGCGGTAAAACGTCTTTCCCGACGGTGCAACAACCTGGAGATTTGACTCCGGTGGCTCCACGGCATCCCTTCGGACTTGGGAATTGTCAGGTTTGGCCGCGGAAAGACAAGCGCATTCTTCGAGGCGGGCCTTCGGTGAAGGCCTCCTGCAACCACGGCGGCCGCTACAGGAGGTGATCCCCGAACGCCGACCGTAACCCCAAATCGAACTACGGTACCGGCTTCTCCTCGGCGGACTGCTCCGACTTCTCCAACTCCTTCGCCACCGACGGCGGGTTGAAGAAGGACGCCACCTTGTCCTCGCCGAGGAACACGTTGACCGCGATGCCGTAATAGTCCCTGCCGGCGCTGCGGTTCAACTCGGCGCCGTGACCGTGCGTGAACGCGATGTCCTGCGACTCGAATTCGACGGCCTCAGTCTTGATCGTCTTGGTTTCGAGCGGTTTGAGGCTGATGGTGCTTTCGCCGTTCGCCGCGGGTCGGACCGCGCGCGTGGTCTTGTCTTTGCCGAAGAGAGTGTATTTCACCACAAGTCCCGTCATCGTGCCACCGCCGAGGTTTTGGAGTGTGATGTTCATGACCATCTCACGGCTGCGCTCGGTGACTTGCGGGGTATGGACGATGACGCTGCCGGACTGTTGGGCCTGCCCCTGTCGCCGGATCTCCAGGTGGGTCTTCTGATCCTTGTCCACGGTGATCTTGATCGGCGCGCGGGTCTGTCCGTGGAGAAGGCATGAACTGAGAAACGCGATAACCAAGGTTGAAACGAAGCTCTTCATGGAGCAATCTCGGCAACCTTACTCTGAAGCTGACCGGCCGCAACGCATATTTCTGCGTGGCTCACCGCCGAAGTTTCACCGTGATCGGTTCAGCCGTGAGGGCAGCCGTGAGGGTCGTCGGCAGTCGTGAGGCTCGCCTATTAAAGGTTCCGATCAAGACAAAAATTCCACCCACTGGCTTTTCCAGCCCTTCCCAGCTTCTTCTTCGGTTGAACCTCCCGCACCACCAGAACCGCCC
>CAZOTB010000098.1:0-23821 GCA_964582645.1 uncultured Verrucomicrobiota bacterium | reverse complement strand
AATCTCTGGCGGCATCTTGATGGGGAACGTGCTGCTCCCGCTCAAGCCCTGTGCATTCAGCGGGCCCGTGCCGGGCATGGCGGCGGATGTGGTGGATGAACAGGGCCGCTCGGTCCGTGGCCGGGTTGGCGAACTGGTCGTCCGCCAGCCGTGGATCGGCATGACGCGCGGGTTCTGGCGCGATCCGCAGCGGTATCTCGACACCTATTGGTCGCGCTTTCCAAACACGTGGGTGCACGGCGATTGGGCCGCGGTGGACGCGGACGGTCTCTGGTACATCCTCGGCCGTTCCGACGACACGATCAAGGTTGCCGGCAAACGACTCGGCCCCGCAGAGGTCGAGTCGGTCCTCGTCTCGCATCCCGCCGTGGCTGAAGCGGCGGCGATCGGTGTTCCGGACGAACTCAAAGGTGAAGCGCTCGTGTGTTTTTGCGTGCTCAAACCACCGCACCAGGCGAGCGATTCGTTGCGCGAAGAGTTGAAGCAACAGATCGCCTCGTCGCTGGGCAAGCCGCTCAAGCCAAAAGAGCTGAAATTCGTCCACGACATTCCCAAGACCCGCAACGCGAAAGTCATGCGGCGCGTCATTCGCGCGGCGTATCTCGGGCAGGACTTGAAAGACACCTCGTCGCTGGAGAATCGCGGCGCAGTTGACGACATCCGTCGCGCGGTGTAGAACCCAGCCCCATCACAGGACATCCGATGGCAAGACCTTCACGCATCATTGATACGCACCAACACGTCTTCTGGCACGGACGCGACGACAAGGGGCTCGTGGCCGACCTCGACGAACACGGCATCGAGTACGCCTGGCTGTTGAGCTGGGAGATTCCACCGTTCGAGGACAACACGAGCTACCACAACTGTTTGAATCCCCTCAACCTCCGCGCGGACGGGACTCATGCCGGCATCACCTTGCGTGACTTGCTCCTCGCACGCGACCGTTATCCGGACCGCTTCGTCGTCGGCTACTGTCCGCATCCTGCGTTGGGTCATGCGCCTTCGCTGCTCGAATCGGCGGTACGCATCCACGGCGTGCAGATCTGCGGGGAATGGAAGTTCCGCATCCCGTTCGACGATCCGCGCTGCCTGGAGTTGTACCGCAAAGCAGGCGAACTGAAACTGCCGGTGGTGTTGCACCTCGATGTGCCGTATCTGGTGAACGCCCAGGGCAAGATGACCTATCAGACAAGTTGGTACGGCGGCACCGTCGCGAACCTCGAACGCGCACTCAAGGCATGTCCGAAGACGACGTTCATCGGGCACGCGCCCGGCTTCTGGCGTGAGATCAGCGGCGACGCCGATCAGGATCCCGCCGGGTATCCGAAGGGCAAGGTCAAGCCGGGCGGTCGTCTCTATCCGTTGTTCGACGAGAACCCGAATCTCTGGGCCGATCTCTCGGCGGGTTCGGCGCGGTACGCGTTGGAACGCGACCCGAAACACGCGGTCAAATTTCTGAAGCGGTACCAGGATCGCCTGATGTTCGCGCGCGACTATTATGGGCAGGAGTTGCACCAGTTCCTGCAAACGCTGAATTTGTCCGAGGAAATCATCGAGAAGATCTATCACCGCAACGCGGAGAAGTTGGTCACCAAGAAACGCTGATGGGCGAGTTCGTTCTTCGCAATCCGAAGCCGGGCGTGAGGCTGTCGCTGCCCGAGGAGTTACGCTTCAGCAACGCGATCACGGTCGAGGCGTGGGTCAACGTCCGCGAAGCGCGCGCCGAAGCGATGCAGACCATCGTGGCGCAATGGTCGCCCCGGACAAGCTTCGATGCGTTCGATGCCTACGATGCCGGCCAAACCTCGGGGATGGACACCACCGGCTTCTTCGGCGCTGTGTTTGATGGCCGCTACGTTTATTTCGTGCCACAACACGACGCGCTGAGCCGGCACGGAAAGGTGTTGCGCTACGACACCCACGGCGAATTCAAGAACCCCTCAAGCTGGCAAGCCTACGATGCCGGCCACACCGACGGGCTCGTCACCAAAGGCTACTACGGCGCGGTGTTCGATGGGCGACACGTGTTCTTCGTCCCGCGTCGCGAGCCGAACAGCTTTCACACGCGCGTCCTCCGCTACGACACGCGCGGCGCGTTCGACGATCCCAGGAGCTGGTCCGCGCATGATGCCGGGCTCGGCAACCGCTCGTATCAGTCCGCTGCGTTCGATGGACGTTACTTCTACTGTTACCCCGGTCACCGGGCGGTGCCCAAGAGCGAACTCAAGACCCCGCCACCAAGCGCATCGCCAGCGGTCACAGGATTGAGTGCTGATTACTGGCAACTCGGCAACAGCCTGGTGCTGCGTCACGACACCCGCGGCGAATTCAAGAACGCGCGGAGCTGGACAACGTTCGACGTGGACGGCACGAGCGGTCTGGAGTGCTGCGATTACGACGGCGCGTGCTTCGATGGACGCTATATCTACTTCGTGCCGTTGAGCACCGGCAACGCCCTTCGGTACGACACGCTCGGCGAGTTTCACGATCAGCGAAACTGGCTCGCGTATGACATCAAGCCGCTCGGGATGAAGCTGGCCGTCGGCGCGGTGTTTGATGGACGCTACGTCTATTACGTACCGTATGGCGAGACGGAAGTGGTGATTCGCTACGACACGGCGGGCGCGTTCGACCACGATGCGAGTTGGAGCGTGTACCCGTTTCTGCGAACGCCCGGGCTCCCAGTGCGCGGCTTCGACGGCGGGTTCTTCGACGGAAGGTTCATCTATTTCGTGCCGTACTTCGACGGCAAGGACGTTTTCCACTGCTGCGTGCTGCGCTACGACACGAGTGGCACGTTCACCGATCCGCAGAGCTGGACAGCGGCGGATGCGAGCCACACCGACGGGCTGTACACTGTCGGTTACAACGCGGGCGCATCCGATGGACGGTTTCTTTACTTCGCGGCTTGGAACGACGGTCATGCATTCCCCAAAGCGATCGTCGGCCACGGGCGCATTCTGCGCTATGACACGCTCGGGAACGAAGGCACGTTCAGCCTGCGCCTTTGCGATTACGGCCACAACGGCGGCCTCTGTGCCGCGTTGCCGGGCGCGCGCTTTCTCGTCAACACCGATCAAGGCGCGCGCAGCATCGCGGCGAATCGTGTGGTGCCGCCGGGGCGGCATCAGCTCGCAGGCGTGTACGACGGAAGGACGATCCGTTTGTTCCTGGACGGACAATTCGTGAACGAGCAGCCTGGCAGCGGGCGAATCGTGACCAGCGATGTGCCACTGACCTTCGGCAAGTTCGACGGTGAGATCGAGCTGTTTCGGATTTCGAACTTGATCGAACGATGATCCGTCCGCTCATACCCTCGTTCGAAGAATCAGGTCAATATACTTCACGATCGTGAAGTATACTGACACAACACGTACAGCGTGGCCGCACTCTGATCACGGTTTTCCCTCCACGATCAGTTTGCGCACAGTGTCACGGATGGTTCGATGCAACGCATCGGCACGGGCGCCAGCAAACCCGGATGGAAGCAGGACGGTTGGTAACAACGGGTCGGCCTTCAGGATGCGGAAGTAGGCTTTGCTTTCACGCCGAATCGCCCGCCCAAACTCGCCTTCCAAGGCCGAGGGATCAGCGGAGCGCGACTGACGAAGGAGCGGCTCGAACTCGCTCAGATAGCGGCTGTATTCCTGATTGATCTTTTCCAGATGCCATACCCTCGCGGCGATTTCATGATCGTCCACCGGACCCAACTCCGCGCTCTCGAAGAGGAGCACCCAGTCCGTCAGGTCCAGTTCGCCCAACAGCTTCTTCCAGTCAGAAATCACCGGATCAGGCGTAATCCACACGCTTTTCTGAAGACAGGCCATGCGGTGCTCGCGCAACAAAAGGCGGAATGCATCACGCGCTTTTCGAGCCACCTCGGGAAAGTCGAACACCACCATGCGCCAGCGCCCGTCCCATTGCCGGCGCCGGATGGCCGGTGACGGTCGGCGCGTTTCGAGTAACTCCTTCCCCTTCGTGGTCAACCTGAGAAGAACTTCTTGTCCTCGCCATTGTGCTTCGAGGTAACGCTCTGCTTCCCACCTCTCGAAAGCCCTATAGGCAGTGCGGAGTTCTGTGTATCCCCAGTACTTCTGCATTCGACCCATGCCGGGTCGGTTGAGCATGACAAGCGCGTCCTCCAGCAAATCGAGCATGTCCAGAAGGATGAATCGGGCTCTGATCTTGGTCTTGGTTTTCATTTCAGCCACGATAGTATGAAAGGACTGATTCGGTCAATATAGTTCACGATCGTGAACTATATTGACCGAATTTGCCGAGGTGGAGATTGATTCCGCAGGGGGCGACTCAGAGCGGCAGGTTGATCTGGAATGCCGCACCCTGGCCTTCGGTGCTCACGACCTGAATGAACCCCTCGTGTGCTTCGATGACCTTGTAGCTGATCGCCAGGCCGAGACCCGTGCCGTTCGGTTTCGTGGTGAAGAAGGGATCGAAGAGGCGACCCTTGATGTTCTCGGGAATGCCGGGACCATTGTCCGCAATCTCGATCGTCAGATGGGGCGTTTTGCGTCGGCCGTGGCGCGGTGATTCGATCATCGAACTCGTGCAACTGATCTTGATCTTGCCCCCCTGGTCCGGAAGCGCTTCGACCGCGTTGAGGAGGATGTTGACGAACACCTGCGCCAACTGATCCTTGTCGCCGCGGAGCACGGGCACGCTGTTCCAGTGTTTCGTCACTTCGATGTTCTTGTGCTTGAGCTTGGCGTTGATCAACGCGAGCACGTCTTCGATGATCTCGTCCACCTGTTGCTCGCCGATCGTGATGTTCGCGGAGCGCGCAAAGGAAAGCACATTCTCGACGATCTTGGTGATGCGGTCCACGTCGCTGGAGACGAGTTTGCTGAACTCGGCCTGGAACTCGGCGTCGTTGGGGCGTGTCGGGAGCAACTGCACGAAAGTCTTGATGGAAGAGAGGGGGTTGCGGATTTCGTGCGCGATACCCGCCGCGAGCGTGCCGAGCGAGGCGAGTTTGCTCGTTTGAAACATCTGCTGCTCGAACTTCCGGTACCGCACCGCAAGGGCGACTTCGCTGCAAAGGCGTTCCAGCAGCTTGATGTCGGTGTCGGTAAACATGTCGCCGGAGACCTTGTTTTCCAACGTCAGCGTGCCGACAAGTTGGCCGTCGAGAATCATCGGCACGCAGAGCGAGGCGCCGATTCGTTCGAGTTCCTCTGCGATCCGTCCCGCGCGGTCGGTGGCTTCGCGGAACTGAATCTCCTCCTTGACCAGGCTGCGCTGGTGTCGCCGCAGCCATTGGATCACCTCGGTGTTCTCGGCCAGCAGCGGCACCCCGCCGTTACGCGATTGCAGGCTGGCGCGCGCGCGGGCGACGTAATCGGTGGTCAGATCCTCCTGCATGAACACCTGCGCGCGCGGCACCTTGAGGTGTTCGAGCAACTTTTCCACAATTGTCTGGAGCATCTCGTCGGCACTGGCGAGCGTTGCGATCTTCGTGGTCAACTCGGTGATTGCTTGCTGGTAGCGATGGCGGCCGCCCTGCAACCGGGACTGGATGATTTGTTCGGCGTGCGGGACGACCATCGGCAGCGCCACCGAGAGAGTTGCGCTGATCAGCAGCACCATGAAGACGATGAACAGGATCTGCGCCGCACCGAGGAAGGAGGGGCTGATCAGGTGCACGGCACCGAGCAACACCAGGCTCACCACCAACACCACCCCCAGCGCGGTGACAAACAGCAGCGCATGTCCAATGGCGAAATTGATCTCCATGAGCCGTCCCTTGGCCAGCACATACGCCAGGAATGCCATGTTGAACGGCAGCAGAAAGAAACAGAACGGCGGGATCGCAATGTCGTATTCGATCGGCACGATGATCAACGTCGTGCACAGAAAGATGACCGTGGTCGCGACCAAAAAATAGATGATCTGGTTGCGCCGGTAACCCGTGAGCCTTCGGATCGCCGCGACCTGTTGGGCGACCGCCACCAATGGCCAGAGGCTCAGGTGAAGCGTCAGCAGCGGATAGTACGCTTTGTTGTAATGAATATAATGGTGCAGGAACGTGATCTCCCGGACACCGGTGACAATCGGTCCGAACCACGTCAGCGCCATGAATCCAACCGACAACAGGTAGCAGGTCGCAATCGCGATGCGGAACTGTTTCGAGATGCCGATCAACACGTTCATCCCGTGGAAATAGAATGACGTGTTCAGAATCGCCGCCGAGAGCGTGATCTTCGCCCAGAGCAACGCCGTGCCGGGATCGTGGTGGCGGAAGTATTGCGAGAACCCGAGACACCAGATGCCGAACCCGATGCTCGCCAGTCCCCAGATCACACCCGTTGCCCGGCGACGATTCCGAATGAACACTACCACGCCGACCATGAGCGACTCGACAAACGTGACGAGCGTCACCAGGTAGTACGCGATGAGGTTGGGCGCGATTTCGAGGTTCATTCAGGATGCCCGTGAACGGAAAGGCCACAACGCAGGCACTTCCCGCCGATAGCGGAGATAGTCCTCACCCAGTTTCTCGACCAGGGCCTGCTCCTCCTGCACCAGGCGCAGCGCCAGCAGCGGGAAGTACAGCACGAACGTCGCGAGCAGAGTCCAGTAGGCGTTGGCGACGAGATTCATGCCGAGAAATTCCAGGACGATGGCCGCGTACACGGGATGACGTATGTAACTGTAGATGCCTTCGCGGATCAGTTGATGCCCTTCGCGGAGTTCGACATGCAGGCTCCAGAATCGTCCGAGCGTGCGCATCGCGACGAGACGCACCCACATGGCGACCGCGAAAAGCGCGAGGCCTGCGGCACTGATCCATGGGTTGATCGTGCCGCCCTTGAGAAAAAACTCCGTGGTCATTCCAGCGATGAGGCCGACGTGCAACACGAGGAAAGCCGGCAACGACCACGCCATGCGCTTTTCTCCGCGCATTGCCTTGCGGCTGAAGTTGGTTTCCAGGGCACGCTCGATCACAACGATCGCCACAAACACAACGAAAAGCCATTTCGTCGTTGTCATGCTTTGAGCGCCTCTTATATACGATGGAAAGGCGATTGCGACAAGATTTGTGGCCACCAGCGCTCAGAATCATTCGACCTCGGGCTTCTTTGCAGCCAAGACCGTGCTGATCACCGGTGCGAGCAGCGGCCTCGGGCTGGCCCTCGCGCGAATCTTCGCAGCCGAAAATGCCAACCTGGTGCTGGTCTCGCGCTCGGAAGAGAAACTCAACGCCGCCGCCGCGTCGCTGGCGGTCCCCGCGGAGCGGGTGTTGGTGGCCGCGGCCGATGTCACGCGTCGGGCCCAAGTGGACGCCGCCGTAGCAAGCGGGATCGAACGGTTCGGCGGAATTGACCTCCTCATCAGCAATGCGGGGCTCAACGTACTCGGTCCGTTCGCCGATCTCCCGGCCGAAGAAGCGAAGCGCGTCTTCGACATCAACTTCCTCGGCGCGTTCCATATCGTCCAGGCCGCGTTGCATTCGCTTCGGAAGCGGCCCGGCAGCCAGATCGTGCTTGTATCGTCCATCCTCGGACTGCGAGCGGCGCCGCGCAGCTCGGTGTACTGTGCCGCCAAGTTTGCCGTCAATGGCCTCGCCGAATCGCTCCGCATGGAACTGAAACACGAGGGCGTTCACGTGCTCGTCGTGTGTCCCGGCCGACTCGACACCCCGTTCTTCGACAACGCGCGTTCGCTCGACGGCAAGCAGGGTCTCCAGCTTCAGCGTGCGATGAATGCCGACCTTGCTGCCGCGAAGATTCTGTCCGCGATTCGCTCGCGCAAGCGTCTGCTCATCATTCCATGGTGGGTGCGGACGCTACACTGGCTGAACCTCTGGAGTCCGCGCCTCACCGACCGACTGGTGGAGAATCGTTTCGAGAAGGAAGGCTTGCTGTAAACCGCGTGGCGTCGCGGATTCGAAATCTACAGAAGGCCGCGAAGGAAGCACAGACTGCATGCATTGCGCACTTTGCGATCTTTTGTTCCGGTTTTCTCGCCCATTGATTCACGAACCGGCCGAACGAAATCACGCCGTTGGTGGGAGAAGAGATCACGCTTACCGTGCCGGCGCCGAGACCGCCGCCAGCAGGAACGAGCGCGGTGATTTGCTCGCGGTTGAGGACGGCGACGTTGGTGAGCCTGAGCGTTACCGGCGCGCCGATGGTGACGGTCGGTAGTTGTCACACCCGGGTTGCCCAGATTAATTCCAAGCTCGGTGTTCTGGAAGATGGAATTGCGAAGAATCGCGTTGTTCGTATTTCCGCCGCCGTTTTCAATCGAAATGCCGTGAGCGCCATTGAATGCAATTGTGTTCGCCTCACCATAATCCGTGCCCCCGATGGTGTTCCGAGTACCGATGAGGTCCACGTCTGCCTTGGAATTAGCTATATCACGCCCCCGACGGGAACGTGCCGAGGAACGGTGCCACGATCAGTCTGGACTTTGTGACACAGTCCCTGGTCGGAAGCGAACCCGACCGGAAAGGGAGAGCCGAGAGCCGAACCTGGTAAGCCCGCCCGCCGGATGCTGGATCGCGTTTCACCTGATTGTCACCAGTTCCCCACTTGTTCTTTACACGCGGACGGGATGCTTTGCCTCGTGATGAGGGAAGTCCTCATCGCGAAGGAAACAGGAGCGCAAACCAGATAACTATCAACCAAGGATCAAGAACCATGCATTTCAGTTCCCATTTTCACACTCTCGCCGTGGCTGTCGTCTCGTGCGCGGTGGCTTTGATGGCGCCCGTTTTCGCGGACGCGCAACTCAGTCTCACCCCCATTGGCACCTACACCACCGGCCTCTTCAATGAGGGGGCGGCCGAAATCCCCGACTTCGATCCCGCATCGCAGCGCCTGTTCGTCGTGAATGGTGGCGATGAAACGATCGACATCCTCGACTTGAGCGATCCGACCGACCCGACTCTGTGGGGGACCATCGAAATCGGATCGTTGTTCTCGAACAACAAGATTGCCGCCAGTCCCAATAGCGTGGCCATTTCTGCCGGCGTGGTGGCCGTGGCGGTCGAACGCAAGATTGACGACAAACACATTGCCGGCATCGCGGCGTTTTTCGATGCCGCTGGCAGTCTGTTGGGATGGGTTGAGATCGGGTTTCTGCCCGACATGGTGACGTTCACACCGGACGGGAAGAAGGCGCTGTTTGCCAACGAAGGCGAGCCGAACCAGAGCTACAAGTCCGATCCGGAAGGCTCGGTCTCCATCGTGGACGTGCAGGGCTTGCTCAATGGAAAAGGGCTCAAGCCGGGTGATGTCAAGCAAGCCAACTTCAAGGCGTTCAACAATGCCAAGGCGGATCTGATCGCTGCAGGGATTCGCATCTTTGGTCCCAACGCGACGGTGGCCCAGGACCTGGAGCCTGAGTACATCGTTGTCTCCGCGGATTCCAGCACCGCCTACGTGACGTTGCAGGAGAACAACGCCGTCGCAGTGGTGGACATCGCAACGGCAAAGGTGCTGGAGATTCTTCCCCTCGGCGTGAAGGATTTCTCGCTGGCCGGCAACGGTCTGGATGCCAGCGACCGGGACAGTGCGATCAGCATCACGAACTGGCCCGTGCTGGGATTCTACATGCCCGATGCCCTCGCGCGATTCGAAGCGGGCGGCACGAATTATCTCGTCACGGCCAACGAAGGTGACGCGCGGGATTATGATGCGTTCTCCGAGGAAGCCAGGGTAAGTCGTCTGCTGCTCGATCTGACCGCGTTTCCGAACGCGACGAACCTGCAGAAGAACGCACAGATCGGGCGGCTCACGGTGACCACCGCCAACGGGGACACCGATGGCGACGGGGATTACGACAAGTTGTACACGTTCGGCGGGCGCTCGTTTTCCATCTGGCGCGTGGAAGCGAATGGGTCGCTCACGCAGGTGTTCGACAGCGGCGATGCTTTGGAGCAGATCACCGCGGATGCTTTTCCCGACTACTTCAACTCCACCAACGATGAGAATGACACATTCGACAATCGCAGCGACAACAAGGGTCCCGAGCCGGAGGGCGTGACCGTCGGCGAGATCCAGGGTGTGACGTACGCGTTCATCGGCCTCGAACGCATCGGCGGCATCGTCATCTATGACCTTACGAATCCGCTCGCTCCCGAGTTTGTCACCTATGTGAACAACCGCGACTTCTCCGGCGACGCTGAGGCGGGCACGGCGGGCGATCTAGGTCCGGAAGGCTTGGTGTTCATCCCCGCGAGCGAGAGTCCGAACGGCGAGCCGTTGCTTGTGGTCGCCAACGAGGTCAGCGGTTCCACGACGATCTATCAGATCACTGTTTCGCCATAACGGAGGTGGGCGCGCACATCGGGCAGTGGGAAAGGAGGCCCTCTGCCCGGTGCCGGCCCGCGCTCAACACTCCCTGCCCCGTCGCGGCGCCGTTGGCGCGAGAGTGTCGCCGCGCGAACAAGTTCGGCTTATGAAACCTTGTGGCGCTGTCTCGTTCGAGTGGGTCAATGTGAAAGGCGCGTTACAGACTCATCTCGGCGCGGCAAATTCTTGCTCCCCGACCCGGTTCGCTCTTGCGGCGATGTGCGCTCTCGTTACGTTGCGCCCGTGATATGAAGCAGGATCAAACCACGGAGGAACATCCATGACACCTTGCCAATTCATTCCATTTCAGCGTGAGGACAACTTCGTCGGAAATCGCCGGGCCTCGTCGCTCGACCTGGTCGGCCCGGACAAGACAACGTTGCGTGAGAAATATCTCATCGGCGAACCGCGCGATTGTCCGCACGGCTCCGCCGAAGAAATGAAACGAGCGGGCTATGTCGGCATCTACCGCAAATCGGGCGCGATCACCTACCGGCTGCCCGGCACCAACCTCACGATCACCGTGCAACCCGGATTCCAGCTCGCGCGGCCCAAACGCTCCCGACGCCCGAGTGTTGCGGCCCCCGCCACCGCGACCCGCGCCGGGGCTTCCTCCGTCGTCACACAATCGTTGCCGATCTGTAACTCCAACGCAGTTGCTTCGTCACACGCCGAATCTACAACCGAGGTTACATCATGAAGTCATTCTCCATCACCCTCGTCGCTGTCGCTGTCAGCGCCTGGACGTTGTCGTCGGGTGCCGCCGAGGCCCAGACGGGCGCCGATCCCGCTTCGAGTGTGGGCACCACCCGGGCCGCGTTGGGCAAGTGGGTGGAGACGCAGCAAATCATCTCGAAGGAAAAGAAGGAGTGGCGGGAAGGCAAAGAGATCCTGCAGTCGCGCATTGAGTTGTTGAAAACCGAGATCGCCTCGCTGGAGGAGAAAATCAAACAGGCCGAAGCCAACGCGGCGGACGCAGAAAAGAAGCGGCTGGAGCTGGTCGCGCAGAACGAGACGCTGAAGGCTGCCGCGGCCGCGATGGGGCAGGTTGTGTCCGAGCTGGAAGCCAAGCTGCGTCGGCTCTTCAAGATTCTGCCCGAACCGATTCAGTTGAAGTTGAACCCGCTCTACCAGCGCATCCCGGCCGACCCGACCACCACCAAGGTCACGCTCGCGGAACGGTTTCAAAACATCCTCGGCATTCTCAACGAAGCCAACAAGCTCAATGGCGAGATCACGCTCGCCACGGAAGTGCGTTCGCTCGCCGACGGCAGGCCCGCCGAGGTCAAGACGCTCTATGTCGGCCTGTGCCAGGCGTACTTCCTCAGCGCCAAAGGCGAGGCGGGCGTGGGACAACCCTCCGCCGACGGTTGGCGCTGGAAATCCGCCAACCACATCGCTCCCGACGTGTCCGAGGCGATGAATATCCTCGCGAACAAAGCCTCCCCGCGGTTCGTGCCGCTTCCCGTAACGATCCAATGAATACGACCTCCCTTCTCTGCGCGCTGCTTGTGGGTGCGGCGACCTGCGTTTCCGCCTCGGAGTCGCTCGACAAGGCCGCGCACACCGTGCAGCAGGACCTCGAGTCCAGCCTCAAGGAACTCGCCACGCTCCGCGAACAGATCGCCTCCGAGAAAATTCCAATGAGCAGCGAGTTGAGCAGACTCGAGGACCGGCTCGGCGCGCTCCGCGGCGACTACGACAAGGCCAGCCGCCTGCTCGATACGCGCAACCTCGAACTCGCCAACCTCAAGGCCGAGATCAAGGGCCGGCAGGATGAGCTCTCGTACCTCTCGAATCTCATGGATGAGTACACGCGCGGCTTCGAGTCGCACGTCCACGTCAGCGAGCTGGCCCGGTACGCCCCGATCGTGGAAGCGGCGCGGCTCGCCCCCCAGAACGCCGACCTGACCCAGGTCGAAAAGCACGGGCGGCAGTTTGCGCTGGTCAAGACCTCGCTCGTCCGCATCGAAGAACTGGTCGGCGGCGCGCGCTTCGACGGCGATGCAGTTGCTCCCGATGGCCTTCTCGCCTCCGGAAAGTTTGCCATCGTCGGACCGGTGGTGCTGTTCGCATCGAACAACGGTCAGGCTGCCGGGCTGGCGCTACCCCAGGCCGGCTCGACCAAACCCGCCGTTCGTTCGCTCGACAAGTCCATCACTCCCGGCATCGCCTCGATCGTCAACAGCGGCGAAGGCATCGTTCCGCTCGATCCCACGCGCGGCAGCGCACTCAAGGAACTGGTCAACCGCGGCAGCCTGGTGGGCTATTTCAAGAAGGGCGGCCCCATCATGTATCCGCTGCTCCTCGTGTCGCTGATCGCCGTGACGGTGATCATCGAACGCATGATCTTCCTCTCTCGCATTCGCAAGCAGCGCGACCCGAAGGCGGTCGAGGGACTTCTGGCAGCCGTGCAGAATGGTGACATCGAGGGGGCGATTCGCGTTGGAACGGGCTCACAGGATTTTATCGTGCGCGCGCTGACGTATGCAGTGACGCATCGGGGCAAGTCGCTTTCGGACGCCTTGATGCGCGCGGCCACCGCGGAATTGGTTCGGTTCAACCGCAGCATTCCTTTTCTGGACACGGTGGTCACGATGGCGCCGCTGCTCGGATTGCTCGGCACCGTCACCGGCATGATGCGGTCGTTCGGCATGCTGGGCGGGGCCGAATTGGCTGCGCCTGCCGCGATCACCGGTGGCATCGCCGAGGCGCTCATCGCCACGGCGTTCGGCCTCGGCATCGCCATCGCCTGTCTGATTCCGTTGAACTTTCTGCGGTCGCGCGCCGAGGAGGCGCGGCACGAGATGGAGGACACGGCGAGCCATCTGGAGTTGTTGATGAAACCGATCATGGAAGAAGAAGGCCACGTCGCGCGGCAGAGTCTGCTCGAGCGCATGGCGCGGCGCGGCACACTGCCGTCTCCCTCCGCATTGGCGCAGCCGGCCGCCACCCGCGGCGAACAAAACTGAGGAGAACCCATGCGAATCCGAAACAGCGGCATTGCCGAACGAGCGCGGATCGAGGTGGTGCCGTTGATTGACATCATGTTTTTCCTGTTGGCGACCTTCATCATGGTGTCGCTTTCGATGACGAAGAACCAGGGCATGCAGGTGCAGTTGCCCAACGCGAGCACCGCGGAAAAGCATCAGGACGAGAACAAGGCGCTGACGCTCACGGTCAAGGAGAGCGGCGAGGTGTTCTTCAACAAGGAGAAGATCAACGTCGCCCAGTTGCCGTTCAAGCTCCAGACCTACAAGGCCGCCGAGAAGGACCCGAAGGTCATCGTCAACGCCGACGGCAACGCCGATTTCAAGATGGTGGTCGCCCTGCTCGACGAGGCGCGCAAGCAGGGCATCACCAAGGTGGGCATATCCACGGAGAAACGATGAAACGAGACAAACGAATCGCAGTGATCGCCGCCATTCTGGTGCATGCCGGACTGTTGTGTTTTGGCGGGTTGATTCTGTTCCATGAAGAAAAGCCGGCAGGCCAGAAGGTGGATGACGTGGCGCTGGTGGACGAGGCAAAGGAGAAGGAAGAGGAGAAACCGAAGATCGAGGAGGAGATCGAGAAGGAAACCGAACCACTCCCCGAAATGCCGCCCGAGCAGGCCGCTGCGCCCGAGCCGTTGAGCCTGAGCGAACTCGAGGTGGCCCTCAACCCCGGCGGCGACGGCGGCGATGGCGCGTTCGCCTCCACGTTCCGGCTTGGCGCGGCGCGCAATGCCAGCCAGGCCGATATCGCCGACATGGATTCGGTGTTCTCGATGGCCGACCTGGATCAGAAGCCGCGGCCGCTGTTTCAGGTCACGCCGACGTATCCGCTCTCGCTGCGTCAGAAGAAGGTGGCCGGCAGCGTGGTCGTGCTGTTCGTCGTGGACAAGCAGGGAAAAGTGGCCAGCGTCCAGGTGGAAAACTCCACCGACCCTGCATTCGAGAAACCCGCCGTGGACGCGGTCAAGCAGTGGAAGTTCGAGCCGGGCGTGCGCGGCGGGCAGAAGGTCAACTTCAAGATGAAAGTGCCGATCCGGTTCGCGGTCTGACGTTCCCATGAAATACGCGCTCTCGCTCTTCCAATTCTTGGTGCTGGCGGGCTGGGCGCACGTTGCCGCCGCCTCGGTTTCCGAGCCGGGCGCGGAGGTGTCGGCGCTGTGGAACGATCCGACCTTTCAGAAGCAGTTTCTGGCCAGCTACGGCAGCGCGTCGGACATCGAACCCAAAGAGGTCTCCACGGAAGAACGCGATGCGCTCCGCAAGATCCTCCCGCTGCTGTCCACCAACATGGCCGCTGCGGGCGTGCAACTGGAAAAGCTCATCCGTCCCGATTCCAGCGCCGTGCTCGATTTCACCCTCGCCAACATCCACTTCCAGCAGGAGCTCTTTGACAAAGCCGCCGCGGGCTACCGGATGGCGATCCAGAAGTTTCCCGCGTTTCGCCGCGCGCACAAAAATCTCGGACTGATCCACGTTCGCGAGGGGAACCCGGCCGAGGCGGTGCGCTGTTTTACGCGCGTGATCGAACTCGGTGGCGGGGATTCCGTGACCTACGGGTTGCTCGGACACGCCTATGCCGCGAAGGAGGATTTCGTCTCGGCGGAATCCGCGTTCCGGTCGGCCGCGCTGCTCCAGCCGGATAGCGTGGATTGGAAGATGGGCCTGGCCCGGTGCATCCTCAAGCAGCAGAAGTACGGGGAAGCGGCAGCGTTGTTCAGCGAACTGATCGAGACAAATCCGGAACGGGTGGACTTCTGGCTGTTGCAGGCCAACGCCTTCATTGGTCTGAAAGAACCACTGAAGGCCGCCGAGAACTACGAGTTGCTGGCGCGCATGGGCAAAGCCACGCTCGACAGTCTCAACACGCTCGGGGACATTTACGTGAACGAGAACTCGCCCGACCTGGCCGTGCGGGCGTATCTGGCGGCGCTCGACCTCGATCCCACCCAGCCCTCGGCCCGGCCGCTGCGAGCGGCCGAGATTCTGGCCAGCCGGTCGGCTGCGGCGCAGGCAAAGCAGATTCTTGCGCGCATCAAAGAGGTACAGGGGGACAAGCTCGACGACACGGCCAGGCGACGAATGCTGAAACTCGAAGCACGGATCGCCGTGGCCGAAGGCGCGGGTGGCGAGGCGGCTCAGGTGCTCGAACAGATCGTGTCCCTTGACCCGCTCGACGGCGAAGCGCTGATGTTGCTGGGGCAGCACTACGGCAAGGCGGGCCAGATCGAGAAGGCGGTCTTCTATTACGAACGTGCCGAAAGCATCGAGGCGTTTGAAGCCGACGCCAAGGTGCGTCACGCGCAGTTGCTGGTAAGTCAGTCGAAGTTGCAGGACGCGGTACCCCTGCTGCGTCGGGCCAACGAGTTGAAGCCGCGCGACAGCGTCGCTCGCTACCTCGAACAGGTCGAGCGCATCGCCAAGGCGAAACGGTAAAGGCGTCTATGCTGTCGCAGGAGGCAGACTGGTCGCGTCGTCACACGGTCGTCGCCCCAACTTCACCCCGGCGCCACCGGATCGTCACGCGCGCATGCTGTAGTTCGGGTGCATGATTTCCAACGGTCATCTGGTTTTGCGAGAAGCCTGCATTCCTGCGGGCACGGAGTGGAAGACCAAACTCCAAGGGTGGGTGTTCCTCCTCATCGCCTCCGGTGATGGTTTCCTGCTGCGGCAATCTTCCGCGCTGATGTTGGGCGCGGGCGATATGCTCGTCGCGGGAAGTCCGGCCCTGTGTCCCCTGCGATCGAGCCAGCTCGGCGAACTGCGGATGAACTACTTCCTCCTGCAGCCCGAATCACTGGGGGGCGTGTTGACGCCGTTCGAACGGCAGTACCTGAAAGCGAACGGCAACCATGCGCGGCTCGCCGTGCGGCACTTTCCACCGAACCATTCTCACGCCAAACAGTTCGCCGCACTCTGCGCACAGGAAGTCGGCGACAACGGGCTGATGACCCGATGCCAGATCCTCCACCTGGCGGCGACGGTCTTGCGCGAGGAACTGCCGAAGCAGCAGGTTCCCATTGAATCATCCCGCACGGCACGCGAGCGGTTCGAGCAGCTGATGAAGCAAATCCCCGAGGAGGAGTTGCAGCATCTGAGTCCAGCGGATCTGGCCCAGATGTGCGGATGCAGCGTGCGTCACGTGAGCCGGCAGTTTCGCAGTTACTTCGGTCATTCCTTCGTTCCGAAGCGGACCGAGTTGCGCCTGCAGAAAGCCCGTCAGTTGCTCGCGGAGACCGATGCGAAGGTGATTGATGTGGCGTTTGAGAGCGGGTTTCAGCATGTGGGACTGTTCACGGCGGCCTTCAAGAAGCATTTCCGTTTCACCCCGTCGGAGTGGCGTGCGCGCCAGCGCAAGCAGCCACCGGCTTGATCCTTCAATCCTCGCCAAGGGCAGTCGTGTGTTTCCAAAACGTAACAATTTCGCTCTTGTTCTGTGACATGTCCTACCTAGGGTTGCCACGCAACAACCAATCAGGAAAGGAACAAATGGAACGGACAACGAAACAAGGCATCACAAGAATGCTGGGAGTGTGGGGGGTGGGACTCGTTTTTGCCTGGGCAACAAGCTCGTTCGGCCAGGCGAACGACGCGCTGTTGGACCTGCTGGTGCGGAAGGGCATCATCACACAACAGGAGATGAAGGAACTGAAGCAGGAGTTGGACGCCGACCTGCAGCGTCAACTCGAGCGATCCAACAAGACCAAGGTCGCGAGTTGGATTGACGAAATGAGGTGGTCCGGCGACCTGCGGCTCCGCTACGAGTATTTCGACAACGACGACCAGAGCAACGAGAGCGACCGGACGCGCTTTCGGTATCGCGCCCGGCTCGGACTGGAAACCAAGTTTCAGGATTGGGCGAAGATGGGTCTGCGTTTTGCCACGGGTGGCGAAGATCCCGTCAGCTCCAACCAGTCGTTCGACAATACATTCAATCGCGATGAATTCCGGATTGACCTGGCGTATGTGACGTTGACGCCTCCGTTCGCGGACTGGGTCAGCCTCACCGGCGGCAAGATGAACAATGTCATCTGGCAGCCTTCCTTCAACTCGCCGATGCAATACGACTTCGATGTGACGCCGGAAGGAATCGGCTGGCAGATGCAACGGAGATTCGGCAGCGAGAAACGATTGCGGTTGTTCACCAACTCCGGCGCGTTCGTTCTCGATGAAATCAGCGCGGACGAGAACGATCCATACCTGTTGGAAATGCAGGGCGGCCTCGAGGCAAGCCTCGGTGGCTCGGACCCGAAGAAGCCGGTCGTCAAGGCAACGGGCGCCGTTGGCTTCTCGCGCACCGAGAACATGCGGTTGATGGGTATTCAGTCCGGCAGCCAGCCCGCGGGCGCGGCCTCCCCTTCCGCCCAAAGCACCTCGCCCAATCGCGGCAACGCCACCCGCCAGCCCGGCGGGGCCGGCACGACGCTCTTCTACCTCGATGACTTCAACGTTCTCTACACGCGGGGCGAGGTGGCCTGGGTGTTGAGCGAAAAACCGTTCTTTCGCACGCCGTGCGTGTTCACCTTCGCCGGGGAGTATGACCACAACTTCTCCGACAGCTACGACGATCTCAATGGGTCCACGCAGACCAAGTCCCCCGGTCAGGTGGACGCGTGGACGGCGCACGTCGCGTTCGGCGGCAGCAAGAAGAAGGGCGAATGGCAGATCTCCTACCAGTACAAGTATCAGGAAGCCGACTCGACCTGGGACGCGCTGGCTGACTCCGACTGGGGTCTGGGCGGTACCGATCGCAGCGGTCACGTGGTGAACGGGACGTACAACGTCCGCGACTGGTGGCAACTGGGCTGCAAGGCCTTTATCACCGAAAAGATCAGTTCCCGGCCCAACTCGGGAGAAAACACGCGCGGCAAGAACGGCTCGGACCTTCTCCGCGTGCAGGCGGACACCGTCTTCAAGTTCTGACGATGCTCCACGTCGCCGCGGCGGCTTTCCCTCCCGATCATCTCGGGCGGGATGAGGAAAACGTCACCAACCGGGAACGAAGCCGGCACACGAACGTAACATAGAAATAGAAAAAGTAGGAAGACAGATAGGAGAGCAACCATGAAATTCAATATCACACACAGTCTCGCAGTGGCAGGCGGTGTCGGGTTCCTCTTGGCCGCGGCCGTTCCGCAGGCCGGAGCGGACGCGGTCACCGTGGATCCGAAGATTCCAGAGTACGCGGCAACCAGCGGTGTGTCGGGCAACCTGAAGAGCATCGGGTCCGACACGATGAACAACCTGATGACGCTGTGGGCGGAAGGCTTCTACAAGTCATACCCCAACGTCAAGATCGAAGTCGAAGGGAAAGGCTCGGCGACGGCGCCGCCGGCATTGGTCTCGGGCACCGCGCACTTCGGGCCGATGAGCCGGCCGATGAAGGACGCCGAACTCGACGCCTTCGAGAAAAAGTACGGTTACAAGCCGACTGCCGTCCGCACGTCCTTCGACGCGCTCGCGGTCTATGTTCACAAGGATAATCCGATCAAGAGCATGACGATGCAGCAGGTGGACGCAGTGTTCTCGAAGACCCGTCGCGGCGGCTACGCCAAGGACATCAAGACCTGGGGCGACCTCGGTCTCACGGGTGAGTGGGCGGACAAACCGATCAGCCTCTATGGTCGTAACAGCGCCAGCGGCACCTACGGGTACTTCAAGGAACATGCGCTGTTCAAGGGCGATTACAAGGACGAGGTCAAGGAACAGCCGGGTTCGAGCTCGGTCGTCCAGGGCGTCGCCTCGGACAAGTTCGCCATTGGCTACTCCGGCATTGGCTACAAGACTGCCGACGTGCGCGCCGTTCCCCTTGCCGCGAAAGAGGGCGAGCAAGCCTACGAGGCGACGATCGAGGGAGTGTATAGCGGCGATTACCCGCTTGCCCGCTATCTCTATCTCTACGTAAACAAGAAACCCGGTGAGAAACTCGATCCGTTGCGCGGCGAGTTTCTCCGATTCGTTCTGTCGAAGGAAGGCCAGGAAGCAGTCATCAAGGACGGCTATCTGCCGATCCCCTCCAGCATCGCATTGGAAGAGCGCCGGAAGCTGGCCTTGGAAAAAGAGAGCATCGCAGCGAAGTAAGACGGTGGGGCATTCGGAACGTCAAGCGCGCAGCAGGGGCGGGAGCAATCCTGCCCCTGCTGTTCGGTCTTATCGCGCGGGCGAATAGTGCCGTAGTTGGGTCGGGGGCGATCATGATCAAACCAATCAATCGAGCAAACCATGGCCGCCGTCGTTGAAACGCCGCCACCTCCTCCTGCTGCCCCGGCGAGACCGGCGGTGCGCAAGACGAGTCCCGCCGTTCGTTTGGTGGACAAGCTCACCACCGTCATCATAACCGCCGGCGGCATCTTCGTCATCGTGGCCGTGTTGGGGATCATGATCTATCTGGTGACCGTCGTCATCCCGTTGTTCCAGGGCGCGAAAATCTCCGAGCCGATTCAGTACCAGCTTTTCTCGGCTGACCACCCTCCCGATTTGTTGTTCGTGGAGTTGGACGACTACAAGTCGCTGGGCATGACGCTGGATCGCTCGGGCAAGCTCACCCTCTTCGACGCGCGCACGGGGCAGACCAAGGAGGAGAAGGAACTGCTCCCAGCCCAGCCTCGCGTCACCGCGTTCGCGCGGTCGTTGCGAGGAGGTCACGTCGGATTCGGGTTCTCGGACGGCTCCGTGCGGCTCGGCGTCATCCGCTTCGGCGCGGACGGGACGCACTTGCAGTTGGAAGACCCGGTGGTCGTCGGCAAAGCGGACGTGCCGGTCTCGTTGCTCGATTACAAAGTCAGCGACCGCCGTGAAGTGTTCACCGTCCTCAAACAGGACGGCGAGTTGTTCTGGAGCGAAGTCAGCCGTCGCGAGAACATCCTGACGGGCAAGATTTCCCTCAAGGTCGCCAAGCATCAACTCCCCTTCGATGCGTCTGAGCCGGCGGGGCTTCCCTCGTTTCTCATGCAGAACGCGCAGGGCGACCAGGTCTATCTCGCCTGGCGCGACGGCACGGTCCGGCGCTACGACCTGCGACGCGTCGAAGAACCCGTGGTGGCGGAAGTCACCGACTTCGTGCCCGAAGCCGGCGCCGAACTGACGGGATTCGCTTTCATGTTTGGCGATCAATCCATCATCGCCACGGATTCGCTGGGCCGCGTCAACGGATGGTTTCGCGTCGAGCGTCCGGCTGCGGGCACACTCGACGGTTATCAACTGGTCGCCGCCCACACCCTTCCGCCGCACGACGCCGCGGTGAGCGTGGCAGCGATGTCCACGCGCGATAAGGGCTTGTTGACGGCCACGGTCAAGGGCGAGGTGGTTCTCCGCCACCTGACCAGCGAACGCGTGCTCGGCACAGTGCAACTGCCCGCCCAGACCGCGATCGAGAGCCTCCAACTCACCCCGAAGGCCGACGGCATTTTCGCCGTGGACGCGGACGGCGGCGCGTGGCTTTGGGACATCCATAATCCGCATCCCGAGACCACCTGGAAGACGATCTTCGGCAAAGTCTGGTACGAAGGGTATCCGCAGCCGACCTTCACCTGGCAGTCGTCGAGCGGCAACGACGACTTCGAGCCGAAATTCAGTCTCATCCCGTTGATCTTCGGCACGCTCAAGGCGACGGCGTACTCGTTGTTCTTCGCCATCCCCATCGCTCTGCTCGGCGCAATTTACACCTCGCAGTTTCTGGACAAACGGCTTCGTTCCCCAATCAAGTCGGCGGTCGAAACGATGGCGTCGCTTCCCAGCGTGGTGCTCGGGTTCATCGCCGCACTCGTCCTCGCGCCCATCGTGGAGAACTGGGTCGTGGCCGTGTTGACGGTGTTCGCGGCCATCCCGCTGGCTGTGATCCTGGCCGGCTATCTGTGGCAGATGTTGCCGCAGCCTGTCATTGTGCGCTATGCCGGCTGGCCGCAGTTCCTGATGCTCTTCGGCGTCGTGTTCGTCGCCCTCGTCGCGGGACGCAGCCTGGGCGGTCCGATCGAACACTGGCTCTTCCAGGCCGACTTCAAAGGCTGGCTCGATGGACGCGTCGGCACCGCGGTGCCCGGCATCGCGATCCTCGCCTGGCCGATGTGCCTGCTCGTCGTATGGTTTGCCCAACGGAAACTGGTGGCTGAACGCAGCGGCCTGCGGTTCCGCGGTATGAGCCGCGTGCAGATCGGCATGGTCGAGTTGGCCAAGCTGCTGGGTATTCTGGCGGCCACGACGTTGCTGGCCTGGCTGGTCGGTGTCGTGCTGGCCGGCTTGGGGGCGGATCCGCGCGGCGCGCTGGTTGGGACGTACGTCCAGCGCAACACGCTCGTCGTCGGCTTCGTCATGGGTTTTGCGGTGATCCCGATCATCTACACGATTTCCGAAGATGCGCTTTCAAGTGTCCCCGAGCATCTCCGCTCGGCCTCGCTTGGATGCGGCGCGACGCCGTGGCAGACCGCCGTGCGGGTCATCCTGCCGGTGGCCATGTCCGGCATCTTCTCCGCGGTCATGATCGGCCTCGGACGTGCCGTGGGCGAGACGATGATCGTCGTCATGGCGGCGGGAAACACACCTCTTCTGGACGCCAACATCTTCAACGGCCTGCGCGCTCTCTCGGCCAACATCGCCGTCGAATTGCCCGAAGCGGTCAAGGACGGCACGCTCTACCGCATGCTCTTCCTCGCGGCGCTGACCCTGTTCGTCATGACGTTCTTCGTCAACACGCTGGCCGAGATCGTGCGAATGCGCTTCCGCAAACGGGCGTTTCAATTGTGAGCACGACCGGCAAACAACTCCGGCAGCGCATCACCTCGCTTACCGCGCGAGGCGAACCGATGGTCTGGCTCACCGGCGGCGGATTGGTGGTGGCCACGCTCATGATCAGCGGGCTGCTGCTGCTCGTCATTGTGCATGGCACCGCGACTTTCTGGCCGAGCCGGATCATCCAGGTCACCGTGAGCGATGGCAAGCAGTTTCTTGGCGAGATCACGCGCCACGAGAGTTACCGGCTCAGTCCCCAACAACTCGAACCGCTGCCCAGGGAAATCGCCGACAACATTCGCGCCAACGACAACCTGGGCTCGCGCAAACTCCTGCGGACCGGCAACTACGACCTCTATGGCGACGACTTCAAGTGGATCTCGGCCCACGAGATCAAGACGTCCGGGCACCCGCGCGACGCGTGGTTGTTCGAGCGTCAGGAGTGGGGGCCGTTCGTCGGCTTTCTGAAAGAGATTCGTGTGGACGGCGTTGCGATCGCCTCGACCCCGGAGTCGTGCGAGGAGAAATTCCGCGAGTTGCATCCCGATGGTCGCGCCCGCTACCGCAAGGTCCGCAACATGGAGAAGGACGACATCGGTGAAGTCAACCGCAAGCTGGAACAACAGCGCCTCGATCTGCGGAAAGTCGAATTGAAGCACGGGAAGGAATCGCCGCAGTACGCGAAGCAGCAGACGGAGGTAACCCGGCGCGAGTCCGGGTTGAAAGCACAATACGAGAAACTGGCCGAAGAAGCAGCACGCATCCGCGCGGAGGACGCTCGGTACACGGTGTTGCTCGGCGAGGTGGGCGGCCGCACGAAGGAACAGAAGATTTCCGAAATCGTGCGCGCCTACCCGGCGAACCGTCTGAACCTATGGCAACAAGCGGGCGTGTATTGCGGCCGATGGTTCGAGTTTCTCACCGAAGAGCCGCGCGAGGCGAACACCGAGGGCGGCGTGTTGCCGGCAATCTTCGGGACCGTCATGATGACGCTTGTGATGTCCATGGCCGTCGCGCCGTTCGGTGTGATCGCCGCGCTGTACCTCCGCGAGTACGCCAAACAGGGGTCCTTGCTCAGCTCGGTCCGCATCGCCGTCAACAACCTCGCCGGCGTGCCGAGCATCGTGTTCGGCGTGTTCGGGCTCGGGTTCTTCTGCTACGTGGTCGGCGGCTCGATTGACCAGGTATTCTTTCCCGAAAAACTGCCGACGCCCACGTATGGCACCGGCGGATTGCTTTGGGCTTCGATGACGCTGGCGCTGCTGACCGTGCCGGTGGTGATCGTCTCAACCGAGGAGGCGCTTGCTGCGGTGCCGAGTTCGATGCGCGAAGGCTCCTACGCCTGCGGCGCGAGCAAATGGCAAACGATCCGCCGCATCGTGCTTCCACGCGCGATGCCGGGGGTGATGACCGGTTTGATCCTTGCCATGGCGCGCGGCGCGGGCGAGGTGGCGCCGCTGATGATCACCGGCGTGGTCAAGCTCGCGCCCGAACTGCCGGTGGACGGCCAGCCGCCGTTTCTGCATCTCGCGCGCAGTTTCATGCACCTTGGGTTTCACATCTATGATGTCGGATTCCAGTCGCGCAACAGTGAGGCGGGCAAACCGATGGTCTATACGACGACGCTGTTGCTGATCGCGTTGATCGCCCTGCTGAACCTGTCGGCCATCTACATCCGCAATCGGCTTCGGCGGCGTTACGTGGGCGCGCAGTTTTAGATTCATTGCATGAGACGAAGGGAACTACTACAATGCCAACGCTTTTGGAGAGGAAAATGCCCGACTCAGT